>JACRJI010000016.1:0-300000 GCA_016235665.1 candidate division TA06 bacterium | reverse complement strand
CAGCTTCTGACCCTGAGGGAACAGGAGGTCCAAACTCTGGAGCAGGACCGGACCCAGAAAGCCGCCGAAGTGAACGCCCACAAACTGGAACTATCCGGGTTGAATGCCAGGTTGGAGGGGATCCGGCGGGAGCTGGAGGAAACCGAGAGCCGTAAGAACGAATCGCTGGAGCGGATCCAAGACCTGAGGGCCGAAGACGAAAACAGCTTCGGCAGCATGGCTCAGCTGCAACAGGAGGCGGAATCGCTCAATGTGGAACTGGAAAAACAATCGTCCCTGCGCAAGTCCGCCATGTCTCAAAGGGAGGAGTTCCAAAAGCAAAGCCAAAGATCGCTGGCCGATCTTAAAAATGCCGAAGAGGGCATGCATAAGGTCCGCCGTGAACACGAGGATCTGCAGCAGCAGTTGTCTCAGTCCCAGATAGACCTGGGTTCATTGAACAACGAATACGACAACCTGGCCCAGAGGATGCAGGCCGAATACCAGACCGAACTGGCCGGACTGCCCCAGCCGGAAGAATTTGACGAGAACGCCGCCCGCACCCGGACCGAAGACCTGAAGTTAAAACTCAAGAAACTGGGGCCGATCAATTTTGCGGCCTTTGAGGAGCTGAATGCCGAGGAGGAGCGCTACGGCTTCCTGTCCAAGCAGCGGGAAGACCTTTTGACGGCCAAGCAGGACCTGATGACCTCCATCACCAAGATCGACGAGACCGCCCGGGCCATGTTCCTGGAGACGCTGGAGGGGATCAAGAAGGGCTTCGTCCAGATATTCCAGCGGCTGTTCATCGGGGGCGAGGCCGAGATAAGGCTTTCAGGCAGCGAGGACCCGCTGGAGGCCGAGATCGAGATCCTGGCCACTCCCGAAGGCAAGAGCATGAAGTCCATCACCCTGCTCTCGGGCGGCGAGAAGACCCTGACCGCCACCGCCCTGCTGTTCGGCATCTACCTGGTGAAGCCGGCCCCCTTCTGCGTGCTGGACGAGATCGACGCCCCCTTGGATGACGCCAATGTCCAGAGGTTCTGCAAAATGCTCAAGGATTTTTCCGCCAGCACCCAGTTCATGGTGATCACCCACAACAAGCGGACCATGGAGGCGGCCGACCGGCTGTACGGCGTGACCATGGAACAGCCGGGGATCTCCAAGATAGTTTCGGTCAAATTCGACTGAGACCTTTAACCACATTTGTCCCAGCAGGAAGAACAAGGGGCAAGACAGGGAGCAAGAGATGCAAAGAGGGTATCAGTTAAGCGATCTTAAAATATGCCCCGGCCAGGGGGCGGCCTGCCCCATCCAGATGTTCATCAACCCGGACGAGGCCGAGAAAAAATATCTGGTCTCCGAACTTAAACTGGACGAACACACCCTTAATTCCGCCCTGGACCCGGACGAACAATCCCGGCTGGAATTTGAGCCTGATCATCTGGCCCTGATCTTAAAGCGGCCCCAGAATTATTCGGCCCGCGAGGAGTTCCTGTTCAAGGTCTCCTCGTTCGGGCTGTTCCTGTTCAAGGACCGGCTGGTGGTGGTGGTTTCTGAGGACATTCCGCTGTTCGAAGGCAAAATCTTCAACAAGGTCAGCTCGATCAACGACGCCGCCCTGAAGCTGATATACCGGTCCATCTACCATTTTGTTGAGCATTTGAAGATCATCAACATGGTCTCCGATTCGCTGGAGTCCAAGATCAGCTCCTCGATGGAGAACCGCTATCTGTTGAACCTGTTCACCCTGGAAAAAAGCCTGGTCTATTACCTCAACGCCATCAACTCCAATTCCACGGTGATCGAAAAGCTCAAATCCAACTCCGCCAAGATCGGCTTTACCCAGGAGGAACACGAGTTTCTGGACGACGTCACCATCGAGAACAATCAGTGCTACAAGCAGGCCGACATCTATTCCAACATCCTGGCCGGCCTGATGGACGCCCGGGTCTCCATCGTCTCCAACAACCTCAACGTGCTGATGAAGACCCTGAACATCATCACCATCGGGATCATGGTGCCCACCTTCGTGGTCAGTGCCTTCTCCATGAACGTCAAGATCCCCATCCAGGACCATCCTTTGGCCTTCTGGATGATAATTGGCCTGGCCCTGGTCTCGGTGGCCGGATTCATGATATTCTGGCGTTTTAAAAAATGGTAAAAGGACGATCCCTTGGGTAAAGAAAGACCAGAAACATTTTTTGGACGCGGATTAACGCAGATAATAAATTAAAATAAAGTGCCCGTTAAAAAACATAGATGTCAATTTTCAAGTCACTAAAAGAGGGGTTGAGCAAGACCCGCCAGGGGGTGTTGGGCAGGATCTCCGAACTGTTCACCGGAAAAAAAGCTCTGAGCGCTTCCGAATACGGGGAGCTGGAGGAGCTTTTGCTTTTGGCGGATGTCGGGCCGCAGGCCGCGGGAAAGCTGCTGGAATCGGTCAAGAACGGAGACCAGGAACTGACGGCCATTGAACGGCTGAAGCGGGAGATGCTGGCCATCATTTCACAGAATTCAGAAACTTGTCCTGAGCATGGCGGCTTTGCCAAACTTACGAATGGATTCAGAATTCAGAATTCAGAATTCTTGTGTAAGCCCCAGGTATGGCTGATCGCCGGGGTCAACGGCTCGGGCAAGACCACCACAATCGGCAAGCTGGGGAACATGCTCATTACCAACGGCAGCAAAGTGATGCTGGCTGCGGCCGACACCTACCGGGCGGCGGCCATCGAGCAGTTGGAACTATGGTCTAAAAAGATAGGGTCAGGCTTCGTGGGCTCGGCTCCCGGGGCCGACCCGGCCAGCGTGGCCTTTGATGCTGTCAGCGCCGCTCTGTCACAGAAAACGGATGTTCTTCTCATAGACACCGCCGGCCGTCTGCACACCCAAAAGCACCTCCGGGATGAACTGGTAAAGGTCCACAGCACCATCGCCAAGAAGATGCCTGGCGCGCCCCACCAGACGTTGCTTGTGCTGGATGCCACCACCGGCCAGAACGCGCTTTCCCAGGCCCGGCTTTTCTCCGAGGCCATACCGGTCAGCGGTATCGTGCTGACCAAGCTGGACGGCACCGCCAAGGGCGGGATAGTGCTGGCCATCGCCCAGGAGCTGAAACTTCCGGTGGTGCTGGCCGGGGTGGGCGAAGGGGCGGGCGACCTGAAGGTCTTTGATGCAGAAGAGTTTGTGGAGGGCGTCCTGGGATAGGTCAGGAATGCGATAATACTTGACTTTTTATCGTCAATCAGTTATATTTATAGCACCTTCAGGGCGGGGCGCAATTCCCCGACCGGCGGTTTTAAAAGCCCGCGAATCTCCCTGCCCACGAAATACACGAAACACTCTAAAACAATACTGGGGTTTAGTGTTTCCTTCGACTTTGCTCAGGACAAGTATTAGTGGGCAGCAAGATTGATCCGGTGGAATTCCGGAGCCGACGGTAAGAGTCCGGATGGGAGAAGGACTGATGGATCGGTGAGATCGGATTGCTGATCAAGACTGAACAAGTGATCTTTCAATAATCCCGGTTTCATTCATCAGGCTTTAATCCATTCAATCCCCTGAAGCATATTTAGGGGATTTTTTCATGTCCGATACCTTGAACTCAGACCTGCAATACATGGCGCGATCCCTGGCGCTGGCGGCCAAGGCCCGGGGGCGAACCTGTCCCAATCCCATGGTGGGGGCGGTGCTGGTCAATAACGGGGAGATCGTAGGCCAGGGCTATCACCAGAAGGCCGGGATGCCCCATGCCGAGATCGAAGCCCTGGCCCAGGCCGGGGAACAGGCCAGGGGGGCCACGCTGTACGTGACCCTGGAGCCCTGCAACCACCAGGGCCGGACGCCGCCCTGCACGGAAGCGATAATCAGGGCCGGGATAAAAAAAGTGGTCTATGCCACGGCCGACCCCAACCCCAGGGTCAGCGGGGAAGGGCACAAAACATTAACCAAAAACGGAATTGAAACGATCGGTGGAGTGATGGAACAAGAAGCGGTAAAAATGAACGAGGTCTACTTTAGCTACATGAAAAGCGGCCTGCCCTTTGTGACCCTGAAACTGGCGGCAAGCCTGGACGGCAGGATATCAATGGGGCAGGGCACTACCACCGGCCTGTCCGGAGACGAGGCCCGGCGCTATGTCCACCAGTTGCGGCTGGGGCACGAAGCGGTGATGGTGGGATCCAATACCGTGGTCGCCGACGATCCGCAGCTGACGGTGCGCCTGGTGGACAACCCGGAAAGCAAGCAGCCCACCAGGTTCATAACCGACGGCAAGTTGTCGCTTTCCCTGGATTCCAAGGTGCTGAACGATGGCAAGGCCAAGACCATCATGGTCACCACCTCGGCCGCCGACCAGGACAAGAAAAAGAAGATCGAAGCCAAAGGCATTGATGTCTGGACCATTGGCAAGGATGCCAAAGGCTATGTTGACCTGAAGGCTCTGCTTCATCAGATGGGGCTGGACGAGTACTGCAGCCTTCTGGTGGAGGGCGGCGGCAAGCTGGCGGCTTCGTTCCTGAAGCTGGGTCTGGTGAACAAGGTGGTTATGATCTATACTCCCAACATCATCGGCGCCCAGGGCGTAGCGGCGGTGGGGGAGCTGGGGATCTCCGAGCTCAAGGACGCATTTAAGCTGGGGGACATGGAATGCCGGATGCTGGGAAAGGATGTGCTGGTGGAAGGATACATTTCAAAATAATAAATCAAAAACTAAAAATCAAATAGTGGTAACCAGTGTTCACCGGGATAATTGAAATAACAGGAACGATCAAAGCTCTGCAAATAAAGTCCAGCGGCGCGCAGATTGAGATCACGTCGGGTTTTAAGGACCTGGCGCTGGGCGAGAGCATTGCGGTCAACGGGGCCTGTCTTACTGTGGTCAGGATACTGAAAGACGGCTTTGCCGCCGACCTCAGCCGGGAGACCTTGGATACCACAACTTTCAAGAGCCTCCGGGCCGGCATAGTGGTCAACCTGGAGCGGGCGCTTAAGCTGGGCGACCGGCTGGGCGGGCATCTGGTGGCCGGGCACGTGGACTGCCTGGGCCGGGTGGAGCAGGTCATAAAAAACAGCCAAGGCGCAACCATCGATGTCTCGGCCGGCAGCAAGTACCTGAAATACATCATCACCAAAGGCTCGGCGGCGGTGGACGGGATCAGCCTGACCGTGGCCCAGAAGACCGTCCGGGGGTTCAGGGCCGCAGTAATTCCCCATACCTGGAAGAACACCAATCTCCAGAGCATCAAAACCGGGGACAGGGTCAACCTGGAACTGGATCAAATGGCTAAATACGTGGAGTCAATTCTAAAAGGGAATAACCATTAACCACAAAAGGCACAAGGGGCACAAAAAGTAAAAAAATAATTTGTGTTTTATGTGCCCATTCGACTTCGCTCAGGGCATGCTTTCTGTGGCAAAATAAGGGATGTTATTTTAATAAGGGAATCAATGAGCAGCAAACTGAAATTCAATACCATACCCGAAGCGCTGAAGGATATCAAGCTGGGCAAAATGATAGTAGTGGTGGACGACGAGGACCGGGAGAACGAAGGCGACCTGGTGATGGCCTCGGCCAAAGTAACGCCCCAGGCCATCAATTACATGGCCAGGGAGGGCCGGGGGCTGGTCTGCGTTTCGCTGACGGCGGCCAGGCTGGAGCAGCTGAAGCTTTCGCCCATGGTGGAGCGCAACACCTCAAAACTCGGCACCAACTTTGCGGTTTCGGTGGACGCGGTCAAGGGCACCACCACCGGGATCTCGGCCCATGACCGGGCCCGGACCATCAAGGTCCTGATCGATCCCAAGGCTAAGCCGGCCGATCTGGCCCGTCCGGGCCACATCTTCCCCCTGCAGGCGGTGGAGGGCGGGGTGCTGCGGAGGGCCGGGCACACCGAGGCCGCGGCCGACCTGGCCGGGCTGGCCGGGCTGTATCCTTCGGGCATCCTCTGTGAGATCATGTCCGATGATGGCAGCATGGCCAAGGGTCCGGCCCTGTTTGCCTTTGCCAGGAAGCACAAGCTGAAGATCGTCACCGTCAAGGACCTGATACTCTACCGCCGGTCCAAGCAAAAACTGGTCAAGAACATCCTGAGTCTTAAACTTCCCACTAAATACGGGGAATTCAACCTGGTGGTCTACGAGGACCTGATCGAGAAATACCATCACCTGGCGCTGGTCAAGGGCGAGGTCAGGGGCAAAAAGAACGTGCTGGTGCGGGTCCATTCCCAGTGCCTGACCGGGGACATTCTTGGCTCGCTGCGCTGCGATTGCGGCGACCAGCTGGCCTCGGCCATGAGAATGATCGGCAAAAAGGGCTGCGGGGTCTTCCTGTACATGCGCCAGGAGGGCCGGGGAATAGGGCTGGTCAATAAGCTGCGGGCCTACCAGCTTCAGGACAAGGGCATGGATACGGTGGAGGCCAACCTGGCCCTGGGTTTCAAGGCCGACGAGCGGGACTACGGGATAGGGGCCCAGATCCTGGCCGACCTGGGGCTGACCAGCATCAACCTGATCACCAACAATCCTCAGAAGATCACGGCCCTGGAAGGCTATGGTCTGAAGATTTCCAAACGGGTGTCGGTGCAGATCTGCCCCAATCCTTCCAATCTCCGCTACCTCAAGACCAAACAGGAGAAGATGGGGCACATGCTGGATTTCGGCAACTGCGTCAACAACTGAAGACGGCTCGGATGGAAAGAACGGACCACCCTATTAGGACGCCGATCAACGCAGATCCATAGGATACAACGATCTATTCTGAACTCTGGTTCATTAGAGAAATCATTAATGATGCGAAGTAAATATTGTTTTATAAAGGAGAGAAAATGAAGCACAAGGTTTATGAAGGCCAGCTGAATGCCAAGGGCAAAAGGTTCTGCCTGCTGGTCTCCCGGTTCAACGACCTGGTGGGGGCCCGCCTGCTGGATGGCGCCCAGGACTGCCTGCTGCGGCACGGGGCCGAGGCCGACCAGATAGACATAGTCTGGGTGCCGGGCTCGTTTGAGATCCCGGGAGCCGCTTCCAAACTAGCCGCCTCCAAGCGCTACGACGCCGTGGTCTGTCTAGGTGCGGTGATCAGGGGCGACACCCCGCATTTTGACTACATCGCGGCCGAGGTGGCCAAGGGCGTGGCCCAGGTCTCCATGAGCACCGGCGTGCCGGCCATCTTCGGAGTGGTGACCACCGACAATCTGGAGCAGGCCCTGGAGCGGGCCGGCAGCAAGTCCGGCAACAAAGGCTGGGAGGCTGCCCTGTTCGCCATCGAGATGGCGGACCTGTACCAGAAGCTCGGCAAAAGCAAATGAGCACCAGGCACAAATACCGGGAGCTGGCCCTGCAGGCTTTGTACCAGATGGAGCTTACCGGTATCCCGCCGGAGGAGGCTCTGTACGACATCCGGCAGAGGAATTCCGGCCAGGCCATCGACTTTACCATCAGCCTGGTGCAGGCGGTGGCCGGGAATATCCGGGAGATCGACCAGATCATCGAGCGTTCGGCCAAGAACTGGAAGCTTTCCCGGATGGCGGTGGTGGACCGGAACATCCTGAGGCTGGGAGTGGCCCAGCTGATGTACCTGCCGGCCGAGGTGCCGCCCAAGGTGGCCATTGATGAGTCCATTGAACTGGGGAAAAAATTCGGGGACGGGCAGTCCGGGAAATTCATCAACGGCATCCTGGACAATGTCTACAAGGAAATGGCAAAACAGATTTGAACCCCAAAACCCATTTACGGTGAAGTTATGCGGTATGCAATCATCTCGGACATCCACGGCAATCATCAGGCCTTAAGCGCGGTCAAGGCCAGCCTGAAAAACGAGCAGCCGGATGAAGTGATCTGTCTGGGCGACATCGTGGGCTACGGGGCCGAGCCCGGCCTTTGCCTGCGGGAGACGCTGGAGCTTTGCCGGACCGTGGTGGCCGGGAACCACGATCACGGGGTGGCCGGAAGGCTGGAAATCTCCTTCTTCAGCGCCAACGCCCGCAAGGCGGTGGAGTGGACCTCCAAAGTCTTGGACCCCGCCGAGAAAAAGCTGCTGTATGATCTTCCCCTTTTAAAGGAGGTATCCTGGCCTGAAGGGATCTTTGTGGCGGCGCACTCGGCCCCGGAAAAACCCCAGGAATGGCGCTACATACTTTCCATGGACGAGGCCGAATACCAGTTCGAGCATTTTTCCCTGCCGCTCTGTTTTATAGGACACTCCCACCTGCCTATCTTCTGGCGGCTTGATCCTGACGGGGAATGCTCGATGGCGGGGCGGGAATACCTGCGGTTGGAGCCGGGGAACCGTTACATCATCAACGCCGGGAGCGTGGGCCAGCCGAGGGACGGCGACCCCCGGGCCTGCTATGCGGTCTATGACAGCCAGCGCCGGGAGCTGATCGTCAGGCGGGTGGAATACGACATCACCCAGGCCCAGCAAAAGATACTAAAGGCCGGATTGCCGGCCAGGCTGGCCGAGCGGCTGGCCCAGGGGGTCTGAAGCGTAATACTAACTCTATGGCTTTAGGGAAGACAGGATTAACATGATTTAAATGCCTGTCTAACTTGCTAAGGAAAAACAGAAAGAATATGGCGGGTTTGGTGAAAACGCAGGTATTGACTTAATTATGTTCTTTTTCTTTTTTGTGCCGCCAACTAAGAAAAAGAACCAAAAAGAAAAAAGCTCGTCGCTTAAAACTCTCCGTGCGTTGCGCTTCTCGTTGCTGGCGGGCTTGTCTGAACTCGGGCTTTGGTAAGCCCTCAAACATGCCAGACAAGCTTTTCCGCCATCAACTGCGATGCTCACTGATCGTTTTAACGCGACAACCGGGGTTGATATCGATTGTTCTCCATGCCTCCTGCGCTGATTGGATAATCATTGTGATTTATTTGAAACGCTAACGTACAATCGCCATGCCGACCAAAGTCGCCATAATAATTCCCCATTACAACGGACAGAAGCTGCTGGAGGATTGTCTGCCTTCCCTGTTCAAGACGGGGTATTCGGATTACACGGTCTATCTGGTGGACAACGCCTCCACCGACGGCAGTCAGGAATGGGCCAAACAGAATTATCCCCGGATCCAGGTGATCAAGTCCGACAAGAACCTGGGCTATGCCGGCGGATGCAACTTGGGGATCCGGTCCACCACCGAGGAATATGTGGTGCTGCTCAACAACGACACCGAGGTCAAGCCGGACTGGCTGGAACAGCTGGTCCTGGAGCTTGACAAGGATGCCACCGTTGCCGCGGCCCAGCCCAAGATCCTATGGCTGAAGGACCGGACCCGTTTCGACTATTCCGGCGGGGCCGGCGGCCTGATGGACGCCTACGGCTATCCCTATTGCCGGGGCCGGCTGTTTGAAGATACAGAAAATGATCGCGGCCAGTATGACCGGTATCCCGCCGACATCTTTTGGGCTTCGGGCTCGGCCTCAATTTACCGGCGCCAGGCCATAGAAGCCTCCGGCCTGCTGGACGAGGATTTTTTCATGCACATGGAGGAGATTGACCTGGCCTGGCGGCTTCACCTGCTGGGCCTGCGGGTGGTCTCCGTTCCCGGCTCGGTGATCTATCATCTTTCCGGGGGCTCGCTGCCCACCGGCAATTTTCGCAAGATGTACCTTAACCACCGCAACAGCCAGCTGATGATGTGGAAGAACTATTCCCTGGGCTCGCTGCTATGGGTCTGGCCCGGCCGGATGCTGCTGGAAGCGGCCGCCTTCGCCAAGGCCGTTGCCTCAGGCAACTGGGAATGGGCCCGGGCCATAGTGCAGGCGGGCTGGTGGCTGTTGGAGAACCCCTTTACGGTCTGGAAAAAACACCGCCGGGTCCAGGCGCTCAGAAAGGTCTCCGACCGCCGGATCAGAGAACAGATGTTCCCGGGAAGCATAGCCCTGGAATACTTCATCAAGCAAAAAAGAACTGCCCAACAATTGGAAGGTGAACGATGAAACAGGCCCTGAAGAAAACATTGTTATTGGTCTTCCGGATATTGATCAGCCTGGGGTTGATAGGCTGGATACTGCTGAAGGTGGACCGGCGGGAGCTGGCCGAGTCCCTGAGGAGCATAGACCTGTGGTACCTGGCCGCGGCTTTCCTGGCTTACCTGATAGTCAACGCCTTCTGCAACTGGCGGTGGCAGATACTGCTGGCGGCCCGGGGAATAAAGGCCGGGTACTGGAGGCTTTTCCGCTACTTTCTTAACGGCCTGTTCTTCGGGAACTTCCTGCCTACCACGGTGGGCGGCGACCTGGCCCGGGCCTATCTGGTGGTGGACGACTGCAACAAGAAATCCGAGGCCCTGGCCTCGGTGCTGGTGGACCGCTTCATCGGTCTGTTCGGTGTGATCATCACCGGCATCATCGGGCTGATTCTGGTGGCCAAGACCGGCCAGGAGATAAGCCTGTTGAAGGGCATGGTAATCGGCATTGCGGCGGCGCTGTTGTTCGTGGTGCTGTTCCTGAACAAGACCCTGGTGAAAAAATTCCGCTGGATGCTGAAGCTGCCCCTGATAGAAAAGGCCGAACACCACCTGATAGATTTTTACCATTCCCTTTACGCCTACCGCACCCACAAGAAAGAGGTCTTCTGGGCCTTCGTCCAGTCCCTGCTGGTCCAGCTGTTTGTGGTGTTCACCGCCTATTTCATCGCCATATCGCTGGACATCACCATTTCCATCATCCCCTTCTTTTTGTACATGCCGGTGATCGGGGCGGTGAGCATGATCCCGCTGTCGGTCAACGGCTGGGGCCTGCAGGAGGGGGCCTTCATAGTGTTCTTCGGCCGGGCCGGCCTGAGCCACTCCCAGGCCCTGTCGCTGGGATTCGTCTATCATCTGGTGGCGGTGGGGATTTCGCTGTTGGGCGGCCTGCTGTGGCTGATCTACGGCAGCAAGAAGAAACTGAAGGAAACCTGCGAATAGCCGGGGGGAAAATGAAAAAAACACTAGCCATAGTTTTTATTCTGATCCTAATGCCGGCGGCAGTATTTGCCCAATGGAGCATGAACTTCAATTATGGCTGGCTGAATAATGCCTGTTCCGTTTGGAAAGTGTACGATAACCGCACCAAGCCTTTCTTTAACTGGGGTAATGGCTGGCAAATTGGCGGTGGCACTGAATTGCGGATGAAAAGCTGGCTGGCCGTGGGCGGATCGGGTTCCTACCAAAGTTTCAGCGCCAAACCTACAGGGGCGTACGAGGAATTTGCGTTTAGTTGCGTTTGGAATGGGGAGCCAACATGGCAGGCCCCTTTCGAGGTCTATGCCAGGTTAATAAAGGCGAGGTCACTTCTGGGAACCAACCTCAAGCTGGGTTTGGGGGTGATGACCTCGCATATTGGTCAGTTGACTGTTAATTCCATTGAAGGCGACTATTACCCTATGCAGTATACCAGAGTGGTGGAAGGTACAGGCGAGACGTTCTATCGCTCATTCGGCCAGATAAGCGCCGGAATAAGGGTCCCGATCACCGCCAGGCTGGGTATAACCGTTGATTACGGATATCTTTCCACCTTTGACAGAATGGTGCAGGAACTGCCATTCCAGCTGGGAATGAACATCAAGTGGTAGCTTAATAATGCAGATAGTATTCATGGGCACTCCGGCCTTTGCCGTACCCACCCTGGAGGCCCTCCATCACAAGGGACACGAGATACTGGCGGTCTTTGCCCAGCCGGACCGGCCGGCGGGCCGGGGCCGCAGCATTGCATTTTCCCCGGTCAAGCAAAAAGCGTTGGAACTGAACTTGCCGGTTTGCCAGCCGGCGGCATTAAAAGACAACAGCACCATTGATCACCTTTCAAACCTTCAGCCCGATGTTCTGGTGGTCGTAGCCTACGGTCTGCTTTTACCCCGGAACATCCTGAGTATACCCAAACACGGGGCGGTGAACCTGCACCCCTCGCTGCTGCCAAAATACCGGGGGGCGGCGCCCATCAACCACGCTTTGCTTCACGGCGACAAGGTGACCGGAATCACCAGCATCCTGATGAACAGCCGTATGGACGCCGGGGACATCATACTGCAGGAAACCGTGGCGATCAGTAACGATGAAAATGCAGGCCAGTTGGAGGAACGGTTGTCCGGGCTGGGAGCGGATCTCATAACTAGAAGTTTAGAAGTTATGAAGGAGGGAAGATCCGAATTCAAAAAACAGGATGAATCTTTGGTCACCTTTGCCCCGAAGCTTTCGCCAAAGGACGGGCACATAGACTGGAAACGAAAATCCCTGGAAATCCAAAACCAGGTGCGGGGGCTGACGCCCAGGCCCGGGGCTTTTACCATGTTCAAAGAGAAAAGGCTGGAGATCCTGGAAATTCTACAGAATACTGAATACAGAATACTGAATACCGAAGAAGTTCCGGGGCTGGTAGTTTCAATAGATAAGAGCAAGGGTCCGGTGATAAAAACCGGTGACGGGTCCTTAGTCCTGCTGAAAGTGAAGCCCCAGGGGAAAAAGGAAATGAGCGGCCAGGAATTCCTGCGGGGATACAGGCTGGATGCAGGCGAACAGTTAACATGAAAGTCAGCAAAAAAATATTCTTAAGCCTCTCCATCTTAAGCTTGGTGATCCTGATCGGCGGAGTGGCCGTGCTTTTCTGGCTGATAGTGCCCAGGCTGCAGCATTTGGGAGATTGGCTGTTCTATGCCGCCGCCATCGCCGCCGCGCTGTTCCTGCTGGTGGTAAGCGGGGGGCTGTTCCTGCTGTTCCTCTCCGCCTTGACTGAGAAGGATTTTCTGTTCCCCCACGGCAAGAAACAGGTGACGGTCAAGGTGCTGTATCCCCTGAACCTGATGCTGGGTTATCTGCTGGGGATCGGCCGGGAGAGGATAGGGGAATCGTTCGTAGCCTTCAACAATGCCCTGGTGCGGGCCGCCGGCAAACGGCTGGACCCGGCCCGGATCCTGATACTTCTGCCACACTGCCTGCAGCTGGCCGACTGCCCCCACCGGGTGACCTCCGACATTAGAAACTGCAAGCGCTGCGGGAAATGCCCCCTGACCGGCCTGGCCGCCATCGCCGATGAGACCGGGGTCCAGATCTCGGTGGCCACCGGCGGAACCCTGGCCCGCCGTGTGATCGTGGAGCTGAAGCCCACCTCCATCCTGGCGGTGGCCTGCGAGCGGGACCTGGTCTCGGGCATCCACGATGCCTATCCCATCCCGGTCTACGGCATTTTGAACCAGCGGCCGCACGGCCCCTGCCGCAACACCCTGGTGGACATGGATCAGGTGGCCCTGGGGCTTTCGGTGCTGCTGGGACGGGAGGTAAAGTGGAAGCACGGGAATTAGCGTTAAAGACCCTTTCCAAGGCCGGCACCGACGGAGTCTATTACGACCAGGTCCTTAAAAAGAATTTGAAGGAGAGCGGCCTTTCCCTGCCGGACAAGGCCCTGGCCCACGAACTGACAGCCGGGGTCCTGCGCCACCGGATGTGGCTGGACTGGGTGCTGGATCAGTCCCTGAAGAGCGGCCTGAAGTCGCTGACCCCCTGGGAACAGAACATCCTGCGCCTGGGTTTGTATCAGATCGCCAAGCTGGACCGGATCCCGCCTTTTGCCGCGGTCAACGAGAGCGTGAACCTGGCCAAACGCTATGGCCGCAAGAACATAATTGGCTTGACAAATGCGGTGCTACGGGATATAATTAGGCACCGAAGGCATTTGAAGCCAATAAGTTCGGGGGATAAAGCCCGGGACCTGTCCATAGAATATTCGCATCCCCTCTGGCTGGTGAAGCGCTGGCTGAAGGAACTGGGAGAAGCGGGGACGAAAGATCTGCTGCAGGCCAACAACCGGCAGGCCCAGGTCATCATCCGCCCAAACACCCTGAAAACAGGGGCTTTGGAGCTTCAGGAAAACTTAAGCCTGTCGGGCATCAATACCTCGGCCAATAGATACATTCCGGCTGCACTGGAAGTGGATAACCCGGCGGGGCTGGCTGATGACTCATTGTTCAGCCGGGGATATTTCTATTATCAGGATCCCTCCAGCCAGGCGGTTTCCCTGCTGGCCCGGGCCAAACCAGGCGACTGTGTCCTGGACCTGTGCGCCGCTCCCGGCGGCAAGGCCGGCGCGGTGCTGGAGCAGATGGGGGACATTGGAAACCTGCTGGCGGTTGACCTTTCGGAACAAAAACTTTCTTTGATCAAGGAGAATTTCACCCGGCTGGGATTGAAATCGTATTCCCTTGTCTGCGCCGATGCCGCAGTATTTTCCTTCCGGAAAAAGTTCGACCTGGTGCTGATAGACGCGCCCTGCAGCGGCCTGGGGGCGCTTCGCCGCCGGCTGGACATCCGGTGGAGGATAAAGGAGCCGGACATCGCCCGGCTATCCCAACTGCAGCTTCAGATACTCACCAACGCGGCCGGGCTGGTCAAACCCGGCGGGGCCCTGGTCTACAGCACATGCACGGTGACGCCGGAGGAGAACCGGGGGGTGATAAAAAAGTTCCTGGCCCAAAACCAGGAGTTCACCATCGAAGACGCCGGGAATTTCGTGCCCCGGGAGCTGGTTCAAGACGGGTTCTTCAGCAGCTGGCCCCATCTCCACGGCATGGACGGAGCCTTTGCCGCCCGGCTGGTCAGACAGAAATAACCACCCATTCAATATATTACCTAAATTACGGAGCGCTTCATGCCAATTTACGAGCAGAGCAGCAGCAAAAAGCCGGTGATCGCGGCCATCATCTCGGGATCCCTAAGCGGGCTTTTGATGAGCCTGCTTTTCTGGGGCGTGATCCAGCCCATCATGGACATGTCCGAGGTCCCGGATGTGACCGGCAAGAAGGTGGAGATAGCCAAGTCCATCCTGGAGGGCCGGGGTTTCCGGGTCTACACGGAGGACGCCATCAACGATGCCACCGTGCCCGAGGGCGCGGTCAGCAAGCAGGACCCGGTACCGGGGGGCAAGGTGCGCAAGGGTTCCACCATCAAGGTATGGCCCAACGGCGGTGGTTCCAGCGTTCCGATGCTGCAGGGGCTGCTGCTGCCCCAGGCCACGGTTATGTTGCAGCAGGCCGGGCTGAAGCTGGGGCAGGTTTCCATGCAACCCTCCGATTCCGTGCCCAAGGATGCGGTGATATCCAGCAACCCGGCATTCAACAACAAGACCCAGAAGGACAGCCCGGTGGACCTGGTGGTCAGCGCCGGGGCCGGAGAAGTGGCGGTGCCGGCGGTGAAGGGCTACGGGAAAAGCAGGTCCCAGGAGATGATCAAGCAGGCCGGGCTTAATGTGGGCAGCGTCCGCTACATTTACGACGAAGAGAACGACCCGGGCCTGGTGGTCCGGCAGGATCCCCAGGCCGGCTCCAAGGTGGCCAAGGGCTCCAACGTCAGCATCTGGGTGACCACCGACATCGAACCCGAAGAATAAAGATGGCAGGCATTTTCAAGACATATCCTAAATTTTGGCGGACCGTGCTGATCCTTTCCGCAGTGTTTCTGTTTGGTTTTTTGCTGAGCAACTTTGTGATGATGCCCTGGGTGGTGCGGCGGGGAGCGGTGGTGGAGATGCCGGACATCAAGGGCCTGACCTTCGACCAGGCTAAAGAGGTCCTTTCCCAAAAGGGCCTGGACATAATGCTGGCCGGATGGCAGTATGATCCCGGCATCCCCGACAGCTCGGTGTCCCTGCAGGAACCGGAGCCCAAGATGATGGTCAAGATCGGGCGCAAGGTGAAAGTGATCCTGAGCCGGGGCACCGAAAAGATCACGGTGCCTTATCTGGTGGGGCTCTCCTCGGTCCGGGCCATAAACCTGTTGGACCGGAGCGGGCTTAAAGTGGCGGGGATCGACAGCTTGGCCAGCGACTCGGTGGCTTTGGGCTGCGTGGTCTGTTCCAATCCTCCTTCCGGCGCCCAGCTGACCCGGGAGAGCGGGGTCCGGCTCACCTTGAGCAGCGGACCCACCGAGGGCAAGATGCTGATGCCGGACCTGATGGGCAAAAAGCTGGCCGAGGTCCAGGGATCGCTGGTGGCCCAGGGCCTGGTGATAGGCCAGATCAAGTACCTGCCGGGCCAGTCGGCCGAGCCGGGAACCATCATAATGCAGGCTCCCCAGCCGGGCTTCGTAATCAGGGGCGGCGACACGGTGAACATGGCGGTCAGCGCCAACTGAGAGACAGGAAACTAACCTTCGATTAACTCAGGTCAAGAAAATAAAAAATCAAAGATAAAATACCGGGAACGATTTTTGATCTTTTATATTTCCTTTTTTATTTTATAAGATGACTTTGATCGCAGCTTCCCTGTTGTCGGCCGATTTTGCCGAACTTAAGAACGAGATCCGCTCGGTGGAACAGGGCGGGGCAGACTGGCTGCACCTGGATGTGATGGACGGGCACTTCGTGCCCAATATAACATTCGGGCCCTTCATCGTTAAGTCCATCAAGGGATCCTCCCATCTGCCGCTGGATGCCCATCTGATGATCACCGATCCCCTGAAGTACGCCCCGGAATTCGCCAAGGCCGGCGCCGACTACATTACCATCCACGCCGAGGTCATAGAAGACCTGGCATCGGCCATCGCACAGATCAAAAAGCTAAAGGTCAAGGCCGGGCTCTCGGTTAACCCCGAAACCCCGTTGGACAAGGTTTTGGCGGTGATCGGCGAGATAGATCTTTTCTTAGTGATGAGCGTCCATCCCGGTTTCGGCGGGCAGAAGTTCATGCCGGAGGTATTGGACAAAGTGCGGACCATCAAGAAACTAAAGGACCAGGGGAAGACCAAAACCCTGATATCCATAGACGGCGGGATCAATCCCGAAACTTCGCGCCAGGCCAGGGAGGCCGGGGTCGAGGTGCTGGTGGCCGGAGCGGCCGTCTTCGGGGCCCCGGATCGGGCCGCCCGCATCAAAGCCATCAGGGGCGGATGATGGACAAGAACGCCTTCAGGCTGATCAGCTACGGGATGTACCTGGTCTCCAGCTACGGGCCCGGCAAACTGAACGGGCAGATAGCCAACACCGTCTTCCAGGTAACGGCCGAGCCGCCGCTGATGGCGGTTAGCCTGAACTGCCTTAACTACACCACCGAGCTGATAAAGGGTTCCCGGAAATTCTCCATCGCGGTACTGTCCCAGGAGGCCCCCCTGACTCTGATCGGCACCTTCGGCTTCAAGTGCGGCCGCCAGGTGGACAAGTTCAGTGGGATGAAATACGAGACCTGCCCCAGCGGCAACCCCAAACTGCTGGAATACAGCCTGGCCCATTTTGACATAGAGGTCACTCAGACAGTGGAGCTTGGCAGCCACACGCTTTTCATCGGGAAAGCGGTGGAATCCCAGATCCTGGCCGAGGGGCAGCCCATGACCTACGAATACTACCATAAAATAAAAGGCGGCAAGACCCAGCAGAACGCTCCCTCGTACATCAAGGGTTAGGATTTTATTCCCGCTAAAGTCTCGAAACCGCACGAAATGATTTAGGTCTTTTCGTGTATTTAGTGGGGGAAATATAAAGTGGGAGAGATGCCATGAAGAAGTACACCTGCACCGTCTGCGGATACGAGTATGATCCGGTGGCCGGCGATCCCGACAACGGGGTAAAGCCCGGCACGGCTTTCAATGACATTCCCGACGACTGGGTCTGCCCGGTGTGCGGGGCCGACAAGGAGGCCTTTGAGCCGGAGGACTAAAACGGAGCTTTAAACCACAAAGACACAAAGGGGTCGTAATTCAACCTTGGAGGACTTAGCGTCTTAGCGGTTCAGAAGGAATTGAGTTTCAGGAATTTGACATGTAGTATGAGCAGATATTTACAATTAGAGAAAAGATGATCCGTGAATTAAAGAAGAACATATACGCAGTGGGGGTGCAGGACTGGGACCGGAGGCTCTTTGACGAGCTGATCCCGCTGCCCCACGGCACCAGCTATAACTGCTATCTGGTCAAGGGCAGTCAAAAGACAGCGCTGGTGGATTCCGTGGACCCGGCCAGGTACGAGGAGCTGCTGGCCAACCTGTCCGAGCACGATGTAAAGGCGCTCGACTACATCGTCTGCGACCACGCCGAGCAGGATCACTCCGGCTCTATCGGTTTCCTGGCGGAGAAATTCCCGCAGGCGGCGGTGGTGACCAACGAGAAGTGCAAGGGCTTTTTGATGGACCTCTTGCACATCCCGGAGAACAGGTTTCAGGTGGTCAAGGACGGGGACACCCTTTCCCTGGGTGACAAGACCTTTGAGTTCATCCTGGCCCCCTGGGTGCACTGGCCGGAGACCATGTTCAGTTTTCTGAGAGAGGACAAGGTCCTCTTCACCTGCGATTTCCTGGGCTCGCACCTGGCCACCACCGACATCTTCGCCTGCGACGACACGGTGCTGGAGGGCGCCAAACGCTATTACGCCGAGATCATGATGCCCTTCCGCAGCTCCATCGTCAAGCATCTGCAGAGGCTGGAGGCCATGGACATAGACCTGATAGGCCCCAGCCACGGACCGGTGTACAAAAAGCCGTTCCACATCATGGAGGCCTACAAGGACTGGAGTTCGGAGAATGTAAAGAACGAAGTGGTGATACCATGGGTCTCCATGCACGGCAGCACCGAGGCCATGGTGAAACACCTGACCGAGGCCCTGGTCAAAAGGGGAATCGCAGTAAAACCCTTCAACCTTACCAAGACCGACACCGGGGAACTGGCCTCCTCCCTGGTCGATGCCGCCACGGTGATCCTGGCCACCTCCACAGCTCTGGTGGGCCCGCATCCCCAGGGGCTGTACGCCGCGGCGCTGGTGGGGGCCTTAAGGCCCAAGACAAAGTTCCTGGGAATCATCGGATCCTACGGCTGGGGCAGCAAGGCGGTGGAGACCATCAAGTCGCTTTTAACCAACCTCAAGGCCGAGGTGCTGGAGCCGGTCTACATCAAGGGCGCGCCGCGCAAAGAGGACTTTGAGGCGTTGGACAAACTGGCGGAGACCATACTGGAAAAGCACAAAGTTTTGGGCTTGCTTTGATCGTTTGAAATAGTCTAAATTGTTTGAATCGTTTGGAGGGGAAAAGCATCTAAACAATGAATGGGATGCGCGGTTATAAACGCCAAACAACAAACAATAAACTTCTCAAACTTAAGGAGAATATCATGATCAAGCAGAGCGTTCAGGACATCATCAACAAGCAGATCAACGCCGAGATGTATTCGGCATACCTGTATCTGGGTATGGCGGGATGGTGCACCGACCAGAACCTCAACGGGGCCGCCCAGTGGTTCAAGGTCCAGGCCAAGGAGGAGATGGGCCACGCCATGAAATTCTACAAGTTCCTGGAGGACACCAATTCCCAGATAGCGCTCAAGGCCATAGACGCCCCGCCGGCCAAGTGGGCCAGCCTGCTAACCGTCTTCGAGGACGCCTACAAGCACGAGCAGAAGGTGACGGCCATGATCTACGACATCGTCAACCTGGCCACCAAGGAAGGCGACCACGCCACGGCCAGCATGTGCAAGTGGTTCGTGGACGAGCAGGTGGAGGAAGAGGCCCAGACCCTGGAGATAGTGAACCAGATCAAGATGCTGGGAGATTCCAAGGGATCGCTGTTCATGCTGGACCGCCAGCTGGGCAAACGGGAATAACCCAACCCCTACACCCCTTCCCGCATCGGGAAGGGGACGGGGGTTAGGCCATAACATCGCTGTCAGACCCGCCTGATCCCTGGCGGTATTTTGAGGGATCATTCAGTACAAACTGGCGGCGATTTCTATTTGGTGTTTTTACCAGAATTATATGAGAAAAGCAGTCATTTCCATATCAGCTATTATAATAGCTTGTTTCAACCTGCATGCGGTCGAGGGAAATGACAGGCCGGGCATACACGGGGGATTGGTCCATGTCCAAGATAACAAGATAAGGCTGTTGGCCGGAGATATCGTGCTGGATGCCTCCCGCATTATTGTTTCACACCAACAGTTATCAAGAATCGGCGTGCCGGTGCAATGCCGGTATAGTCTCAAAAATATATCTGATGACACGATCGAGGTAAAATTTGAATTCCCTTTTGCAAGGGCCAGCTCCGGTGAATCAGAGGGGATAAACGTCAATTTCACGGCACTTGAGAACAATAAGAGGGTCGTCACCGATAGGGTGAAAAACAATCTCGATGCGTTCAGTTATGTCTGGAAGATCAGGTATCTGCCCAATGAACAAAAGGAAATACTCTGCGAATACATTGGATATGCCGACATCACAGACATCGGGGGAACTGGTGATATTTGGGAAATTAAATTTAGTACCAATGGTGCAAGGCTTAAGTATTCACTGCCGGACACGGTCAGAATAAAATTTATTTTGCCCCAAGATGCCGATGGATATTTAAACAACGCTTTAGTGAAATCGTACGATGATAGTTACCAAAAGGCGCATGAAATAAAACCAGCAAATTATATTAAAACGGCCAGGGAATTAAGCTGGACATATGTAACGGGTCGATCAGATACATTACCGAACAAAGGTGAAGTGCCAGTTACCGCATTGCTAACGGAAGATATTAACATTTCTTTTATAAGTTGCTTGCTCCCCGATTCATCCAAACCCGATGTTGAGAAAAAATATGTTCTGAAAACAAATAATGATTTGTTTTTGGAGTTGTTCGGGCCGGGTATAATTGGTTCTATCAATTACAGCAGGAATATTGCTCAAAGATATTCTATTCGGGCTGGTACCTGTGGGATATTTAACACAGTAACAGTAAATAAGATAACCAGTGTTAAAAAAAGAACCTGGGGCGAAGCAGGTACAGGACTTGTTCTAGTCATAGGTGGAAATAAAGTAGAATATCTTTGGTGGTCAGGCTCCGTATATTACTGCCATAAGATAGAAGATTTAAACCTATATTACCGTATTGGCTTAAGCTCGGTTGTGGGAGCGCGGCCCAATACAATGGATGACATCCCACCTCTCCTTTCACCAAGCTTTGGATTGGGTAGCAGGTTTTAAACGGTCCTTGATCCCTGGCGGTATTTTGAGGGATCATTCAGTACAAACTGACGGCGATTTCTATTTACCGGGGTTGCCCGCGAAAAACACGAAAAGATCCGAAAATATTATTGTTAATTTAGTGCCTTTAGTGGGCATAAAATATGTTCGACTCCTTAACTGAAAAATTCACCGGGCTTTTCAAGGACCTGACCGGGCAGGGCAAACTCTCCGAGGCCAACATCAAAGAGGCCAGCGCCAAGGTGCGGCGGGCTTTGCTGGAGGCCGACGTCAACTACAAAGTCGTCAAGGACTTTGCGGCCGCGGTAGAGGCCAAGGCGCTGGGCGAGGATGTGCTGACCAGCATCACCCCGGGCCAGAAGTTCGTCAAGATCGTCTACGACCAGATAGTGGAGACTTTGGGCTCGGTCAGCCAGCCGCTGACGCTTTCCCCCCAGCCGCCCACCGTGATCATGGTCTGCGGATTGCAGGGCTCGGGCAAGACCACCACCTGCGCCAAGCTGGCCAAGCATTTGTCAAAACCCGGCCGGCGGATCATGCTGGCGGCGGCCGACATCTACCGGCCGGCGGCGGTGCAGCAGCTGGAGATCCTGGCCAAGCAGGCGGGCTGCGATTTCTTCAAACTGGAATCCACCGACGTGGCCCAGATCTGCCAGGAGGCCAAGCAGGAAGCGGTCAAGAAACTCATAGACGTGCTGATCTTAGACACCGCCGGGCGGCTGCACATAGACACCGAGATGATGGCCGAGCTGGAGCGGGTGCAAAAGACAGTCAAGCCGCAGGAGATCCTCCTGGTCGTTGACGGGATGACCGGCCAGGACGCGGTCAACATTGCCACCGAGTTCTCCAAGGCCCTGCCCATGTCCGGGGTGATCATGACCAAGCTGGACGGCGACGCCCGGGGCGGCGCGGCCCTTTCCCTAAAGGTGATCTCGGGCCAGCCCATCAAGTTCATCGGGGTGGGGGAAAAGCTTTCGGCCCTGGAAGAGTTCCACCCCAGCCGGGTGGCCTCGCGCATCCTGGGCATGGGCGACGTGGTGGGACTGGTCGAGAAGGCCCAGAATGTCTTCGATGAAAAACAGGCCGTAAAGCTTGAGGAGAAACTGCGCAAGCAGAGCTTTACCCTGGAGGACTTTGCCGGCCAGATGAAGCAGATGAAGAAGATGGGCTCGCTGTCCGACATCATGAAGATGCTGCCGGGCGGGATGAGCCTGCCCAAGGACGCCGCCATAGACGACCGGGCGCTGGGAGCCATAGAGGCCATCATCAGCTCCATGACCCCCCAGGAGCGGCAGAAGCCCCAGATCATCAACGGCAGCCGCAAGCGGAGGATAGCCATGGGCAGCGGCACCAGCGTCCAGCAGGTTAACCAGCTGCTGAACCAGTTCGAGATGAGCCAGCGGATGATGAAGCAGATGATGAACTCCAAAGGCCGGGGGTTCAAGATGCCGCAGGGGTTCTGATTTATTCCGGGGCAGACAGGATTAACATGATTTCACGGATTCAATTTTAAACATGGGCGCTTAATATGATTTTTGTCGGACGGTGGTGGTAATATGAGAGTGCCTAAACCGCATATCAAAAATTAAATATAAAAAATAAAATACAAACAAAGAACAAACAAACAATATCAAGGAGGAGACAGGTTAATGTCAGTATCAATCAGGATGACCCGGATGGGGGCCAACAAGATCGCCTATTACCGGATAGTGGTCGCGCCCACCCGCTCCAAGAAGGACGGAGCCCAGCTGGACACCTTGGGAACCTACCGGCCCGGAGCCAACCCCAAGGAAGCCAAAATCAACCTGGAAAAGACCCGGGTGTGGCTGAAGAACGGCGCCATCGCCTCGCCCACCGCCCAGCGGCTGATCAAGCTGGCCGAAGCCGCGGTCAAGGCCGGCGGCGACCCCAAGGAGGTAAAGCTGAACTTCACCCAGGCTTCCACCAAAAAATCCCACAAGGTAAGACTGGCGGCCCAAAAGAAAAAGGACTAAACCAATATGTTAAAAGATTTAGTGGAATACCTGGTCAAGTCGCTGGTGGACCAGCCGGAGAAGGTCAGCATCACCGAGAATCAGAAGGATGCCGGCACTCTGGTCTACGAGCTGCGGGTGGCCAAGGATGACATCGGCAAGGTGATCGGCAAAAGGGGCCGCACCGCCCAGTCTATCCGCACCCTGCTTTCGGCGGCCGGGTCCAAGATCGGCAAGCGCACCGGCCTGGAAATAATCGAGTAGCCGGCAGGCGGCAGACATTGATGCAGAACTTTGATCCCGGCCGGATAGACCGGGAGCGCCTGATCTACGTGGCCACGGTGGTAAGGCCCCACGGTCTTGTAGGGACGCTGAAGGTGAAGGTGGACTCGGACAACCCTTTGCGCTTTGCCCCCCAAAGCCGGCTGCTGCTGGTGCAGGGCGAAAGAATCATTCCGGTGGTGGTGGAAAGTTTTTCCCCTCAGGACCGGTTCGGGCTGCTGAAGCTGAAAGAGGTCATCAGCGTGGAACAGGCCGGAGAGCTGAAGGGCGCCGAGCTGGCGGTCCTGGACGAGGACCTGAAGCCCTTGCCGCCCGGGCAATACTACACCTTTCAGATCATAGGACTTAAAGTGGTCTCGGAGCAGGGCCAGGAGCTGGGCCAGATAGTCCAAGTAGAAGAATACCCGGCCGGAGACATCTACCTGGTGCAGTCGGACCGGGAAAAGTTCTACGTTCCGTCCAAGGGCCCGGTGATAGTGAAGATCGAACTGGAGCAGGGCCGGATGGTGATCCGCGACCTGGAGGGCCTGAGATGAAGATCACGGTACTGACACTCTTTCCGGGAATGTTCCCGGCGGCCCTAAGCGAAAGCATCATCGGATTGGCCAGCCAAAAGGGCCTGGTGGAATTCAACCTGGTCAACATCCGCGATTTTGCCCACGACAAGCACCGGGTCTGCGACGACGAGCCCTACGGCGGAGGGCCGGGGATGATCATGAAGCCCGAGCCGATCTTCGCGGCGGTCGAAGCTCTCCGGTCCAAGGAACCTAAACCCAAAGTTATCCTGCTTTCGCCCCGGGGCAAGACCTACACTCAGGAAACGGCCCAAAGCTTAAAGACCGAAGAGCATCTGGCCTTTTTGTGCGGGCACTACAAGGACATCGACGAGCGGGTGCGGACCATAGTGGACCTGGACATCTCGATCGGCGATTACATCCTGTCCGGCGGCGAGATCGCAGCCCTGGCGGTGATAGACTCCATAGTCCGGCTGCTGCCGGGGGCCATCTCCGATCCGGTGTCGGCCGAGCGCGATTCCTTTGAGAACGGACTGCTGGACCATCCCCACTATACCCGGCCCGAGGACTTCCGGGGGATGAAGGTTCCCGAGGTGTTGCGTTCCGGACATCACGGCCAGATCCAGAAATGGCGGCGGGGGGAATCGCTGAGGATCACCAAAGAATTCAGGCCGGACCTGCTGGACAAGATACCATTGTCAAAAGAAGACAGGGAATTGCTGGAAGACCGGGAACCGCAAGGTCAAATGGGAAATGGGAAATAGGAAATCGTGATGTGCGGTTCAAAGTCAACATCATTAATAGAATCTAATAAACAAAAATATAACCAACAAGGAGAGACCCTCCTTTAAGACAAACCGGAGGCAAAAGAAAAACCATGAACAAACAGGCAGTACTAAACAGCATCGCGGCCGAGTTCACCAAGACCGCCCAGGTAAAGTTCCGGCCCGGCGACACCGTCAAGGTCCAGGTCAAGGTCATCGAGGGCGACAAGGAACGTCTCCAGGCCTTTCAGGGCGTGGTGATCCAGAAGCGGGGCGGCGGGGTCGGCGCCACCTTTACTGTGCGCAAGGTCTCGGGCGGGATCGGAGTGGAGAGGATCTTTCCGCTGTATTCCCCCAACATTGCCGCTATCACAGTGGTCAGCCAGGGTTCGGTGCGCCGGGCCAAGCTGTTCTACCTGAGGAAGCTCACCGGCAAGGCGGCCAAGATAGCCCAGAAGCAGCAGCGGGCAGCGGCCCCGGCCGAAGCCCCGGCCAAAGCCTAAACCATTTTCAAGCGCCTAAATTAGGGGGAGCCTTGTTCCTTAACGGGAGACCGGCGAACCCTTTTTAGGCGTCAGGCAATTTGGGAAGCAAAGCGGAAAATAATGCCTGCCGGAGCCTGGCCGGATTCGACGCCGCCCTGGCGGCGGAGCACTCCTGTCTTATTGCCGGCGTGGACGAGGCCGGGCGAGGCCCCTGGGCCGGTCCGGTGGTGGCGGCAGCGGTGATCCTGCCTTTGGACTGCCGGCTGGTGGGGATCAACGACTCAAAAAAACTTACGCCCCAAAAACGGCGGCAGGCCTTGGGGCTTATCCTGTCCCAGGCAGTGGCGGTGGGGCTGGGAATGGTGGACCCCGCCGGGATAGACAGGATCAACATCCTGCAGGCCACCTTCAAAGCCATGGGCTTTGCCCTTTGTTCCCTGCGGGAGGAACCGGGGCTGATCATAGTTGACGGCAACAAGAAGATCCCCCGGCTTCCGGCCAGATTCTCCAGCATTACCCAAAGATCCATCATAAAGGGCGACGGCTTAAGCCTGTCCATAGCCGCGGCCTCCATAGTGGCCAAGTGCTTTAGGGACTCTTTGATGGAGGGATACGAGCTGGAATATCCCGGCTACGGGTTCGTCCGGCACAAGGGCTACGGAACGAAGGAACACCAAAAGGCCCTTGCAAAACTGGGTCCCTGTCCCATTCACCGCAATAGCTATGCGCCGGTGAGAGCGTTGCTGGAGTAACTGCAGTCGATGTCACTCTGAGAATGGCATCGTGCCTGCCAGATCGAAGAGCGACGATATCATCCCTCAAATTGTCAGGCATGGATGGACTCTCGGGATGACAGGTTTGTGTAAATATCTAAGAGATGTGTGAGTATGAGCGCGAAAGATGAAGCGGGGAAAAAGGGGGAGGAACTGGCGGTGTCGCATCTCCTTTCCCAGGGTTTTAAGCTGGCCGAGCGCAACTGGCGGCCGGGCCGGGAGGGCGAGATCGACATCATCGCCTTCGACCAAAGTGTCCTGGTGTTCATCGAGGTCAAGACCAGGACCAACGACAACTTCGGCCACCCCCTTCAGGCCGTCACCAGGAATAAGCAGAAACAGATGGGCCGTCTGGCCAGGTGCTACCTCTACCAAAAGGGTCTGTACGGCCGGGTGGACTGCCGGTTCGACGTGGTCGGGGTCAGGCTGGGCTGGGGCCCGCCCCAGCTCCAGCACCTCCGGGACGCCTTCAGGCTGTGAGACATTGATGGATAAAATACGATAACAATAATAACGATGAATGAGTAAGCACATGAAAAATAGAACAGAGATAAGCCAGCAGCATTCTGGGCACAATTATGCTACTAATCACGGAATCGATATTTTAGAAATATTCCCGCAAGAAATTAAGATTGAGCAAAACTATTCGGCTACTTTTGCGGGTAATATGGTTTTGCCCATTCACAAATGGTATAGATACACAGCTGGTTTTTCTGCAATCTGGGCAAAGCAACTTATTGAACTTCATAAATCAAAGGGCCGGACAAGAGTAATTGACCCATTTGCGGGGTCAGGGACTGTTTTGCTGGAAAGTGAGTTTGAAAATGTTGAATCTATGGGCTTGGAATCACACCCTTACATATATCGTATCGCAAAAACTAAGTTAGCTTGGAATTATCCCGCCGAAAAATTTAAAGAATCCGCTTTGCTGCTTTTGCATCAGGCGAAAAAAAAGAAAATAAATAAAACGGATTTCCCGAAGCTCATATTGAGCTGCTATCCGCTTGATATTATTCAAAAATTAGAAGCCCTCAAACAAACTTGGCTGGAAACAGAACAAGAAAAAGAAATAAAAGATTTCAATTGGTTTGTTATTACATCAATATTACGAACGACTTCACCGGTGGGAACTGCTCAATGGCAATACATTCAGCCCAACAAAACAAAAGCAAAAGTAATAGACCCCTTTGTTGCTTATGAGAGCAAAGTGAATGAAATGTATTTTGACATGAAGGGGTTGCAAAATAAAAACAAAAACGTAAAACACGCAAAATTATTCAATGAAGATGCCAGGGATATAAAATCCATACCAAAGGGATGGGGTGATTTGGTTATTACCTCACCTCCTTACGCCAACAATTACGACTATGCTGACGCTACAAGGCTGGAAATGACTTTTTGGGGAGATATAAATGGTTGGTGCGATTTGCAGGAAAACGTAAGAAAGCATTTGGTGAGAGCTTGCACGCAGCATGTTTCAAAATTGGGAAATGAAATAGAGAGTATTCTTTCGGATTGCAAATTGAAACCAATTCAGGAAGAATTAAGCGAAGTATACGAAGCTCTCAAATTGGAAAGGCTGAAACACGGGGGAAAGAAAAATTATCATTTAATGATTGCGGCTTATTTCAAAGATCTGGCAGAGGTGTTTCATTCGTTGCGTAGCGTAACAAATGAAAATTGTTTAATGTGTTTTGTGATTGGAGATTCCGCTCCTTACGGGATATACGTGCCTGTAGATAAATGGCTTGGAGAATTGGCTGTCTCTGCTGGATTCGACAGTTACTCCTTTGAAAAACTACGCGACAGAAACGTAAAATGGAAAAATAGAAAACACACCGTTCCCTTGCAAGAGGGAAGGCTTTGGATTAAAGGATAAAAATATGGCAGAATCACTTTCTCATAAATTTGGCCAAATTATTGGCGACCTTTTAGAATTAGCCATTCAACCGCATCTTTCAAAATTCGCAAGGCTGAACAAGCTTTATCTTGATAAGAGCGGTGATAGAAAAGCAAGACCGGGCAAAAAGGTTACTTGGATTGACAGCAAAGGCAACAAACACGATCTTGATTTTGTGCTGGAACGTGGCGGTACGGAAAGCAGAGTGGGTATTCCAGTTGCATTTATTGAATCAGCTTGGCGAAGATATACCAAGCATTCACGGAATAAAGCACAAGAAATCCAAAGTGCTATAATTCCACTTTCCGAGAAGTATAGAAATTCATCTCCGTTTATGGGCGTAATCCTGGCAGGCGTTTTTACACAGGGAGCATTGACCCAACTTAAATCACTTGGATTTGGTGTTTTATACTTCCCTTACGATACCGTTGTAAAAGCCTTTCGCAAGTATGGCATCAATGCTAATTTTGACGAAAAGACCACGGAACAAGAGTTTAAGAGGAAAATAGATAGTTGGAATAAACTGCAAAATAAAGAAGATGTTGCCAAAGAACTGCTTCGTCTAAACAAAAAGGAAGTAAAAGGGTTTTTCGACGTATTGACAGAATCTGTTTCGCGTTTTGTAGCGAGTATTATTATTCTTCCCTTGCATGGTCAAGAAGCAATAACAAGCTCGGTCACAGAGGCAATTGTTTTTCTCGAAAAGTATCAAGAAGACAATAACAAAATGCCTATTGCTAAATATGAAATCATAATCAAGTACAATACCGGTGACAGAATAGAGGCAACTTTCAAAGACAGAAAATCAACCATTAAATTCTTGGAAACTTATCGCTAAATAATAACCCCCTGCGTATCTGGCGCAGGGACAATGAATACAACCAATATTTATTATGCTTTCAAAACTTTTGTCCTCGGCGGTGCTGGGGATCGACGCTTATTTGGTGGAGATCGAGACCGATCTCAGCTCCAACCTGCCCGGCTTTGCCATGGTGGGCCTTCCCGACAGCGCGGTCAAGGAATCGCGGGAGCGGGTGGAGAGCGCCATCAAGAACTCCGGGCTTTTGTTCCCCTTAAAAAAGATCACCGTCAACCTGGCCCCGGCCGACATCAGGAAAGAAGGCTCGGCCTTTGATCTGCCCATAGCCCTGGGGATCCTGGCCGCCCACCAGCAGCTGGACCCCGGCCGCTTCGCCGAGGTGGCGGTGATGGGCGAGCTTTCGCTGGACGGTTCATTGCGTCCCATCAAGGGGGCTTTGCCGATAGCGGTGGCGGTGCGGGCCGCCGGGCTGAAGGGCCTGATGCTGCCGCTGGAGAACGCCCGGGAGGCCGGGATAGTGGACGGGGTGGAGGTCTACCCGGTGTCCTCGCTGCGGCAGGCGGTGGATTTCTTCAACCGCCAGCTGCAGATAGAACCTTTCACGGTGGACATGGGCCAGGTGTTCGCCGAGTCGGCCAGATACAACGTTGATTTTTCCGACGTCAAGGGCCAGGCCCACGTCAAACGGGCGCTGGAGGTGGCGGCGGCCGGGGGCCACAACATCCTGATGATCGGGCCGCCGGGTTCGGGCAAGACCATGCTGGCCCGCCGCTTTCCCACCATCCTGCCCAAGATGTCTTTGGACGAGGCCCTGGAGACCACCAAGATCCACAGCGTGGCCGGCCTGATGCCGCCCCACACTGCCCTGGTGGCCACCCGGCCCTTCCGCTCGCCACATCACACCATCAGCGACGCCGGCTTGATCGGCGGCGGAGCCCATCCCCGTCCGGGCGAGGTCTCGCTGGCCCATCACGGGGTGCTGTTCCTGGACGAGCTGCCGGAGTTCAACAAGAATGTGCTGGAGGTGATGCGCCAGCCCCTGGAGGACGGCAAGGTCACCATTTCCCGGGCCGCCATGTCGCTGACCTTTCCCGCCTCCTTCATGCTGGCCGCGGCCATGAACCCCTGCCCCTGCGGCTACTACACCGACAGCAGCCACCAGTGCAGCTGCAACCCCCAGTTCATCCAAAAGTACCTGTCCCGGGTCTCGGGCCCGCTGCTGGACCGGATAGACATCCACATCGAGGTCCCGGCGCTTAAGTACCAGGAGCTTTCCCAGAAGGATCCGGGCGAGCCCTCAACTGTGATCCAGAAGCGGGTGGATATTGCCCGGCAGCTGCAGCTGGACCGGTACCAGGGCCGGCGCCACATCTACTGCAACGCCCACATGCAGACCAAGGACATCCGCAAATACTGCGGGATAGACGCCGGCTCCGAAGAACTTTTAAGGGCGGCCATCAGCAAATTCGGTTTTTCGGCCCGGGCCTACGACCGGATACTTAAGGTCTCACGGACCATCGCCGACCTGGACGGGGCGGGGGACATCAGCGCCACCCACATTTCCGAGGCCATCCAGTACCGGAGCCTGGACCGCAACGTCTGGGGACAGTGATCCAAAGTTTGAAATGTTCGAAATGGTTAGAAACGTTGGAAAAGTTAGAAAAACCAAACAAAGCTAATAAATATAAAGGACAAAATGAAGAAATACTTATTACCGATTATGTTGATCATCCTGTCCCTGGGCCTGGTTTCCTGCGGGGGCAAAAAAGCTATGGTGAAAAAAATGGAGGCCGACGACTACTACGCCCGGGGCCAGCAGTTCTTCCAGAACAAAAAATACGTGGACGCCATGGACGATTTCAAGGCCGTGGTCTTCAACTATTCCGGCAGCAAGCTGGCCCTGGACGCCAATTACTTCCTGGCCGAGTGCTATCTAAGGACCCGCGATTATCCCGGAGCCATCGCCGAGTTCCAGCAGATACTGAACACCTACTCGCCCTGCCGCTACGACGACGAGTCCCGGTTCAAGATCGCCCTGTGCTATTACAAGGACTCGCCGGGCTACGCCCTGGACCAGAGCGAGACCACGGTCAAAGCCGGACAGTCACTGAACCTCTATTTCACCTATTTGTCCGACACCACCTGGGCCCCGGAAGCCCGCCAGCTTAAGGGCAACATCGAGGACAAGCTGGCCCACAAGGAATTCGATGCCGGGCGGATATATTTTAAAATGAAGCGTTACGCCCCTGCCAAATTATACCTGGAAAACCTGATGACCCAGTATCCCCAGACCCGCTGGGCAGGCGAGGCCAAGAAACTTTTGGACCAGATCCCGGCTGCGGTAAAGGTCCAGCCGGCCCTGCCGGACAGCACCCCGGTCACCGCCGACAGCAGCCAGGGCAAATAGCAGAAAGCGATTTAAGCCTCTGACGTTCTATCCGCAGATTCGGCAGATCTCCGCAGATTTATCTATGGAAAATTAAATATTGGAGGATTAATTATAATCTGCGTTAATCTGTGGATAGGAATTCCCGTTGTAACTTAATACAGTCATTTAAAACCAAATGCCAACACCAAAGCGTATAGGAATATTCGGTGGGACCTTTGATCCCATTCATCTGGGCCACCTGATCGTGGCCCAGCAGACGGCGGAAATACTGGGGTTGGACCGGGTCATCTTCATCCCGGCCGGACAGCCCCCCCACAAGGGCGGAGAAAAACTGTCCCCGGCAAGGGATCGTTATCAGATGGTGCGCCTGGCGGTCAGGGGCAACCGGCTGTTCAGCGTCTCGGATATCGAAATACGGTCAAAGCGCGCGTCCTATACCGTCAACACTTTAAAAGCCTTGAAGTCAAAATACAAGACCGCCGGGCTTTTTTTGCTTTTGGGGCTGGACCAGGCGGTCCTGCTTTCAACCTGGAAGGAACCGCAAAAACTCTTTGAACTGGCCACGGTCTGCGTGCTGAGCCGCCCCGGTTTTTCCCGGAACGAAGTGGAGCCCCGCTGGAGGAAGATGCTCCGGTTTTTGCCGGTCAGCCTGATCGACATCAGCGCCACCGCCATCCGGGACAGGGTCCGCCGCTCCCAAGCCATCCGCTATCTGGTGCCGGAATCTGCGGCCCGCTACATCAAAAACAAAAAACTGTATCAGTGACCATGCCCGACCAATCCACATCAACCGGGACAGAGACCGTTTCCATCTGGCAACGGCTCGTTGCCACTTTGGATTTCTCCAAACAGAAGCCTCAACTAAAGCCGGGAGCCGAGGAGGCCTGCTTTGCCGACCGCCAGGGCCAGGAATATTTTGTGGTCAAGGCCCCGGAGGGCAGCGGTTACATAAAGCTGGGGCTTAAAGACTACTTCCTTTACTCATCCTTCACCGGCCGGAAGACCATTCAAGAAATCCTGGTGGACTATTTTCGGAAATTCGGGTCGCTGGCCTTCTCCCGGATCGGCACCCTGTACCAGGAGCTTTTTGCCGGAGGGTTCCTGGTTCAAAAACCTTCCAACTTTTACAAGAACCTGGCCCAGAGGATCCGTCACCAAAAACCGCTGGTCAAGATACTGGACCTGATAAAGAACCTTCCCCAGCGGCAGTGGCCTATCCCCAATTTTGATAATCTGACCGGTATCCTGTACCGGGGCGGTTTCAAGTATTTCTTCTCCCTGCCTGCAAAAATTATCTCCGGGATGATGATCCTGGCCGGCCTGGCCTCCTTTGGGGTCCTGGTCAAAGGCGGGCAGTACAGTGTGCTCAAATCCTCGGGCTCCTATCTGACCGGGCTGATCATCCTGGTTATGCTGAACTATCTGGCGGTGATCACCCACGAGATGTCCCACGCCCTGGCTTGCAAGCATTACAAGCGGAAGGTCAACAGCGGGGGGACCATCCTGTACCTGGGCTTTCCGGCCTTCTATGTGGACACCACCGACGCCTGGCTGCTGCCCAAGGACCAGCGGTTGTTCATCTCCCTGGTGGGGCCCTATACTCAGGCCTTCCTGGCCGGAGCGGCTTCCCTTTTAGCCGTCCTGATGCCGGGCTTCTTTTTGAACCCCCTGCTTTACAAATTCGCCTTTCTTTCCTTCGTCTCGGTCTTCGCCAACTTCAATCCCAGTTTGGAACTGGACGGTTACTACATGCTGGTGGACTGGCTGGAACTGCCGGGGCTAAAGACCAAGGCCGCCCAGTTCATCAAGCAAGGCTTGAAGGCCAAGCTCAAATCCAGGGAACCGTTTACCCGGGAGGAAAGGATCTACGCCGGTTTCAAGCTGTGGAGCTATGTCTGGTCGGCTTTCGCCTTGGGCATCGCCCTGTATTTCTGGCGGCTGCAGGCCGCCCGAATCTGGCATAAGTTTCTAAGCGGCACCACCAGCCAGGCCCGCTGGTGGCTGACGGCGGTCCTGGCACTGGCCCTGCTGGGGGCGCTGGCGGCCCTGCGCAAACATATCGTTAAAATAGCCGCCGGGGCCTGGCAAGGCCTTTTAAAACTGGTGCGCCAGAAACCGCTGTTGGCTTCCCTGAGCCTGCTGGCCTTCTTTGGTGCGGCAGCCCTGCTTATCTCCCTGTTTCCGGCCTGGGTCAGGATACTGCTGATGTTGCCCTTCGGGGCCATGGCCCTGCTGGTGTTCTTACGGGTCCATTCCTATTACCGGGGGTCCCATCTTTCCCTGGTCTTCTGGTGCCTGCTGCTGGCTTCGCTCTGGCAAATGGGCTTGGCCTCGTTTACTTCCAACATTCACCCCTACCTCTGGCTGGTATCGTCCGGAGCCTTGGCCCTGGCCGGGTTCAGCCAGTTCTCCTACTCCAGCCTCAGGCGGTGGCGCCAATGGCAGCGCTGGCTGTGGGGGGCTTTGTGGGCCTTAATGATGCTGGTGATCTCCGTCAACCCGGGATTTTCCCCGCCCCAGACGCTGGGGATCATGCTGCTTTGGTCAACCTTTTTAATGGTGCTGTCGCTTTACTGGAATAACCAGGGATCTTCGCTGGAATATTTCTGGATGATCGTTCTGACCGGACTGCTGGGCCAGAATGTGATGACCGTCTGGCGGCTGCCGGCCCGGCTGGATCTTTTCCCGGCCCTGATGCAGACCTTGGCCCTGCTGTGGCTGTACCTGATTATCAAGGGCACCTCCTGGCAGCCCGAGACCTCCACTTTTGAAGCGGCCGACTCCGAGCGGCGCCGGATGCGCCAGGCCGCCGTCAAGATATACAAACTATCCCGCACCCATTTTGCCGCTTTCTTCGGCGAGTCTTCGGCCAAGGCCATGGACGACCGCCTGAACCTGGTGCTGATTGAAAAAGGCTGGCCCATCAGATTATACGGCGACAAGAGCGAGGAGCGATTCGAGCGCGACCGGGGGATACTGGAACGGAGTCCGGCCTTCAAGGGCCTGCTGGACGAGATGTATTTTTACATCTCCCGGATCACCGGGTCCTATTTCGCCAAAAACACCTTCAAGACCGCCTACGAGAGCCTGTACTGGGAGGAGCGGGAGATCGCCCAGCAGTACCTGATGTCCGGCTGCCACTGGTCCGAAGGCCTGACCCTAAAAAAGCTCTCCCGTGAGAAGAAGGATGCCCAGGACGTGATCACTGGTGTGGCCCGGTTCTGGGAGCTTTCACAGGAGGAGGCCAAGGTGTTCTTCTCCCGGCTTAAGGAGGACCGGCGCAAGGCCGGCGAGACCATCATCCGGCAGGGCGAGGAGGGCGACAAGTTCTACATCATCAAGTCCGGGCAGGTGGAGATCTCCATTCAGAAAGACGGCGGTCCGGCCCAGATCGCGGCCCTGCTGGCCCGGGGCGACTACTTCGGCGAGATCGCCCTGATCAAGAAGGTCCCCCGCACCGCCACCGCCCGTGCCGTGTCCGACTGTTCGCTGCTAACTTTGGAGCGGGCCGACTTCGAGTTGCTGATGTCCCAAAAGGTGGACCTGGGGCCACGGATTGACCGCCTGCTGGAGAACCGGGGCTTCCTGGTGAAGCTGCCATTGTTCTCGGAATTCGCCCCGGCCCAGGTGGCCATGGCCGCCTCCCGGCTGATCCCCAGGCGCTGCCAGCCGGGGGAGGCGGTGATCGCCCAGGGCGAGCTGGGCGACAGCTTTTACATCATCAAGGAAGGGCAGTTCGAGGTCTGGGTGGAGCGGGAGGGCCAGAAGAACAAGGTGGCCGCATTGGGCCCGGGCGAATATTTCGGGGAGATCGCCCTGCTGTTGGACATGCCCCGCACCGCCAGCGTGGTCTCCCAGGGCCAGGGCCTGGTGCTGCAGCTGCACAAGGATGATTTCAAGAGCCTTTTGGGAGAGCACCTGTATTTCTACAAAAGCCTGGAGCAGGCCTCCAGCCGGAGATTGAAGGACACCCGGCACAAGGTGAGCTGACGGACAAACTGCAAGAACTATCGGTGCGGGTTTATTTCTGATTGTTTAAAGGAATGATTAATAAAAAGTTGAACACATCTGTTATTGTGAGGCAAATTATGAAGAGTGGGGTGGATTTGGTGCCGGTGGATTTCATAGAACAAGCAATTCATGCCATAAGGGGGCATAAAATAATATTGGACCACGATTTGGCCAATTTATACGGCGTTCCAGTAAAGGTATTGAACCAGGCGGTCAAGCGAAATATTGTAAGGTTTCCCGAAGATTTCATGTTTCAATTGACTGTCGAGGAACAGATTGTTTTAAGGTCACAAATTGTGACCTTAAAACCTGGGCGGGGCGGGCATCGTAAATACCGGCCATATGCTTTTACCGAACAGGGGGTAGCCATGCTATCCGGTGTATTAAACAGCGACAGGGCCATAGCGGTGAATATCGAGATCATGAGAACTTTCGTAAAAATGCGGAGGATGTTGACATCCCATGACAAACTGGCCCAAAAAGTGGCTCAAATGGAAAAGCACTACGATGGCAATTTCAAGGCAATATTCGCAGCCATTAAACAGCTGATAGAACCTGATGCACCGAAGCGCCGCCCGATAGGGTTTAAAAGGGATGCCGTTTAGAGTAGAATAACATTAATACCGGAATATTACTGGAGGAACCGGCCTCCAGCCGCCGGTTGAAGGATTCTATGTGCAAAATTAATACGGAGTAATGCATGTCTTGGCAAATATTTTTCATTGCCTTCGCAACCTTCGTCGCGCAGCCAATCCCGTCCAAATATGTCCCTCGTTGCGTTGATGTCTCGATGAACAATGTATATATCGAAGACTCGATCAGCGCAATACGAATCTTTCATCCTGATCCAGCGATGTATCAGAATGATTTCGAGGGTTACTACTATATAAACAGAACACGGTCTGAACTACTACAGGTTTATTTTCATCCCGGTAATTATAGTAATTGCTTTTCCGAGTTTACCGTCATGCCTCTGCTAAAAGATACCAGTAAATATTTGTTTGCCCGGTTACGGAAGGTTCATGCTTTCATTAGCGGGAAGGGGATTCACCTGGGATTACCGTTAGATTCATTGTTCCTGATTTTGGGCCGGAAACACAGTACAACAACACGTGACAAGGATAGCATAGTCGTAGAGTATTCATTGGAACAGAAACAAGCTCCCTCTTTCTTTGGTTTCTATAACACGCCAAGCTACTCGAGTCGATATGTGTTCCGGCGCTCTCGACTCGTTGAGTTTCATTTCGGACTTGATTACCCATAACAATAAATAGGGACACATCGGCATAACGACCAATATCTGAATATTATGGAGGATAAACATGGAATGCTGGCATTGCGAACGCCCGGCCAACGCGGTCTGCAGTTTCTGCGGGCGCTCGGTGTGCAAGGAGCACGCCAAGAATCTTCCCTATTTGCTGGACTCCTTCCGGGACAAGGCCGGGAAGCTGAAGGGCCTGGCGGTCTCGGACGCCATCTGGTGCGGGACCTGCCATCCCAAGGACGAGCCGGTGGAACTGGACGGGCTGGACTAGGGGACAGGGATAAGTGATTTGATGATAGGGAAAGCGCACCAGTGATGGATGAAAATATTCTGCAGAAAGTGCTGGAGAGGGCTTTCAGAGACCAGTTGTTCCGTTCCCGGCTGGAGGCTGACCTGGATGAGGCCTTGGACCGCGAAGGATACAAGCTATCCTCCGATGAACGGCGGCAGCTGAAGGGCATCCTGGACGAAGGAAAAGACACCTTTGCCACCGGTTTGGACCAGCGGGTTTCCCAAAGCGGCGTCTCCCTAAGCCCCCAGGCCCTGCTGCGCCAAAAAAGCAAAGCTAGTGATGGGCAGGGCGGGTTGTTGCGCCATTCCGGGGAGGGAAGCGGGAGCAAACAGCCGGCCCGGGTGTTTCAGGCTACTGCCGCCTCATTTTCCGGTGAGCCGCAGGGCCAAAGCGGCCATACCGGAACGATCGACGACAGGGAACCGGACTATGAAGTGGAGACGGATTGACGCGGGATAAAATAATCATAGGGAATATTGATTTATTGCCGTGGATATGTTAAAGTTTCTATCTATTGTAATAGCAAAAAACACATCTCTTTTTTAGGGAGGAATATATGAAGAAACTATTTTGTCTGACAGCCCTGATACTGGCCGTGGCCATGCCGGCCAGGGCGGTGCGCTATGGGGTAAAGTCAAGGATACAGCCCATAGGGACCGGACAAATACCAACTTATCTGGGCTATAGCCCCATAAGCGACCGGATGTATTCCGGCAATGTTGGCTACAGCAATGTCACGGCCATGTCCTGCTCCAACGATTCGTTGCTGGGCATTGTACCGGGGACGATCTACTCCGCACCGATGGTCTACGATTCAGTGAACAACCGGATATACATGAAGAGCAGCGACTATTTTTACGCCATCGATTGCGCCGTCAATGTTCTAGACACCAGTTTCATGATCAGCAACGGTTTAAACGGCTGCGAATTCAACGCCGACAACAATAAAATATATGTATATGAAGGCATGTCACCCGATATGTACATATATGACCCCAGCACTTATACCAGCACCGGGATCATCAACAATGTCCAGGGAGTGGCGCACTATTACAGCCCCAACAACAGCGTCTACATTCCCGGTTATTTTCTCGACACCCTTAATGTTTACAGCGGCAGTACCAATGCCCGTACGGCCCAGGTGCCCATCCTGGAACTGAGCACTAATGGCGGCTCGGCTAAAATGGCATCCAACCCGGCCCTCAACCGGCTGTACGTCACCCTGCCCATAGCCGACCAGGTGGCGGTGGTCAACACTTCCACCAACACCCTGGTCGCTACCCTGACGGTGGGCGACAATCCAAGCAACTTTGCACTGTGCCCGGTCAACAACCGGATGTTTGCGGCATGCAACGGCAGCAGTCCGAATTCCCTCTACTATATAGACGGCAGCGATGCGGTAGACTCGGTGCCGGTGGGGGATTCGGTCAGCACCGTGGTCTACAACCCGGCCGATTCACTGCTCTACATCGGCTGCTGGCGCAGCGGTTACGTCAAGCTGGTGGACCCCAGGCTGCCGACTCCCACGGTGGTGGACAGCGTCTACACCGTTTACAGTCCCCATTTCATGGACATGAAGGTGGACCAGGGCGGAGACGTATACTGCGCCCTGTACAATTCAGATGACATCTACGTGATTGGGCAGATCCCGCGAAGGATGTGGCGCTCCATATCCTCGGGGATGTGGAGCTCGTACATATCATGGAACTTTTCCGATAACGGCGGCGTCACCTGGGATCCCAATGCCATGATGCTCACCCCGGACTGCGCCACCGACAGCCTGGTCACCATAGACTCCACCCACCTGATCCAGATCTCCGGCCAGGCCGAATATCTGGACCAGGTGGTGATCAAAGCTGGCGGAGGCCTGATGATCCAGACCTCGGCCGCCCTGGGCGACACCACCGGCTACGACCTGGATGTGAACGGCATGCTGATGATCACCGCCGCCGATTTCACCCAGAACGGGCAGATCCGGTTCGGGCCGGGCTCCCAGTACGTCCACGGGGTGGACGGCGACACCATCCCCGTGGCCGACTGGGATTCCACTTCGTCCATAGACATACTGGGGATGATGTTTAACCAGCCGGCCGGCCTCAACCAGAGCTTCGGCACAGTGATCTGGGACGGCGCCAGTCAAGAAGTGGACATGATCCTGGCCGGCGAGGCCGGTTTCTCCTGCCGCAACCTCAATGTCCAGGGTACCGGGCTGGCCCGAATGATCATATGCAGCACCATCAATCCCATAGTGAACATTCCCGGAGATTTAACCCTGAACAGCGGGGCCACCGTGCTGATGGGAACATCAGGCACCAACGTGGTCCGGGTGGGAGGGACCTTCTCGGTGCTGAACTCCGGGCAGTTCTACCTGAGCGACAGCATGCTGCCAGCAGTAGACACCCTGATACTGGAAGGCAACTACCAGCACGTTTGGACCAGCGTCCACGGCGGCCTGCCGGGAACTGCCACCATGATTTTCGACGGAAACCGGGTCCATAACTACCACGGTGAGACCGGCGAGATGTCGGGCTGCGTGGACATCGTGGTCCGTCCCGGCTCCACCCTTGATGTCGAACCTGGTTACACGGTGGGCAGCGGCAGCGCCGGCAGCTTCACCCTGATGCCGGGGGCCACCCTAAAGGTGCGGGATGATGCCGGGTTCTACGCCACCGGCACCGACAACGGCGCAATCCGGGTGAACGGACCCCGCAATTACAGCAAGCAGGCCAATTACTATTTCGGCAACGGCCCCAGCGGCTATGTCTACAGCGGGGACGGTCTTCCGGACACAGTCAACATGCTGACCATAGACAACCAGGATGTCAGCATGCCGGGCTGGTACCAGGAATACAGCAGCATCACGGTGATGGACACCCTGGCCCTGCTGGCCGGCTATGTCGACGCCAATTATCCCATCACCATCAACGGGCCGGTGGTCTGGGGCAGCGGCTATATCAGCGGCTCGGTCCCGATCACCGTCAGCGGCAGCGGGCCGGACATCGTGCTGCCGACGGCCCCGGGCATCACCCTGCCCACTCTGACAGTGGACCGGCCGGGCCGGAAGGTGGAGCTGCCGCAGAATGTCAATATCTCAGACACCCTTTACCTCAATAACGGCTCCATCAGCAATGTCGGCTGGGGAAGCATACTGACAGTCAACAACGGGGCCACCGTTCAAAGGACCAATGGGTGGGTGAAGGGCGATCTCAGCAAATATATTGATATCGGCACCGCCAACCTGACCTATGAACTTGGAGGGGACAGCGGCTATACGCCGGTTGACATGTCTTTCGGTTCGGTCACGGACCCGGAATACCTGACAATGTCGTCGTTGGACAGCACTGCGGCCGGAGTGGACCTGCCGGCCAATTGCTTAAAGCGCCACTGGGTGCTTAACCAGGGAAGTATGCTGGGATTCAGCGGCGGCACGGCCACGTTCAGCTACCTGCCTTCCGATTTCAACACCGGCCTGCTGGAGGCAGCCAATGAACCCGCGATGGTGGCCGGGGGCTACAATAGTTCTTTTGGAGGCTGGGAGCTTCAGGATATCGGCGCCAGGGCCGCCGGAGGCGTTTCAGACGGCGGAACGATCGAGATAACCGGCCTGACAGCCGTGCCCATGGCCAAGAAAAAAGCGGCCGACCTTCGATTTACCACTCTGTTCACCCTGGCCAAGGACCTGCGGGCATTGCAGCCCAGCAAGATGTGGCGGATTACCGGCACCGCCAATTACTGGAACTCGGGATTCTGGGAAACCTCGTCAGACGGCGGGGCTACTTGGAACACCCCCTCGTTCCCGGACAGCTTCCCGACCTATCTGGACAGCGCCATCATAATCATGCCGGGAGCCGATGTGACAATCAACATGGACCTGACCCTGGACGAGGTGGTTGACAGCGGAACGGTATATCATACCGGCGGAGCCCTGACCATAAACGACGGACCGGGCGATGACATGGTCGTCAACGGTATCGTGAACAGGCAGGGAGGGACAACCAACGTCAATCCCGGAGCTTCCCTGGTGTTTGGTCCCTTGAGCCAGTATGTCCATCAGATGGACGGGGACGCTATCCCAACCGCTTCCTGGGACAGTCTTTCCACCCTGAGCATCACCGGAGTGATGACCGCCATGCCGTCCGGCATGGACCAGGCCTTCGGCAACATTGCCTGGGACGGCATGCAACAGGCCGCAGACATGGTCCTTCCCGGCGGGCCTTCCTTCTCGGCCCACGACGTCAATGTGACCTCCACCGGACCGAACGTACTTTTCCTGACCAGCGCCGTCAAGCCGGAGGTGACCATCAACGCCCTGCAGATAGCCAATTCCCAGGTGGTGCTGGGGTCGGGAGGGAACCGGAAACTCCATGTCAGGGGCGGGTTGGTGGTCTATGATCCAGCCTGGCTGTATCTGACAGACACCCTGAGTTCCGGGATAGATACTTTGTTCCTGTACGGGGATTATTTCCACACCATGGCCGGGATCAGGGGCGGCGGGCCGGACAGCACGACCATAGTGTTCTGCGGGAAGGGGACCCAGAATTACATGGGCACCAGCGAGATCCTTTCCGGTTACATCAATTACCAGGTCAACCCCGGGTCCCATCTGCTGATAGCGGAATGGAACACCGCGGGCCAGGGCAGCCTGGGCGATTTCACCCTGATGGCCGGGGCCACCCTTTCGTATTCAGACTACCAGGGCATATATCCGGCCGGGCAGGACACCGGGGTGATCCGCAACCTGGGGGCCCGTAATTTCAGTCAGGGGGCCAATTACCGGCTGTACGGCATTTCGACCGGGCCGTATGTGACCGGACCCGGGATACCCGACACGGTGAACCAGCTGATCGTGGAAAGCAGCATGGATCAGGCTTATCTTTCCAAGGACGTGGCGGTGATGGATTCCCTGAAGCTGCTGGGCAACACCCTGCGGTTTGACGGCAAGCGCCTGTCGCTGTTCGGCCCCGTATACCGGACGGCCGGCAACCTGATGGGCGACAGCACTTCGCAGCTGGCCCTGATGGGCGGGAGCACTTCCTTCCTGACCCTGCCATCCATGCTGCGCGACCTGGGCACTCTCACCATCAACCGTCCGGCCGTGATGATCATGTCCGACACCATGCGCATCCATGACCGGCTGGAGCTGGTAAGAGGGACGTTCAATAACGGCGGCAGATCGCTTTTGCTTCAGAACGGGGTGGCGATCTACCGGAACAGCGTCTCCAGCCTGGCCGGGACAGGCCCGATAGTCTTCGCCAACCAGGCGGGCCTGGAATACGGGACAGGCACCACCACCGCCGGGCCCGAGATGCCGGCCAGCGCTTCCGCCATAATGTACCTGGCGTTAAAGGGCTCCGGCGACACCCTGATCGTAAACCGCGATACCCTGAACGTCTGGAACAGCCTGTCGGTGGCAGGGGGCATCCGCTTCAACGGGAAGAGCTTTTCCTCCTACGGCCTGATAGACACGGTGGGGCCGTCCGGGGAACTGGTCTTCACCGACAGCTGCCGGGCCAACATCTTCGGGTCGATCGATACCACTTTTTTGCCGGGCATCACCGGCGGCACCCTGACCATAGATAACATGTACGGCAGCGTCATGCGGCGCAATATTGATGCTTTCGGTCCGCTGACCCTGACCATCGGCGGACTTACCGTAGGGTCGAATACCTTGATGTTGGGCGACAGCCTGACCGGCAGCGGATTGCTGACCACCGACAGCACTTCATCACTTGTTTTCTACGGACAACCGGTCAGCCAGACCATGCCCTCGACCCTCAATCAGTTGAGCAAGCTTAGCTGGGGCCGAACAGTCCCGTTGTATATCACCACTCCGCTGGTACTGCATGACACATTGATGCTGGTGCAGGGTGTGATTGATAACTCCACCAACCTCACCCTGAGATCGGGAGCCACCGTCGTTCGCAACTCCGGTGTCTTAATGATGCCGGCCTCTAATGAAGGGCCGGTCAACCTGGTCTACGGAAGCCACGGCGGTGGAACCCTGGCCACCGGCAGCGAGATCCCAGGAAATGCTTCAGACCTGTACCATTTAACGGTTGGCTTGAATACCCAGCCGGGAGATACCATCTTGCTTTCATCCGATGCCCAGGTTAACGGGCGGCTGAGTCTCTATCAGGGCGCTTTTAATGTCGGCGCAAACGGGCTGACCCTGCTGGATACCATCGATATTCTGGCCGGAAAGCTTTTGGCCGACAGCACTTCATCCATCAAGATACTCAACAGCCCTTATATGGTCAGACTTCCCTTAACCATCAAGGAACTGGACAGCCTGGTGCTCTCCAGCTTCTCGGGGCTGGAATTAGCCGACACTGTCCATGTCCGCTCCGGCTACCGGCAGACAACAGGTAGAATAAGTTATGGGCAGCTGATCTACGGCCCTTCCGCCACACTGATCTACGACAATTTGGGGGCTGACACTACCTCCAATTTCGAATTTCCCGATATCGGCGGGCCTTACAACCTGACTGCTGCGGCCGGATGGCTTCAGTTGCATACCGATCGGACAGTACCAGGCATTCTGACACTTAACGGCCCGCTTCTTACCGGGACCAATACCGTAACGGTTGACACCTTCGGCGGGGTTATCCAGGGAGCCGGCTTTGTGGAAGGTAACCTGGCCAAGCTGATCCCGGTCACGGTCAATACCACGGTGGCCTATGAACTGGGCACAATTTCCACCGGTGTTTCAGCAGTGGATGTCCAGGTGTTCAACAACACTACTCCGGCGTTTGTTACCGCCGGTGTCAAGATGGGAACATTTCCGCTGGTCAACGACTCCACCGCCTGTCTCAGGAAATTCTGGACATTCTCCGGGGCCGGCCTGGCAGCGGATTCCAATCAGGTTCTGCTCAGCTATCTGCCGTCAGATTTTAACACCGGGTTCTCCGAGGCGGCCGATGAATCCACCATGGTGGCCGGACGTTACGACAACGGAGCTACTCCGGGCTGGCAGTTCCCCGTCATCGTCAACCGGAACATCTTTGGCAACAGCGACGGCGGTTCGATAGTGCTCAGCCATACCGGCAATTTTGCCGAAAATCCTGAGTTCACCCTGGGTCGCGATTCCATGTCTATTTTCAACCCCGCAACCGATACCATGCTACCCTACATTACTTCCAGTCTGCCTCTGGACGGGGCGGCCGGAGTGGGCCTGACCGACAGCGTGCAGATCACCTTCTCTGAACCGGTAAGAAAATCCGGGGTCAGCTACACCTTTGTCCCGAATCCCGGACTGGTGGACACCGTCTGGAGCGCGGACTCCACCACCATCATATTCAATCACAGCGCTTTTGCCAACCTGACATCCTATACCGTCAGGGTGCTGGGGGTGCAGGATACCGCGGGGAACGTTTTGGCCGGGCGTGACAGCATCGGGTTTGCCACCATGGCCGCAGCGGATACAACTCCCCCGGCGGTGACCCTGGTCAGTCCTTCGTCCGGAGCCGCCGGCGTCCTCCTGCAGCAACAGGTGGTGGTCAACTTCTCCGAGCCGATGGACACCACCAGCTTCCGGTTCCGGTGCACCCCCGATCCCTTATACTGGAGCCTTTCCTGGAGCAGCGGCGACAGCCAGGTGACAATGTCGCACGGCGATTTTGCGCCCGGCACACTGTACAGTTTCCGGGTGGACTCGGCGGCCGATAAATCCGGCAATCCCATGCTGAACCCGCCCTTCCAGTGGAGCTTTACCGCCGTGCTGCCTGATTCGATGGTCTTCAACCTGGCCGGCGGGGCCTACCGGATGTTCTCGGTGCCGCTGTCCCCGGTCGATTCCACCCCGGCCCAGATCCTGGGCGACGAGCTGGGGGCCTACTCCGACTCCACCTGGCGCATTTTCGGGTACAAGCCAGCTTCGGGTTATGTGGAGAGGCCCAACATCTCCAGCGGTTACGGTTATTGGCTGGCCACAGCCGGAAACGCCCAGGTGGAGGTCAAAGGCACGAGATTTATGAATTTCTTCAACCAGCCCATAGACAGCGGCTGGAACCTGATCGGGAATCCCTTTGACACCACGGTTACACTGGCCAATGTCATTGTCCTGTGGAACGACACCATCGGTCACTTTGTCAATTTCACGGATTCCACCGTCAACAGCGTGGTGCGCCAGAGGATGTACAATTGGCGGGATGCCAGCCCGGATTTCGAGAATAACGGGGTCTGGGACAGCCTGACCCCCTACAACGCCGGGGACCAGATGCATCCCTGGACGGGCTATGCCCTTTATGCAGTAAGGCCCTGCACGTTGATGATGGAGCGGTTCATGGGCAAGGGGCCGGTGGAAGCGGTCAAGGCCCCCCAATATCAGATCGACTGGCAGCTGACCATGGATGTTGTTTCCGGCAATGCGGTTGACCGGGGACTTAAGCTGGGGGTCTCTCCCCAGGCCAGGGAAGCCTACGACCGGCTGGATGCCGAAAAGCCCCCGCTGATCTCCAGTAACGTCAAAGCCTTTTTCTTGCACCAGGACTGGAACCAGGGTCCATGCCAGGATTATCAGAACGACTTCCGTCCGGCGGCAGACTACATCGAATGGCCGCTGGTGATCGAGGCGGCCAAGGCCGACCAGCTGGTGGTGCTGAATACCCAGATCACCGGAGAGCCGGGGAACGGAGGTTACCTCTATCTGCTGGACCGGAAAAAGGGAAATACCTTTGACTTGAAGACCCAGAAGAGCATCGGTTTTTCAGGTTCCCAGGAACTGGCGGTGGTTTATTCCTCCAGCCCGTTTGACGGGCGGAATCTGACTCCTTTGATATTTGGCCTGGGACGGATTGGCCCCAACCCCTTCATTCAACGAATGACGATTAATTATCAATTACCTCAAGCCGGGTTGGTCAGCCTGGCGGTCTATAACATAACCGGCCAGCGGGTAAGAACCCTGACCAGCCAGAACCTGCCGCCGGGATACTATTCCCAGGTTTGGGACGGCCGTAGCGACGGGGGAAGAACCTTGTCGGCCGGAGTATACATAGTCAGGCTAAGTTCCTCAGGCCGGAGCGCCGCCCAAAAGATAGTCAAGCTGCAATAGGCGAAAGGAAAATAAAATGATGATCAACAATACCTGCAAAAAAACCGTCAGCTTAGCTGTCATAATACTGCAAATGCTTTGGCTGGCTGCTCCGGCTCTGGCCGAATACAAACCCTCCTCGGCCAAGATCAATTATATGAAGGGGCAGGTGGAGGTCCAAAAATCCCAGGGTATTACTTGGGCCAAGGCGGAGATAAAAATGAAACTGGAAGCCGGAGACAAGATCTCCACCGAGGACGGGGCCGAGGCCGAGATCGTGCTGGATGACGGCAGCGTGCTGAAGATGAAGGACAAGAGTCTGCTTCTTATCCAGCGGATGGAGAAGCAGAAGAAGCCTTCGGTCAGCGTGGTCAATTCGTTCAAGGTCCGGACCGGAAAGGTGCTGGGGTGCGTCCGCAAGATGAGCTCCCTGGATTCCAAGTTCCTGGTGGAAACGCCCACCGCTGTGGCCGGGATCCGGGGAACGGTGTTCGGAATCTATGTGGAGGGCGATTCCACCGAGCTGGACGTGCTTAAGGGCGAGGTGGGGATCAAGGGAGAGGCCGGGGAAGAAGTTATGGTGGGCGAGAAGATGACCACCACCGTAAGCAAGGGCGACTCGGCCCGCCACCCGGTGGCCATGACAGCCGCCAAGATATCATTTATGCTGATGTGGGCTGGAGCGGCCATTAAGCTGGGGTCGATGGGCGCCGCCACCGCCACCGCCTGGTACGCATCTACCGCGGCTATAGTCACCGGGGCCACTGCGGTGGTGGCCGGATCTGTGGCGGCCATAATAATCGCCAACAGCGGGGATGAAGAGACGCCGGCCACCCCGGCCAAGACCATTCCCGGGCCGCCGGGCTGGCCGCAGTAAAGGAACAGTTAAATACCAGGTGTTTCAAGTCCATCCCGTCAAGCGGGGTGGACTTGGAAATTTCCATTGAAAAAGCCCGGTTTTTTTGATAAACTATGACTTATTCATTTGAAAAAACACCCCATAAACCAACCCATAAAAAGGAGTCCCTATGGTCAAGAGAGTAATGTTTGCCCTGGTACTGGTCCTGACGGCCGGTCTGGCCTGGGCCAAGCCCGAACTGGGCGCAGACGGCAGGCCATTGCCGCCGCACTTGCGGCACAAACAGCCGCAGACCCAGAAACAGCAGCCGGCCCAGCTGAAGCAGCAACCTGGCCGGCCCGGCCCCGCCAAGGCTTCCGCCTACGCAACTGCTGCAGCGGACAGGTCGCCGAGCAGGCCTCAGATGCCCGGACGGCCGGACATCTCCAAACTGGTTAAGACCAAACCCAGCAAGGCCGGCAAAGCCCAGCCCCGGCCGGAAATCAAGGGCCTGATCAAGGATGAATATCTGGTCAACGACGATACCCAGGGCATCGGTTACTACGCCGGCTACCAGTACGACCCCAAGGCGGCCCTGCTTTCCACCGGAGAGATGATAGTGGTGTGGTACGACGAGCGCAATAGCGATGACTACCAGATCTTCGGCCGTATTTTTGACGCCTCCGGCAGCCCGGTGGGCGAGGATTTCCTGATCAACGATTTTACCGGCACCGAGGCTGAAGAACCTTCCGTGGCCGCCTGCGGCAACAGTTTCGTGGTAACATGGTATGACTATCGCAACGGGAACGACTATGACATCTATGCCCGACGTTTTGATGCCGCGGGTACGCCCATCGGCGGAGATTTCCTGGTGAGCGACGACGCCTCGGGCTTCGACCAGTATTATCCCAGCGTGGCCGCCAATGACAGCGGGTTCGTGATCGCTTGGTATGATTACCGCAACGGTAATGCCGACATCTATGCCCAGCGCTACGACGCTTCGGGAGCGGCTCTGGGTTCCAACTTTCTGGTGAATGACGATGTATCGGGCTCCGACCAGTATTATTCCAGCGTGGCCCTCAGCGACAGCGGATTTATAATCACCTGGGATGATTACCGCACCGGTGGCAGTTGGAACATCTACGCCCAGCGTTATAATACCAATGGCGACACCCTGGGCGGCAACTTTTTAGTGAATGACGGCGGGAGCGACAATCCTTGGTGCCCCAGCGTGGCGGCTAACGAAAGCGGATATATGATCGCCTGGTACGACTATCGCAGCGGGAATGCCGACATCTACGCCCAGCTTTACAATCCCAACGGCGACTCAGTAGGCGGCAACTTTCTGGTGAACGATGACGGGACCAGCTATGATCAATACACCTGGGGCGCTTCCAATGTGGCGGCCAACGACAGCGGGTTCGTGATCACCTGGTACGACTATCGCAGCGGCAGTTACTGGAACACTTATGCCCAGCGCTATGACCCGGCAGGCTTGGCCTTAGGCGGCAACTTTATAGTGAATGACACTACTTCCATATACTGCTACGACCCCAGCGTGGCGGCCAACGACAGCGGGTTCGCCGTGGTCTGGTACGATAACCGCTACAACCCCAGCGGCAACTACGACATCTTCTGCCAGCGCTATGATGCGGCAGGCTCAGCCCTGGGCGCCAATTTTATGGCCAACAACGACACCGGAACGACCGACCAGTGGGATGCCTCGGTGGCCATGGACACCTCCGGCCGTTCGGTGGCGGTGTGGTACGACCTGCGTAACGACAATGGGACATGGAACCTGGTGGACCAGTACGGCCAGCTCTACGATGCATCCGGCAACCCGGTGGGCGCCAACTTCATCATCAACGACACCTTGTCGGCGGTCCGCCGCTACGGCTACGACCCCAGGGCGGCCTTTCTGCCCGGCGGCGGGTTCGTGGTGACCTGGTATGGCTACGACTTTAGCTGGAACGGAGACATCTACGCCCAGCTTTTCGACTCGGCCGGCACCGCTGTGGGCGGCAACTTTCTGGTGGAAGATGGCGGAAGCAGCGGATATAACCCCAATGTGGCCGCCTCGGACAGCGGCTTTATGATCACCTGGTACGATTACCGCAACGGGAACGCCGACATCTATGCCCAGCTGTATAAGACCAACGGTGACACCATCGGCGGGAACTTCCGGGTTGACGACGGAAGCAGTGAGCAGTATCAGCCTACCATAGCGTCCAACGACAGCGGGTTTGTGATCACCTGGTACGACTACCGTAACGGCAACGCAGACATCTACGCCCAGCTGTTCAAAACCAACGGAGACACCGTCGGCGGCAATTTCCTGGTGGATGACGGCGGCAATTACCAATACGAACCCAGCGTATCCATGGCCGACAGCGGCTTCGTGATAACCTGGTACGACTACCGCTATGATGGATCGTATTCCGATATCTATGCCCAAATGTACCATGCCAACGGGGACACAGTGGGCGGCAACTTTTTGGTCAACGACGATGCCCAAGGGGTGACGTATCACTACTATCCCAGCGTTTCCCTGTCGCCGGACGGGCACAACATGGTGATCGCCTGGGAGGATTACCGGAACGATCCCAGCAACGGAGACTTAGCCCAGGTAATGGCCCAAAAATATGTGGACGGAATTCCCGAGGGCGGCAATGTGGTGGTCAACGGAACAACCATGTCCAACAGGTATTTCTGGGGCGCCAAGCGGGTGGCCTGCACCGACCAGCGGATACTGTTCAACTGGGATGACAACCGGCGGATGAAGGGATACGACATTTACGCCAAGCTGACCGACTGGGATCTGAAGCACATCGAGGGAGAAGATCCAGTGATCAGCTATGTTGATACTTTAGCCGACGACACCACCAAGACCTACGGACCCTACCCGGTGAAGGCGGTAGTAACCGACAACCAGGCGCTGATGAGCGTCAAGCTGCTCTACCAGGTTGACGGCGGAGCCACGGACAGTATGGACATGACCTTCGTTTCGGCCGACACTTTTCTGGCTGAGATCCCGTCCCAGGTTCCGACCCCATCGGATACGGTTGATGTTAACTATTGGGTGGTGGCCCGGGATTCCAGCCTGAATACTGCGGCTAGCGGAACCTTGGACTTTAAGGCCATCGTCACCGATGTGACTGCGCCTTACATCGTATCCACCTTCCCGGCCGACGGGGCCACCGGAGTGGCGCTGAACCAGCCGGTGACGGTTGTTTTCTCCGAACCGATGGATACCACCAGCATTATGGGGTATGCCATTCCCACCGACAGCTACAGCTTAAGCTGGAGCGCAACCGGCGATACCATGACCCTGACGCCGGGTACTCCTTACAACTACAGCACCACCTACTCGGTGATCGTCACCGCCGGCACCGACACCTCAGACAACAGCATAGCCGTTCTGCCGGACACCTTCATCACCTTCACCACGCTGGACAATCAGGCTCCTGTGATAGAGATGGTGTCCCAACCAGTCAACACTTTCGACAGCACCGGCCTGTTTATTGTCAAGGCCAGAATATACGATCTGGCTAAAGTGGGAGTTGCTGCTGAAAGCCTTTATTACACCTACAACAACATCACTTGGTTATCGGTTGGAGGAACTCAGATAGGCGCCACCGATACTTTTGAGTTCACAATCACCGGGCCAATTGCTCCGGCTACTATCGTAAGCTACAATATCTGGGCGGTCGACGATGCCGGAAGTGAAACCAATTATCCTTCTTTCCCGGGACTGGGTGATATGACTTTCACGGTGCTGTATCCCTATGCTCCTTCCGGGTTGGGCGCTACCGACGGCCAGGATGGTTCGGTTCCTTTGTCCTGGACGGCGCCGGTAGCTACTTTATATTACGACAACAGCAACCCCTGGTATATTTCCAGCTGGGCCGCGGGATCAATTACTACCACCAGAATGACGCCCGAGCATCAGGGATGCAAGATCGAACAATTGTATTCAATGTGGTACGAACAGCCATCGTTGGATTCCCTGACGGTCCATATTTACGCCGATGACGGAGGAGTCCCGGACGAAGCCACGGAACTGGTGGCCCCGTTCAAAATATACCCGGTAGCCTATCCCAGCTGGACCGTGGTGGATGTTTCCTCTCTCAATATCTATCCCGCCGGAGACTTCCATGTGGGATATGAGTTCAAGACCGCAGGTCTTCCCTATGGGATCACCGACGATCAAAATCAGGCGCCCTACCGGAGCCTGGTAAAGCAAGGCGGCACCTGGTATCTGCGCCAGAGACACTGGATGTCACGGGCGGTGGTGTCCTACTCGACCTACAGCAAGAAAGCACTGGCCGGATCCGACCTGGGCAAGCTTGACCAGCTGACTGTTTTGAAGGATACGGACCAGAAGCTGCCCAAGTCCAAATCCCTGTCGGCAGCACCTGCCGTTGGAGCGCTGGCTTCGGCCAAGAACATCGGCGAATACCAGATATTCAGATCAACCACGGCCGGTGGGCCATATGCCTTCCTGAACGGAACAACAAACTTGTCATACGATGACAATTCCGTGGTCAACGACAGTACTTACTACTATGTTGTTCGTTCAACTTATCCCTGGGCATCGCATGCCGACACCTTCAGCGCCTGGTCCAACGAAGCTTCGGCCACGCCCACCGGAGTGGAGGGCCAGCCCGGAGCCGTAAGCTACAGCTTCTACCTGATGCCAACCAGCCCCAACCCGGTCAAGAACTCGGCCGAGTTCCGGTTCGGACTGGCCCAGGGCGCTTCGGCCAGCCTGGAAATCTACAACGTGCTGGGACAGAGGGTAAAGACCCTGGTCAATGGAATGCTGGGAGCCGGAAACCATACGGTTAAGTGGAACGGCTGTGACCAGAATGGGAGGAAGGTATCGTCGGGAATCTATGTTTACCGGCTGACCGCCGGGGAGAACACTTCCACCAGAAGGTTCACCGTGATCAGGTAATCCCGGTAACTTTAGCGGCAAAAGGGGCGGCCATGGCGGCCGCCCCTTCTTATTGTGCTTGATTTTATCCGGCCTAAAGGGGTATAATTAAAAATCAGAAAATATTAAAAAACCTATTGCGAGGAGTTAACGTGGCCAGACCTGAAAACGCCTTTGAAAAAATAGTATCCCTGTGCAAACGGCGGGGATTCATATTCCAGTCCTCCGAGATATACGGCGGCCTGGGTTCCACCTGGGATTACGGCCCGCTGGGGGTGGAGCTGAAGAACAACGTCAAGAAGGCCTGGTGGCAGAGCGTGGTCTATGACCGGGAGGATATGGAGGGGCTGGACGCGGCCATCATCATGAACCGCCTGGTCTGGCAGTATTCCGGCCATGAGAAGACCTTTGTGGACCCGCTGGTGGACTGCAAGAAATGCCGTAAGCGCTTCCGGGCCGACCACCTCAAAGGAGACAATTGTCCCGAGTGCGGCGGAGAGCTGACCGAGCCCCGCAACTTCAACGGGATGTTCCAGACCTACGTGGGCCCGGTCCAGGACGAGTCCGGCCTGGCCTATCTCCGCCCCGAGACCGCCCAGGGCATTTTCACCAATTTCCTGAACGTCCTACAATCCATGCGGCGCAAACTGCCCTTCGGCATCGCCCAGATCGGAAAATCGTTCCGCAACGAGATCACGCCCGGGAATTTTACCTTCCGCACCCGGGAGTTCGAGCAGATGGAGATCGAGTATTTCTGCAAGCCGCCCCAATACCTGCAGCCCGGCGAGAAAACCGACGACCAGCTGCATCAGGAGTGGGTGGAGGCCCGCTATAACTGGTATCTAAGCCTGGGCCTGAGCCCGGAACGATTAAAGAAGCGCCCCCAGGCCAAAGAGGAGCTGGCCCACTATGCCAGGGCCTGTGTGGACCTGGAATACCTTTTCCCCGGATCTTTGGGCTGGAGCGAGCTGGAAGGCGTGGCCAACCGCCAGGATTACGACCTGACGGCCCACAGCAACAACGTTCCGGAAACAGACCTGGCCCGCTTGAAACTCAACCGGAACGAGCATTCCACCGAGAAACTGGAATACTTTGACGAGGCCTGGATCGATCCCGCCACCGGCAAGAAAGGCGCCAAGTACATCCCCTATGTCATAGAACCATCGGCCGGAGCAGACCGGGCCACTTTGGCCTTCTTGTGCGAAGCCTACGAGGAGGAGCAGCTCTCCCGTCCCGATGAGGCCGCAGTCAAGCCATTATCAGAGGCCATGGATGCAGCGTTGAAGAACATCCAAAAGCGGATAGCTGAGGCGGCCAAGCGCCCGGGAGACGAGATCCCCAACGGACAGCAGCTGGCGGCCATGGAAAAAGCCTTGCTGTCGGCCAAGGAAGATATTCCTGGCAAACTGCTTCAGATAGATGCCGCCTGCTCCCTGCCTGGAGCCGACAAACTGGACCTGGTGAAGAAGGTCAGGTTGATCGCCGGCAAGCTGGGTGACGAGCACACCAGGGCGGTGCTTCGGCTGCACCCCAGACTGGCGCCAATCAAGGTGGCCGTCCTGCCCCTGAAAAAGAACGAGCCGCGGATCGTGGAGCTGGGCAAAAAGATCAAGAACGACCTGACCCCTTATTTCCGGGCGGTCTACGACGACACCGCCGGAATCGGCAAGCTCTACCGCCGCCAGGATGAAGTGGGCACTCCATTCTGCCTGACCGTGGACTTCCAGTCGCTGGAGGACGACACTGTAACGCTCAGAGACCGGGATACCATGAAGCAGGAGCGGGTGAAGATCGAAGACCTGGCCAAGGTGATAGGGAAAAAGCTATTGTAAACAGTTATCCCTCCGGTTTTATTGATCAGGCTTGGCGCGGGATACATTTTCCAACGGTTTGATCAAATGCTTGTTAAAACAAACCATGTCTAAAAAACAACCCGATCCGGTCGTTCTCATAGAGCAGGCTCTATCCCGCAAGGATTATATTCTTGGCAGCAGCCTGCTGATCGAATACAGCCGGGACTTGCTGCAGCCGGGGAGGCTTCCGGAGCTAAGGACTATACTGGATAAGATCCCAAAGGATCAGTTCTATAGCCACCCTAAACTTATTCTGCTTGCGGCCAACGCAGATTACCAAAGCGGAGAGCTCAAGGCGGCATTGCGATGTCTTGCCACGGCCATTCCCGTTTTGAAAAAGAGCCGGGACAGTTCCTCTCTTTCCGCCGCCTACCGGTATCTTTCCTATATTTATCAGGACATGGGGCAGAATCAAAAGGCTATTCAGGCATGTGGCTTGGGTCTTAAATACCTCGACAAAAACGATTACCGGGGCCGGGCCGGATTGCTGGCGGCCATGGCCGGGAGCTATTGGAGACTGCTGGATTATAAAAAGGCCTCCAAAGTCTATGGCCGAGTGATGGAAATCTATATACGGGCCGGCGACAAGGAAGGACAGATTCGCACATTGGCCAATGTTTCAGCTATCACCAAAACATTGGGGTATTTAGAGAAAGCCCGGAAGGATAAGGAAGAGGTCCTGCGCTTTTACCGGGATTCCGACAACCGCCGCAGTTATTGCCTGGCCGCGGTGAATCTTTCTTCGCTTTACCTGGAGATGTTTGAACTGGAAAAGGCCGAGGTCCTTTTGACTATGGTGATTCCAGAAATTCAAAAACTCGGCCTCGGTATGGCCCTGGGACCGGCCAGGGTTCACTTGGGAGAAGTTCAAATGTACCAGGGAAGGTTTGCCGAGGCAGAAAAGACGCTTAAATTCGCCCTGGAGAATACCGACAGTTCCGATGAAGCATCCTACCACTTTACCTGTCTGATAGCTTTGAGTTCTTTGCACCGGATGCAAAACAACCCAGCACTTTCCAGGAAATATGCCATGGAAGCACTTGATGCCACGTCAAAAGAGAGACCGCTTGACACGGCCTTAGCCCAGTACAATATTTCCAAGGTTTGTATTGCTTCAAAGGAATATGCCAGATCCAGATATTATGCCGTCAAATCATTGGCAGTATATGCTGAAATGAGGATGGAGTATAAACATTCCCTGGCTTTGCTCAATCTGGCGGATATTTACCTATTGCAAAAAAAGACAGAACCATTTGTACGGACGTTATCACAAGGTCTGAAAATATGCCAAAAATACGAATACGATTTCTTTTTTCAAGGCCAATATCCCGACAGCTTTTGGCATCTGATCCCGGCCTATTTAAAAGCAAAAGGCACCTCAAAATACATAGATAAACTCTCACAAAAATTCGATCCGATCAAGACCATTTCAGAAGGGCCACCATCCTGCCGCCGGCCCGAGGTCTCGACTTTAGGATCTCTCAATGCATCAATAGACGGACATTTGATTGAACGATGGAAAAGGGCTGCTTCAAGGCAGGTACTGGGAATTTTATTGTCGAAGCACATATCGGCCGAGGAAAACTCCCAGGAGGATTTGGAGCAGTTCGTGCCGTCCGAAGTATTGAGCCTGATGCTCTGGCCTAAAAAAAGCCTGGCTACGGCATCTATAAATTTGCAGGTGGCCGTGGCTGAACTTCGCAGGCTCTTCGAGCCCGGCATCAAGGATGGAAAACATTCAAAGTATATCGAATTCAGGGATGGAAGATACAGGATAAATATAGAAAATATAGACCTGGATTTCAGGCATTTCATTTCGGATGTCCGCAAGGGGAAGCAAGCTGAGATCACCGGCCAGCATCCGGCGGCCCTGGAATATTACCGTCAGGCGGTTGATTTATACCGGGGCGATTTTCTGCCGGACATCAAACTTGTGGAGATGGAAGGTCCGAGAGAACAGCTTCGCCAATTATATTTTCAGGTATTGCTTTCGCTTGCCAGGTTGCATCTCAAACAAGGCCAGTTGGATGCTGCGATAAAGTATTCGGAAATGGCAGTTATCCGGGAGCGCTGTCTGGAGGAGGCCCATCGCATATTGATTTCGTCCTATTCCATGAAAGGGCGGAAAGACCTGGTATCCAAGCAATATCAACAATGCCGGACGGCGTTGCGCAGAGATCTGGGCCTGGAAATAAGCCCCGAGACAGTTGCCTTATATCGGGAATGCCAAGGATAGGCAGTAACGGCATTTTTTGTAAGCGGTTTGTAAGCGCCCTTTGTTAAAATCAGCATAACAAAGGGCGCTTTTTTCTTATATTTATTGCCAACATATGAAACAGATTAAAATCATACGCATTTCTTCCCTGCCGGAAAACGATCATGAGGTGGTCCGCATCAAGGGGCTTTGGGGAGGCTGTTTGGATATATCCGGAAAAGGGAGGAAAATAAAAAAAACACAGGTTTCCGCCAAAGGGGCCGGTGAAATAAAGGCCTATCTGCCTCAATTTGTGAAAAGTGTAATGCTGGAGCCGGGCGGCTTGATCTTCAATTCTCCGGCGGAAATCCCTTTTCAGGTGTTCATTTTAGACCGGGGCAACAAAGTGGTGAAGGTTCATTCGCCAGAACTGATTGGAGACAGTAATTTATGGCACTGTAATCTCTCATCAATGAATATCACCAAGATGAGAAAAATAATAATTAAAAAGGGAGGAAAATCAACATGAAGCTAAAGTTGGCAATCTTAATCGTGGGAAACCTGCTGTTCGTGCTGTCAACATCTTTTGCGGCGGCTCCAACCATTGATGTTCCGTACGGTACCAGTCCAGTTTTCTCTGGGTCATTCGATACTACCCAATGGAAGGATGCTTACATGGATACTTTTATGCTGGAAACCAAGACAAAATACAGTGCCATAGATACTTTCTTTGTCAAATATAATAGCGATACACTTTATTTGATCTGGGTGACCCCGGATTACGAACCGCAGGAGATTGCCCGGCATTCCTTGCTTTTTGACACAAGCTTTGACGGGGGTGCAGTTCTTTGGGGAGATGACCGCCGTTTGATGGCAGATACCGTGGTTGAATTCAAAGAGTTCAGCGGGAATACCAGCCTGTGGGAAGAGGAGAAAGTTGACGGATGGGATTGTCAGTATTCCAAAAATGTATGCTTCGTGACTCAATTTGCCGTGCCTTTCAGCAAGATAGGAATTGTTCCTGGCGCCAATGATACCATCGGCTTTGCCTTATTGGCTGACAGCGACACCCGGATGGGTAGATGGCCGGATGGCTCGGATTCCATTCAACCTGCCACCTGGGGAATATTGACATCATCCGGCAATTGGGTAACGCCCGCAATACCAGTGATAGACGTGCCTTATGGAACAGTTCCGGCATTTACCGGGACTTTTGACACCACCCAGTGGGCGGATGCCTATATGGACACCTTCCGGCTGGAAACCAAGACCAAATACAGCGCCATCGATACTTTTTTCGTGAAATATAACAACGACAGCCTCTACTTTATATGGGTGACCCCGGACTACGAACCCCAGGAGATCGCCCGGCATTCCTTGATCTTTGACACCAAGCTGGACCGCAGCAGCGGTCTGTTGGGAGATGATTACCGGTTGATGGCCGATACAACTGTGGAGTTTACAGAATACAATGGGGGCAGCGGTTTTTGGGAAAAGGATAAGGTCGCGGAATGGGATTGCCAGTATTCCAAAAACGTTTGTTTTGTCACCCAGTTTTCAGTTTCCTTAAATAAATTGGGTATCACCAAGGGCGAAAATGACTCAATAGGCTTCGCTTTGCTGGCCGACAGCGATACCCGGATGGGCCGCTGGCCGACCCTGATGGATTCCGTAAGGCCGGTAACCTGGGGAGTGTTGACCTCGTCCAACAAATGGGAGACGCCCATGACCATCATAGATGTTCCCTGCGGAACAGCCCCGGTTTTTGACGGCTCTTTGGATTCAACTCAATGGATGGACGCCTATCAGGCGGCGTTCAACTTCCCCGGCAAGTCCGCCAAGGCACCGGCGGCCGACAGTTTCTGGGTCAAGTATAACGGCGACACCCTGTATGTTATGGTGATAACCCCGGACTTCGAGACCATTGGCATAAAAGACCATTCCCTATTGCTGGACCTGAAATATAACAAGGATGCGGTTTTGATGGATTATGATTTCAGGCTAATGGGAGATTTTCTTACCGCCAGCCCTTATGAATTTTACGGCAACACTACGGTTTGGGAGCCGGCTGCCTTATCGAGCTGGGTTTTAGGCCTTTCGGATAAGACCGATTTGATTACCCAGTTTGCCGTGCCGATAGCCAATTTAAACATCAATATCGGCCAACAGGATACCATCGGGTTTGCGGTGATGGCGGCTGGCGATGTATATGGCGCCTGGCCCTATGGCTGCGATTCCATCTCACCCGTAACCTGGGGCGCACTGACCTCCAGCGCCGGCTGGACCGGGGTAATGGGTAAGCCGGATGACCAGTCCAAAGCCAAGCCGTTCTCCTTGTCCAATGTTTACCCCAACCCTGTTAAAAACAGGGCGGAATTCCGCTATCAGTTATCTCAACCATTGCCGGCAAAATTAAGCGTTTACAACATTGCCGGACAGCTGGTCAAAAGCTTTGGCCAGGGAGTTCAGATCCCAGGCACCCACACCATAAACTGGAATGTCCAAAGCCTGCCCAGCGGTGTCTATTTGTACCGGCTGGAGGCCGGCAGTTACAAGGCCACCAAGAGAATGCTGGTGATCAAATAATCCAGGCCCGGTTTCAAAAGGGGGAGAGCTTGCTCTCCTCCTTTTTTGATGCAATCGCTGAGAAAATCTGTTAAAAATCTTAAAAATAAATACCTTTTTCGCATTACGGCAATGCTCATGATCTTGAACTACAACTTCATAAATTGCTGTTGACATAAGCGCATAACTTATGATATCATACTATGTTAAACCATATATAAAGGGGGCAGAAAATGCCGGAAGCCGAAGGCGCTTTTGAAAAAGTATTGAAAGCGGGGGAGATTCTTTTCCGCGAGGGTGAACGGGGCGAGGAAATGTACCTGATCCGCTCGGGTAAAGTTGAGATATCCAACTCGGCCGGAGGGGCCAAAAAAGTGCTGGCCACCCTGTCCGAGGGTTCGTTCCTGGGCGAGATGGCCATAGTTGACGACGCCCCGCGCTCGGCCACCGCCACAGCTTTGGCCGATGTTTCCCTTTTGATACTGGACCGCTCGGCCTTCAAGGGGCAGATCCAGGAAAACCCGATGGTGGAATACCTGATCAACAGCCTGGTGAAGCGCCTGCGGGAAACCAACGAACAGGTTAAGATACTGCTGCAGAAGGACGATGTCTGCCGCATCGCGGCCTCGCTGCTGAACCTGGGCCGGGAGAAGGGCGCTCCCGACGGTTCCGGTGTCATCATCAAGGGCAGTTACACTCCCGACGGCTTTGCCAGTCAGGTGGGAGTGGGCAAAGCCAAGGCAGCCGAGATCCTGGACAAGATGCAGAAACAAGGCCTGATGGAGTTTTCGGCCGACGGGATCAAGATAGCTTCTATGGGCGACCTGGAGGAGTTCTGGAAGTTCGCTACGCTCATAGAAAAGTTAAAAGAGATGTAATCCTCTGCCACCGAGCGTTGCACGGAGTTTATCGAAGTGGCTCAGAGACACAGAGACTTTTCAATATGTCATTCTGAGTTGGGCATCATGCCTGACAAACCGAAGAATATATGTTTCTTCGCTAAAAATGTGTAATCCTTCTGCCATCAAAAAAATAGAAAATAAAGTTCTTAACCGACTATGAGATTTCCCAAGGGCCGCGCGGTGCTGCAGAATGCCAAACTGGAATTTGTGCATCTGGACAACGTTTTGGCCGACAACAAAAAAGAACGGGCCAGCAAGATCTCGGGATACCTGGAGATCGTCTACCCCGATGCGGTGGAGTTCCTGTACCTGAAGAAGGGAGAGCCGGTCAACGCCGGGCATTTCAACCGCTCCGAGCGGAAGCAGATGTCGGTGGCCGAGGTGATAGACAAGGCCAAGTCCTCCACCACCGGGACCGTCTCCATCTACGAGACACCGGAAGAACTGGTGGACATGATCATGGCCACCTTCAGCGTCAAGCCGGCCTTCAAGAACCTGGATCTGGCCACAGTGGACACCGAGAAGGTTTTTGAGAAACTGGTGGGGGTCAAGTTTGACGGCTTTCTGGAGATACGGCGGGGCTTTGACATGTCCTATCTCCGCTTTAAGGAGGGCGCTCCCTGTTCCGGTTATTTCACCTGGAAGGTGGAGAGCCTGGGAATGGAGGTGATCAAAGCCGCCCTGAAACAGGCGGCCACCGGCCCGGGGGCCATAGTGGTTGACGCCTTCGACAAGATCCCCATCATGGCCGAGCAGGCCAGCCAGGCCCAGGTGACCCTGTTCCTGAACGCCCTGAACAAGATAGTGAGCGAGCTCAAGATGATCGCCGGGCCCACCGTGGTCGGCAAGACCCTGACCTCGTCCAAGGAGTCGGCCACGGTGCATTATCCGTTCCTAAACGACTTTGATACTGCCGACGGCGAAGCCAAGGAAAACGGCAAGATAGTGGCCAGCCCAGAGGAACTGGGCAAAGCCTTTGCCGAGTGGATAGACAATTTCGTTGACTCCTTTAGAGTGGTGCTGGGCAAGCGGCTGGACGGAGTGGTGCAGCTGGCCATCAAGGATTACCGGTTCGCCTTAAAAGCCTCCAGTTTCGGGCGTCACTCCAAACTAAAGGATCTGCTTTAACCGATGTTTCAAACGTTTGAAATGTTTGAAACGTTTGAACGGTTGTAAAATGCCGGGCATTTTGTATCTAGTGGCTACTCCCATCGGCAATCTGGACGACATCACTCTCAGAGCGCTGAGGGTGCTCAAGGAAGTCGACCTGATAGCGGCCGAGGATACCAGGCATACCGGTCAATTGCTGAAACATTACGACATCAAAAAACCGTTGTGCTCTTTTTATTCCCACAACCAGGAACAAAGATCGCCGGAGCTGGTGGAAAAGCTTTTAGCCGGCCATCAGGTGGCCCTGGTAACCGACGCCGGAACCCCGGGGATCAGCGATCCGGCGGTGAGCCTGGTGGCTCAGGCGGTAAACGCCGGGATCAGGATAGTGCCCATTCCCGGCGCCACCGCGCTGATATCTGCTTTGGTCTGTTCGGGGCTGGACCCCAGCCGGTTCCTGTTCATAGGATTCCTGCCCATAAAATCCGGCAAGCGGGCCAAGCTGCTGGAACAGTTGAAGGAAGAGTCCGGCACAGTGGTAATGTACGAGTCGCCGCACCGGATCTCCAAAACTTTAACCGATCTGGCCGCCGCCTTTGCTCCGCGCCAGGCGGTATTGGGCCGGGAACTCACCAAAATGTTTGAGGAATTTGAACGGGGCGACATAGCCGAGCTGGCCCAAAAGTATCAGATCAAAAAGCCCCGGGGAGAATATGTAATTGTAATTGCCGGAAAGGTAGGATGAATAATGTTTCCCGAATGGCTCAATAAGGGTTTTGTCAATCTGTTCAAACCGTTCATCAATTTCTTTGTCAAGGCCAAGGTCAAAGCCAACTGGCTGACCACGGCCGGTTTCGTATTCGGTCTGGGGGCCGGGGCGCTGTTCGCCTCCGACCATTTTTTCTGGGGCGGCCTGGTGGGCCTGCTGTCGGCTATCTGTGACGCCATCGACGGCTCGCTGGCCCGGCGCTCGGGCAACGCCACCAAGTTCGGGATGTTCTACGACTCGGTGCTGGACCGCTATTCCGAGTTAGTCATTTTCATAGGGCTTTCCTACTTCTATTCCACCAAAGCCATGTGGCTTCAGGCCCTGTTGACAGACCTGGCCCTGGTGGGCTCGCTGATGGTCAGCTACACCCGGGCCCGGGCCGAGGGGCTGGGCGAGGACTGCAAGGTGGGCATCATGGAGCGACCGGAGAGGATAGCGGTGATCCTGACCGGCACGTTTTTTACCGGGGTATTTGACAAACACTGGATATTCACCGGGGCCCTTTGGATCCTGGCGGTCTTCACCAATGTTACGGCCATCCAGCGGATACTGCATGTCCGGAACAGGACCAAGGGGCAGACGATTCCTTCGTAAATAATTAAGCAAATAATATTAAATATCAGTTTTTCAGAAAGGACCACATGGGAAAGAGCATTGCCAGGAAAACAATCAAGCCAGCCATTAAAAAAGCCGGCTCGCGCAAGGTTCGGGTAGCTATCATCGGTGTGGGCAACTGCGCCTCCTCTTTCGTGCAGGGAGTTCATTATTACCGGAACGCCAAGCCAGGCGACAAGGTTCCCGGACTGATGCACGTCAACCTGGGCGGCTACCACATTTCGGACATTGAATTCTCGGCCGCCATCGACATCGACAAAAACAAAGTGGGCAAGGACCTGGCGACGGCCATCTATACCAAGCCCAACAATACCCTCAAATTCTGCCAGGTGCCAAAAAGCGGGATCACCGTCCAGCGCGGCATGCTGCACGACGGCCTGGGCAAATATCTTTCCCAGATCATCCAGAAGGCCCCGGGCTCCACGGTGGACATCGTCAAGCTGCTGCAGGACACCAAGACCGACGTGGTGGTAAGCTACCTGCCGGTGGGTTCGGAAGAGGCCACCAAGTGGTACGTGGAACAGATACTGGAGGCCAAGTGCGCCTTTGTCAACTGCATCCCGGTCTTCATCGCCCGCGAACAGTACTGGTCCAACCGTTTCAAGAAGGCCGGAGTGCCCTGCATCGGCGACGACATCAAATCCCAGGTGGGGGCCACCATCACCCACCGGGTTCTGACCCGCCTGTTCATGGACCGCGGGGTCAAGCTGTTGAAGACCTACCAGCTGAACTTCGGCGGCAACACCGACTTTTTGAATATGCTGGAGCGGGAGCGGCTGGAGTCCAAAAAGATCTCCAAGACCAACGCCGTCACCTCCATGCTGGATTACAAGATGCCGGCCGATGACATCCACGTCGGCCCTTCCGATTACGTGCCCTGGCTTTTAGACCGTAAGTACTGCCACATCAAGATGGAGGGCCAGACCTTCGGGGACGTGCCGCTGAGCCTGGAGATGAAATTGGAGGTCTGGGATTCGCCCAACTCGGCCGGGGTGGTGATAGACGCGGTGCGCTGCGCCAAGCTGGCCATGGACCACAAACTCTCCGGGACGATGCTGGAGCCTTCCAGCTACTTCATGAAGTCGCCCATGGTGCAGGTGCCTGACGATCAGGCCCAGCGGAACGTGGAAGAATACATCAAGAGACTGGGACGGAAATAATCATGTCTCGCCGAATTCAGAATTCCGAATTCAGAATTCAGAATTCCAAGGGTTTGTTTGTCAGCTTTGAGGGAATCGAGGGTTGCGGCAAGACCACCCAGGCCATGCTTCTGGCCAAGTGGCTGAAGAGCCGGGGGCATCAGGTCATAGTCACCCGGGAGCCGGGCGGGACGCCTATCGCCGAGAAAATCCGCAAGGTCCTGCTGGATTCCAGGAACCACCACATGTCCCCGCTGGCCGAACTGCTGCTGCTGGAAGCCTCGCGGGCCCAGCACCTGGCCCAGGTGATAATCCCGGCGCTGAAGGCGGGACGGATCGTGATCTGCGACCGCTTTGCCGATTCCTCCACCGCCTACCAGGGCTACGGACGGGGAATGGACCTGGAGATGATCAGCCGGCTGAACCAGATAGCGGTGGGCGGGTGCTGGCCCAGGCTGACCCTGGTCTTTGACCTGCCGGTGGAACAGGGATTTGCCCGGGCCTCCAAAAGAAAACGGGCACTGGACAGGATGGAGCGGCAGCAGAAGGCATTCCACCAAAAGGTCCGGCGGGGATTTTTGGCCATAGCCAAGGCCGACCCGGACAGGGTAAAGGTTCTGGACGGGAGCTTCCCCCCGGACGTGATCCAGGCAGCGGTCCGGCAGCTGGTGCACAATCGTTTAAAGTAATCCAGTTAAAACAGTACAGTTTGTCTTTTTAACTTTTAGGCAGGGCCCTGGATTTCTATCACACTAAGACACAAAGCCAACAGAGTGAATAATATTAGCAATTATCCCTTTGTGCCCCCTTCGGCTGGGCTTCGATAAACTCAGCCCATCGGCTCATCCTGGCAGCTCAGGGCACGCTTTGAGGCTCTCTGTGAAAATGGTTATTCAATCCAAAAGTCAAGTTCAAAAAGGACTCCAAAAATATGGAGGAAGGGAATAAGATCATGATCACCAAGCGCAAGCTTTTTACGCTGATCGCCGGCATTGCCGTGTTCAGCATGGTGGCCGGGGGAATGTTCGCCCTGTATGCCCAAAGTCAGTTGACCGACGATGTCGTGCGTAGCTTAGCAATGTTCCGGGAAGCATACTATAAAATTTATTCAAACTACGTGGTAACTCCAGACCCTCAGAAATTGATATACGGTGCTATAAAGGGGATGTTAGAGAGTCTAGATCCCCATTCAAACTTTTTAAATCCTAAAGCTTTTAATGATTTGAAAGTAAGTACAGAAGGATCTTTTGGTGGGCTGGGTATCCAAATAGACATTCGGGATAGTTGGCTAACAGTTATTGCCCCCATGGCTGGAACACCTGCATCTCGATTAGGTATTCAGGCTGGAGACAGAATAGTTAAAATTGATAATATATCCACGCGTGGGATTACCACTGACGGGGCTATTAGCAAGTTACGGGGAAGACCAGGGACTAAAGTTACTATCGCAATCCAGCGCGAAGGTGTGGATCAGCCAATGGATTTTGAAATAACCAGAGAGCTTATAGAAATTAAGAGTATTCCGTATTATGGTTTGATTAAGAATAAAACCGGTTATATTTGGCTGGCTAATTTTATGTCTAAGAAAACCGGTGATGATTTGGCTACTGCTATCAAGGACTTAGAGAATCAAGGAATGAAACAGTTGATATTAGACCTTCGAGGTAATCCTGGGGGGCAATTAAACGAGGCAGTTGATGTTTCAAGTGATTTTCTAAAAGATAGTTCTCTTGTAGTATTTACCAAAGGGCGAATGCCAAGGTCAAACATGACCTATAATGCATATAAACAAAATTATGACAATTTGGGACAACCATTATACGGACCTAAAAAAGGATCGATGGTGGTGCTGATCAACCAAGGCTCGGCCTCAGCCTCCGAGATCGTGGCCGGCGCATTGCAAGACTGGGACCGTGCTTTGATATTAGGCCAAACAAGCTTTGGTAAGGGATCTGTTCAGAACATTGTCGAATTGAACGATTCCATTGCATATAAACTGACCACCGCCAAATACTACACCCCTTCGGGGCGCTGCATCCACCGGGACAACAGCGCCTGGCAGTCGGGCGAGCTGGACAGCCTGGAGGAGGATTCCACCGCTCCCAAGGAGAAGTTCACCACCCTGGGCGGGCTTAAGCGCACGGTCTACGGCGGCGGCGGCATCATCCCCGACGTCAAGGTGGACCTGCCCCTTTTAAAGAAACTGGAGAGCAACCTGGAGCGCAAAACGCTGTTCTTCAAGTTTGCGGTCAAATATACGGTCACCCGCAAGGATCTTCCTCAGACCCTGGAAGTGGACGCTCCCATGCTGGCCGAGTTCAAAAAACTTTTGGCCGATGAAAAGTTCGAGTACACAGAACAGGATTTCAAGGAAAGCGAAGCCTACATCAAAAAGGGCATCAAGCGGGAGCTGCTTTCCAAGCTTTACGGCGACAAGGCTATGACCGCGTTCCTGCTGGAGGGAGACGCCCAGGTGCAGAAGGCGGTGGAACTGCTGGAACAGCACAAGGACCTGAACAAACTGCTGCAGACCGGGCAGAACAAGTGATCCTGATCTGATCTTTTCATCATGCCGCGATCATTGATAATCGACGGATACAACCTGGCTTTCGCCTGGAAAGAAGTGCGGCCGATCCTGATACAGAACCAGCAGAAAGGCCGGGAGCGCCTGCTGGACTTGCTGAGGCGCTACAAGAAAGCCACCGGCCAGGAAGTACTGGTGGTCTTTGACGGGCCAAAAGAATCATCCCAGCCCAGACAGCAGACGGTCCAGGGAATAAAGACGGCCTATTCGGCCTTCCCCAAAACGGCCGACGATGACATCCGGAAAAGGGTCCAGACCTGCAGTGACAAAGGCCGGCTGCTGGTGATCAGCTCCGACAACCAGGTGTCCAGCTTCGCCAAAAGGCGGAATGTGGAGACAATGGGCTCGTCCGCTTTCGCCCAAAAAGCGGAAAAAATATTGGCCGGTTTGTCCCAGTCCGATGAAAAACCCCAGAAGGCCGACGTGGCCGACTGGCTGAAGTTCTTCAAGCGGGACAGGAGCATGGAAGATTAGGGACGGTTATTGTAAGGAAACCAGGAAGGACAGGAATTGTTGCATTCAAGTTGTCTGGTACTCAAGATAAATCATTTTAATCTGAGTTAATAGTTCGACTAACGCTCACTACGGCGTCTGCGTTCACCAAAATAATCCAGGTTAATTCTCCAATCAGAAAAATACACTGAACGATAAACAACTAAATTCACAGGAGCATCAAAATGGCCAGAAGCAAGAACAAACAGAAAAGACAGAGACTTAAATTCAAAATAGCCCGGGTCAAGAAACAGGAACGCAAGAAGGTGCTGCACCTCACTGCCAAATCGGTAAAAAAGACAGCTGCAGCCAAGAAGTAGTTCCATTAGCCCCGCCGGGACAAGAAATAACTTCTTAAGGAGACATCCCGATGCCGGTAGCAGAGATCAGCGTAACCCCGATAGGGACGTTAAATCCCAGCATCTCCGAGTTTGTGGTGGATGCCATCAGGCTGGCCCGCAGTTCCGGCCTTAAGTACGAGATCACGGCCATGGGCACAAACCTGGAAGGCAGTTTGGATGATATTCTGGCGGTGGCACAGGCCATGCACCAGAAATGCCTGCTTTCCGGGGCATTACGGGTGTCCACCAACATCCGGATAGATGACCGGGTTGACAAGGTGCTGACTCTGGAAAGCAAGAAGGAAGCGGTGCGCAAAGGACTGCTCGGGCAGCAGTAGCCGTTTCTTCAAGAACCGGGAAAATGCCCCGGGATCTGCCAGTATGCCTCTTAATATCTTTGACTGGCCGTTTCAGACATTGGATTAGAAACGGCAAAAAATTCATCAGGGAGGCTTTTTATGCCAGCTATATATTTTGACCACAATGCCACCACCCCGGTGCGTCCCGAAGTGCTGGAGGCCATGCTGCCCTTCTATCAGAACGGATTCGGCAACGCCTCCAGCCTTCACACTCAAGGCCTGGCGTCCCGCCAGGCCCTGGAAGAATCCCGCCGGAAGATAGCCGCGGTGTTGAATTGCGAACCCTCGGAGATAGTCTTCACCGGCTCCGGCACCGAAGCGGACAACCACGCCATCAAAGGCGTGTTTTTTGCTAATAGGCCCGGCCGGCCTGGCCTGGTCACTTCCAAGATAGAACATCATGCGGTGCTGCATTCATTTGAATATCTGGAAAAATATCACGGAGCAAAACCTGTTTACATCGGGGTTGACTCCGAAGGATTGCTGGACCTGGATGCCTTGAAAAAGGCGGTCACGCCTGAAACTTCCCTGGTCTCCGTGATGCATGCCAACAACGAGGTGGGAACCATCCAGCCCCTGGCTGAGATCGCCGCCATCTGTCATTCCCAGAATGCCTTTTTCCATGCCGATGCCATCCAAACCTTTGGCAAGATAGAGACCGACGTTAAAAAACTGGGAGTGGATCTGCTTTCCATCTCCGGGCATAAGATATACGCTCCCAAAGGGGTGGGGGCGCTTTACATTAAAAAGGGCACCAGGCTTCATTCGCTGATCCACGGCGGCGGACATGAGAAGAACCGCCGGGCCGGCACCGAGAACGTGGCGGGTATAGTTGCTTTAGCCAAAGCGGCCGAACTGGCGGCCGGAGAAAGAGAATCCCAAACCATAAAACTGACGGACTTGAGGGAACGGCTGTGGCAGGGTTTGCAGAAAAACATCACCCACATCAAGCGCAACGGCTCCATGACCCAGGGACTGCCGGGCACCCTTAACATCAGCTTTGAATTCATAGAAGGCGAGTCCATTCTGCTGTCGCTGGACATCAAGGGCATAGCCGCCTCTTCGGGCTCGGCCTGCACCTCAGGGTCACTGGAGCCGTCGCACGTGCTGGCCGCCATGGGGGTGCCCACCGAAACGGCCCAGGGATCGGTGCGCTTCAGCTTGGGGCGGGAGAACACCGAGCAGGAGGTGGACTACGTGATAGCCGAATTGCCGGCCATCATTACCCGGTTGCGTCAGATGTCGCCCATCGCTCCCAAGGAAAGCTGCCGGATTGACGGTAAATCCAGCTAAGGCGCTGAATAAATATAAGGAAACCAGCTTGCACGCCGAAGTCCCGCCACCCTTCGAATATGAATTCGGCAGGTCTCAGTCTGGCGGCTCAGTATCTGGCGGGACGCAGGAGTGGAAGGCAGGAATAATTCACGGCCACCAGAAAATCAATTAAATTACCGGCCAACAGTGAACTATCTCGAATGACTGGATAAACTGTTCCTCAAAGTTTACCTTAAATAACGAGGTGCACAATGAAGTCTAAAAAAGATGGGTTCACCAAGGAGATCATTGAAGTATTGGGCAAGGACCACGGAGAGACAGAAGAGGTGGTCAAACTTATGGAAGCCGGATTCATAGACAAAACCTCAAGCCTCTACGGGGACCTGATCTACACCCTGACCCATCTGCGTTTCAGCGAGGGGCAGGCCCGCAGCCACTGGGAGAACATTTTAAAGCACAAGCTGGAGCTGGCTTCCAAGCTAGGCCGCAACGTGGGGATCCGGGTTTCGCTGCTGGATTATTTCACCAACCTGCAGCAGAAGCTGGAAAACCCCAAGGTGATAGAGATGGACCTCTACGAAAAGACACTGCTCTCGGCGGTGACCGATGGTTTGACCGGGCTTTACAATCACCGCTATTTTCAGGACCGGTTCGAGGAAGAAGTGGAGAGGGCCCGGCGCTACCAGCTTTCGCTATCCCTGCTGATGCTGGACCTGGACGACTTCAAGATATACAACGACACCAACGGGCACATAGCCGGGGACCTGCTTTTGGTAGAGATATCCAAGGTTCTTAAAAGGGCGGTGCGCAAGGTGGACACGGCGGCCCGCTATGGGGGCGAGGAATTCGCCATCATACTGCCATCCACCAAAAAGAAGGGGGCGCTGATAATCGCCAGCCGGATCTGCCAGAAGATCGCTGAATACAGGTTTCCCAACCAGTCGGTGATGCCCAAGGGCAAAATAACCGCCAGCATCGGGGTGGCCAGCCTGGGCGACGACTCCGACAACCATAACGGTCTGTTGGACAGCGCCGACAAGGCACTGTACCGGGCCAAGGCAGGGGGCAAGAACCAGGCGGCGGGCTGAACTTATGTCATGCTTTCCTGAGACGCAGAAACAAAGGCCAGCAACAAGATATAAGCTACCATGAAAACCTCAGACAGTCAGCTTAAAAATTACGTCATCACCTGGAGACGCAGGATACACTCAGCTCCGGAGCTTTCCTTCAACGAGGTCCTGACCTCCAAGGCCATTGCCGGGGAATTGAGGCGCCTGGGCTGGCAGGTGAAGACCGGAGTAGGCGGGACCGGTGTGACCGGCCTCCTAAACGGCAAAGGCCCGGGAAGGACCGTGGCCCTTAGGGCCGACATGGACGCCCTGCCGGTGCAGGAGGAAAACGATGTTTCCTACCACTCCCGGAATCCCGGAAAAATGCATGCCTGCGGCCACGACGGACATTGCGCTATGCTGCTGGGGGCGGCTTCGATCCTGGCCGGCAACAAGGATCAACTTAAAGGCAGCATCAAGCTATTGTTCCAGCCGGGCGAGGAGACGCCGCCGGGCGGGGCGCTGGGGATGATCGCCTCCGGCGCTTTGGAGGATCCCAAGGTCCATGCGGTCTTCGGTCTGCATCTGGACTCATCCCTGCCTTCGGGCAGGATCGGTTTGCGCCAGGGCCCGATGATGGCCGCCTCCGACAATTTCAAGATCACCATCAGGGGTAAAGGCGGGCACGCCGCCCGGCCCCACAACTGCCTGGATCCCATAACCACCGGGGCCCAGATGGTAGCGGCTTTGCAGACCATCGCCAGCCGAAGGGTTGATCCGGCCCAGCCGGCGGTGATCACCGTGGGCAGGTTCGTCTCCGGCACCAAGCACAACATCATCCCCGAGACCGCTTTGCTGGAGGGCACCGCCCGGTCCATTGACCGCCATACCTGGAAGATGATACCGGTTTGGATCAAACAGATCGCAGAAAACACGGCCCGGGCCAACGGTCTTACAGCGACTGTGGAATATGAACGGGGATATCCGGTGCTGCACAATGATCCCAGGATGATCGATTTTTCCGAGGCCGTTGCCAGCCGCCTGCTGGGCCGTCCGGCCGTGGTATATATTAATGACCCTTTGATGGGCGGCGAGGATTTTGCCTATTTTCTACAAAAGGCTCACGGCGCTTTCTTAAGACTGGGAAGTTGCAAGAACAACAGTACGGCCTACCCTTGGCACCACCCCAGATTCAACATTGATGAAGAGGTGCTGCCCAAAGGGGCAAAACTGCTGGCGGAGCTGGCAAAAGAATATTTAAGTATTCACGGTATAAAGGGACAAAGGTAATATTTGGCCACTAACCGGCCGGAAATATAATGAAAATATTCACAGTTTTAGGACTGCTCTTGATTGCGGTCATTACCCTGACCTGCAATCCCGGCCGTCCCCGCCCCGACAACTGGGCCCAGCCGGTGAGCCTGGCCGGGGTGCCCAATCTTTTCCAGGTAAGTAATGACCTTTACCGCAGCGCCCAGCCCGACTCCCAGGGAATGAAGAACCTCAAACAGCTGGGGATCAAGACCGTCGTCAATCTAAGGTCGTTTCACACCGACCAGGATGAGCTCGGGAATACCGGCCCGGCCGGGGAACACATATACATGGTGGCCTGGCATCCGGAAAAAGAGGAAGCGGTCAGGTTCCTGAAAATTGTCTCCGACAGCGCCAGGACTCCGGTGCTGGTCCATTGTCAGCACGGCTCCGACCGCACCGGGACGATGTGCGCCATATACCGGGTGACGGTCCAGGGTTGGAGCAAGGAGGAAGCTATCAGGGAAATGACCGGTGGCGGCTTTGGCTTCCACCAGATGTTCGTTAACCTGCCCAAGTGGATCAATGACCTGGACATCGAACAGGTGAGAAAAGAAGCGGGAATCACATTCATCCCGCCCCCGGCAGCACCGAAGGCCAATCCGCCCCGGCAGAAATGAACAACGATCACCAATCCAGAAACAGACTGAAACAATAACCTCAACAGCATTGGCGGAGGACCAGACCATCACTGTAAAACAAACCTGCCCTTGGCCCCAGGACGACGCCCAAATGGTGGAATACCACGATACCGAATGGGGCGTCCCTTTGCACAATGACCAAAAACTCTTTGAGTTCCTGGTGCTGGATGCCTTTCAGGCCGGCCTAAGTTGGAGCACCATTCTGCACAAAAGGGAGAATTTTCGAAAAGCATTCAAGAACTTTGATCCCAAGAAAGTGGCCCGGTTCACCCAGCCCGACATCCAGCGGCTGCTGGCGGATCAGGGGATAATCCGCAACCGGCTGAAGATCGAGGCCACGGTGAAGAACGCCAAGGCCTTTTTGAAGATCCAAAAAGAATTCGGCACTTTTGGAAAATACATCTGGTCCTTCGTGGGATATCAGCCGATCGATAATAAATGGGAAACCGTCAGCCAGATACCAACCTCCAGCGTCCAGTCTGACGATATGTCAAAAGATCTCAAGGCCCGGGGATTCAGTTTCGTGGGCACCACCATCTGCTACGCCTTCATGCAGGCGGCCGGGATGGTCAACGACCACTTGGTGAGCTGCTTCCGGCACGGGGAAGTGTCGGGGAATGCCAAAAACCAATAGAAAGGATAGAGCGATGAGAAATCTGTTCATCTTTTGTTTGGTTCTTCTGCTGGCCGCCGCCGGCCCGAAAGCCCAAGTAATCAGGGACTATTCCTATAAGCTGGACAACGGGGCGACAGTCCGCACCGAGAAGGGTTGGAACTATGTCCAGGCGGCCCAGACCTTCGCCAGTCAGCAGAAACCTGCCGCCACCGGAAAGATCGACGTGGCGGTAACCGCCGTAGGCGACCTGATCAGCGGCTACGGGGTCAAGATCCTCAAGGCTGGAGCGGAGGTGGATTCTGCGTCCCTGACCCCGGGAATTTATGACCTAAAGATTACCTGCCCCCTGTCATCCAGCACCCCGGGGGATATCAGTTTCTTGGTGGCCGGCGCTGTGATCAGGCCCAAAACGGACACCAAGGTCAGCGTTACCCTCCATGATGTCCAGATCACGATCAACGAGAAGACGGAACCCAACCAGGGCCTGGCCTACTACGAGACCAAGACCAACCGCTATCATGGCAACTGGGAGCAGAACGGCAACTGGAGCATTCCCAAATTCTTCAGGAGCGGTGATCACAAGGTAAAAGTGGCGCCCGATGCACCGGGAGGGGATTATTACGGGAAGATCAGGGGCGGCAAGTATGACCTGTACCTTGACATCTACACCAGGGCCGGCGGGCACATGATATGGCTGGAGAACCTGGAGCTGAAGCCGGATGTCTCCTGCCGGATCACCACCAACCTCAACGCCGCGGAGGTGGCCTATACCGGCGGAGAATTCGAGGTGAAGATGCTGCACTTCTACCCGGCCGGCACGGCCGCCAAGGCAAAGGGGAAGCCCAGACCGGACAAGAAGGCCGAGCGCTTTGCCATCGAAGGGCCCGACCATGTCACCCCCTGTCCGCCGGGCACCTACGATGTGCTGCTGAATTACAGCTACGGCGGCAAATATGTATGGCGTAAGGGCGTGGTGCTGGAAGTCGATAAAAAGACCGAGATCAAGTGAAGCGCCGCTGCTTGAAAACATTCTACCTGCTGGTCCTGCTGGCCGCCGGAACCGCTGCCCAGGCTGATCCCCGGAACTGGCAGCAGTTCAAAACCTTCGGCGGCAGCACCCTGGCCGGAGAGGTCAGGACCCTGATTGCCGATATCCGTTATCTTTACGCTTTCACCGGTTCCGGCGGGGTCCGCTATGACAAGTTGCTTGACAAATGGGATTTTTCCTTTCTGCCCCAGGCTCCTCCTTCGAACTTCCAGTTTGCCGGACTGGACCACATGACAGGTGATTTCTATTTTGCCGCGGGCCAAAGCGTCACACCCTACAATGCTCTTTCCAAGTTCTATTACAGCCCGGTGATCTTCCCGGCCCCGGTGCAGGGCCTGTCTTTTGACGGGAAAGGGATCTGGGCCAGGACCACCAACGGTGTTTATTTTTTAGACCGCTGGACCAGAACAATTTCCCTATCCGCCGACAGCGTAGCACTCCGGGAGTGGCAGGGTCCGTTAGACCTGAGACAGATCAGGAATGATGTCCGGCTGCTGGGCCTGGCTCCTTTTCAAATGATGGACGAATGGGCAATAGTCCATCCTATCACTGCTCTGGCTTATGAAAAGTTCGGAACCGAAGCCTGGATATGGTACCGGGGCCTGGGTCTGTGGAAGTACGACACATTTTCCCGCAAACTTAGCCAGGCCACCAAGGGTTTTTTGGCCAGCGCCGGAGTGAATGGAATCGCCTCTCATGGGACAAACCTGGCCCTGGCCGGGCCGGGCGGGATCACATTGATCGGGGCAGAAGGCGAACGCTGGCAGCAGATGAACCGGATGTTCAATGCCGACTTGGCCGGGTATTCAATAATGGCGGCGGCCTTCGATGACCGCGATGTCTTTGCCGGAACCGGTTCGGGGATCCTGGCTTTCAAGCGGGGCGACGACTTCGTCCGCAATATCACCACCTACGACGGACTGCCATCCGACCGGGTAAACTGCTTGTATCTGGAAGGCGACAGCCTATGGGCCGGCACCGACTACGGACTGGGCCTTTATCAGCGGAGTATAAAGTCTGCCAGCAGTCTTTGGCCGCAGCTGGAGAACCATATGATCACCGGCATCAGCGCCGATCAGAGTTATATCTACCTGGCCACCGGCCGGGGAGCCCTGAAGCTGGACCGGCAGGACAGCCTGAAGCCTTTGCGTTATAACGACCCAGATCCAGCCATGTTGGAAGAATCAATGGCGGCAGTAATCTCCGAGGACACCATCACCTGGTGGCTGGGAAAGGACTTTCTGCTGGCCGGAAACAAAAGGGACGGCAGTTACAGGACCTTCCTCCGTTCCGGCAATTACGCCGCCGGGCAGGGCCTTTGTCTGGCCGTAGATGGCGGCAATGTCTGGATCGGCACAGACAACGGGCTGGTCCGTTTCGTAAAAAACCGGAACCAGTTCCAAGTTTATCATGCCTCCGACGGATTGCTGGATGAACAGGTGTGGTCAGTGCATTCGCTGAACGGCTGTTTGTGGGCCGGGGGGCCGAACGGGGTCAGCCGGTTTTGTTTTAAGAACGAGGATCAATGATCCGTCCTTTAGACCAACGCAATTACGACCGGCTGGCGCAAAACGACGGAGAAAGCTCCCAAAATTACTACCGGCACGCCGGGCCGGACATGAGGCTGAAAACGCTATTGTTCCTTGGGGCAAAATTAGATCCAGGGAAAGTATTGGAGATTGGCTGTGCCGACGGCCATGTGACGGAGTCTTTAAAAAACGCCTTGACCGGAAACCGTGCATCCGGATATTTTGGGTTGGACATTTCATACATATCCCTGCAGCGGGCCAAGGCCAAGGGTTTCGGCAATGTTGTCAAATCAGAGGCCGAAGACCTGCCGTTCGCAAAAAACAGTTTTGACCTGGTGATAGCCAGCCAGGTGCTGGAACATGTCCCAAACATGGAAAGGGCTGTAAGCCAGGCTTATTCGGTCCTCCGGCCCGGCGGCTGTTTCATTGTCACCGTTCCCCTGGCCGACTGGTTCAAGCTTTATAAGGGTCTGGTCCGGCGGACGCCGGTGAAATTTCTGGATCAGGAGACCCATATCCGGGAATGGTCGCTGGTCCCATTTCAGGGTTTCGTTTCCAAGAACAGTCTGTTGGTTCTGCTTAAAAAAAGCGGTTTCGCAATAAAGCAGTGCCAGGGGGCATTCTTCTACAGCTGGCGACTGGAACGACTGGCCGATAGAGCTTTGCTGAACTGGCCGTGGCATTATAATATTCTCAAAGGCTGGGATGTGCTGCTGGGCAGTATACCGGTCCTGCTATGGACGGCCAGATATGCCGTAATTATTACTCAAAAGCCGGAACAAATCATCTGAAAAATCCAATGACCTACCAGCACGCCATAGAATATTTGATGTCGTTTTTGGACCTGGAAAAAGCACCGGGACAAAAATATCACGACGATTCCTACAACCTGGACGGGTTCCGCCAGCTTTTAAGCCAGGTGGGAAATCCCCAGAATTCATTCAAGTCCATTCTGGTGGCCGGGACCAAGGGAAAAGGTTCCACGGCGGCCTTTATTGAAAGCGCGCTTCGGGCCCAGGGCATCAAAGCCGGGCTGTACACCTCGCCCCACCTGATAAGCTTTTGCGAGCGGATCCGGTTGAACGGCCGTAATATCCTGGAGCGCGATTTTGCCCAAAGGCTGGATTGCTTAAAGCCATTTTTGGAAAAACAGAAATTCAACACCGCCTCCCCGGCCGGGGGAAGTTCCACGGTATTTGAGATCCTGACCGCCATGGCCTTCCTTTATTTTCAGGAGATGGGCATCGAATGGGCGGTGCTGGAAGTGGGGGTGGGCGGGCGCTTGGACTGCACCAACGTGGTAAATCCCAGGGTCTCGGTTATCACCAACATCAGCCATGACCATACCGAGATCCTGGGGGACAGCCTTAAGGAGATCGCCGGTGAGAAAGCCGGGATCATCCGGCAGGACGGCCTGGTGGTCACCGCTCCCCAGGGAGCCGAAGCGCTGAAGGTCATTTTGCACAGGTGCCGGGACCTTAACGCCCGGCTGTTTCAGGTAGGCAAGGAAGTGGGATTCAAAATATCGGAGCAGGACCCGGAACATTTGAGCATGGACCTGGGCGGTACTTTTGGCAAACTTACCAACGTGGAACTGGGATTGTCCGGCGATTTCCAGGCCGAAAACGCTGCCACCGCTTTCGCCGCTTTAAGGACATTGCAGTTCCGCAACCAGCAGGTGGGCGATGCCGCCATCCGCAAGGGTTTTAAGGAAGTGTACTGGCCGGGCCGGATGCAGACGGTTTCCAAGCATCCTTTGATGATAGCGGACGGGGCCCATAACGATTATTCGGCTTACCGGCTAAAGAAAGCGGTGGAGACCCTGTATCCCGACAAAAACAGGATCCTGGTTCTGGGGATATCGGCCAACAAGGATATCGGAGGAATAGTCACCAACCTGGTTCCCCAAAGCCGGGTGCTGGTGATCACCAAAGCCAAGCATTCCAGGGCGGCTTCCCCGGAGGCCATCAAGAAAGAGGCCAAGAAATTCGCGGTGCCGGTGATCGAGACCGAAAACCTGGCCCAGGCGTTGGAGCGGGCCAAGGAACTGGCCACACCCCAGGATCTGGTGCTGGTGACCGGTTCGCTGTTTTTGGTGGGAGAGACGCTGGAACTGTTAGGCAAAAAAAAATAAACCCAAACAAATAATAAAGCGTCAATCATGAGCAGAGTGGTGGTAACCAAGGAAGGGTTGGCCAAATTAAAGGCCGAGCTGGAAAACCTGGTCAAGGTGGAAAGGCCTACCATTTCGGCCGCCCTGGCCCATGCCCGGAGCCTGGGAGATCTTTCTGAGAATGCTGAGTATCATTCGGCCAAGGACAAGCAGGGCCTGATAGAATCACGGATCCGGAAACTGCAGGAAGATCTGGCCCAGGCCGAGGTGATAGACGAAAGCCAGCTGGCCCAGGGGGTGGCGGTTTTCGGCCGTTCGGTCAAGGTCAAGGATCTCTCGGATAACAGCATAGAGACCTACATACTGGTGGGCCCCCATGAAGCCGATTTTGAAGCGGGCAAGATCTCGGTGGAAAGCCCCATCGGCCGTGGCCTGCTGGGCAAGAAGAAGGGCGATACCGCCGAGATAATCGTTCCCTCAGGCAGCATCAAGTACAAGATAATATCGATCACCTAGCGGTATGGTGCGACGTGTCCTTATGATAAACAAAAAACTACATCAAGTAAGGGCAATTCATGAATTGCCCCCACTCTACGAGGAGACTAACATATGCCCAACCCCAAAGTAGCGGTTCTGATGGGTTCCGACAGCGACCTGCCGGTGATGGAGAAGGCCGTCGAGACCCTTAAGGAGCTGGGAATAACCCCGCAGGTCAAAATCCTTTCGGCCCACCGGGTCCCGGAGAAAGTGGCCGAGTTCACCAAGGGCGCCCGAGGCGGAGGTTTCGAGTGCATCATCGCCGGGGCCGGACTGGCGGCCCATCTGGCCGGGGCGGTGGCGGCCAATACCACTTTGCCGGTGATCGGCGTGCCGCTAAAGAGCGGTGCCCTGGCCGGGGTGGACGCGCTGTATGCCACGGTCCAGATGCCCTCCGGCATCCCGGTAGCCACGGTTGCCATAGATGGGGCCAAGAACGCCGCCATACTGGCGGGGCAGATTCTGTCCATCAAGTACCCCGAGATCGCCAAAAAGCTGGAGGAAATGCGGGAGAAGATGAAGAAGGAAGTGGAGAAAAAATCCCAGGACGCAGAATTAAAATACAACAAATAATACAAACAATCACGATCTTATGAAAATCATAACCCAAACCAATTTCCCTGACCTGAAAAAGATCTCACAGGGCAAGGTGCGCGACATCTACGACCTGGGCGAACACCTGCTCATCGTTGCCACCGACCGGATCTCGGCCTTCGACGTGGTCCTGCCCAACGCCATTCCCTACAAGGGTTACGTACTGACCCAGATTTCCAAGTTCTGGTTCGGAAAAATGTCGGGCATCATGCCAAATCACCTGGTGGCCACCGAGGTCAAGGATTTCCCGGCAACCTGCCAAAAGTACAAGGAGGAGCTCGAGGGCCGCTCGATGCTGGTCAAGAAGGCCAAACCCCTGCCGGTGGAGTGCATCGTCCGGGGCTACCTGACAGGCTCGGGGCTCAAGGACTACCAGAAGACCGGGAAGGTCTGCGGGATAGAGCTCCCCAAGGGCCTGGTGGAATCAAGCCGGCTGGAGAGCCCCATCTTTACACCCTCCACCAAGGCCGAGATCGGGGACCACGACGAGAACATTTCCTTCGAAAGGATGTCCGAGATCCTCGGGACCGAAAAGGCGGAGAAGGTCAAACTTTTGTCACTGGATATATATTCCGCAGCCCGAAAGATCGGAGAAGAAAAAGGCATCATTATCGCCGACACCAAGTTTGAGATGGGTGACTTCAAAAACGAACTTATCCTGATAGACGAGGTGCTGACCCCGGATTCCTCACGCTTCTGGCCCCTGGCCGGATACCAGGCGGGAAGGAGCCAGCCCAGCTTCGATAAGCAGTTCGTTCGCGACTACTTGAGCACTCTGGACTGGAACAAACAGGACCCCGGTCCGGAACTTCCCAAAGAAGTTGTGGAAAAGACCAGCCAAAAATACCTGGAAGCTCTGAAAATACTCACCGGTCAAAGCAGTTAATAAAAAACGGAGAGACGATCAATGCCTGCCAAGAAAACCGCCGCAACCAAAAAGAAAACTGTTGAATCCAGGAAAAAACTTGCCGCCAAGCGTACCCCATCCGACCGGCGCCGTCTCTTGAACGAAGAAGAGTTCAAAAGACTGATAGAGACCGGCCAGGTGGTTGAAAGCGACCGCCGCAGCTGGATGGAACGGCGGAAGGAAGAAGTGGGCAAGGGCAAAAAGAAAAAACCCTGAATTCTTAAGGTATGACCGCTGCTTACAGCCCGGTAGACTAGGATTCGTCCTTTTTGCTGGCGGTCATTTATTGTAATCGCTAAACCATAATTAACAGGATAGATATATGTTTTGGAATAAAAAAGAAGTTCCGCCGCATGGCAAGGGAATAACCGTTCAGCAGGGAGTGGCGGCCAACGCCCTTTCCATCCAGGCCCTGATCAACGTGCTGGTCAAGAAGAACGTCTGCACCCGCGAGGAGATCATGGACGAACTTAAAAGAATAACCCAGCCGTCCCAGGAAGATGGAATTAAAAAATAAGATCGAAGAGCTGTTCTCCCTGGCCGATCAAAATGTCAGGCAGGGGGACCGCTTGGGGGCCATCGCCAACCTGACCGAGGTGGCTGGACTGCCGGGGATCGCCCGGCAGCAGCCTCTCTCGCTGGAATGCGCTCACTGGGGGCTGGCCGGTCTGTTGATCGCCGAAAGAAAGGTAGAACAGGCCGAGGTCCATTTAAAGGAGGCCATCAAGCTTAATCCACAGGAGGCAGGTTATCTTCAGGAACTGGGTGCACTATACAACTATCAGGCCAGGTTCGAGGAGGCGGCTACCCAGTTTGAGAAATGCCTGGACTTAAGGCCCGGGCATCCCGAGACCACACATCTTTTAGGCTGGGCGGTGTTCATGTCCGGCGACCTGAAGCGGGGGCAGAAAATGCTGGAGTTTGCGCTGGAGCTGGACGAGAACAACGTCGGGACGCTCAACGACCTGGCGGTCTGCATGATGGAGCAGGGAAAGATCAAAGAGGCCATGGGCATGGTGGAAAAGGCCCTGGAGCTGGATCCCCATAATGAACTGTTGAGATCGTTCCATGAAATGCTGGCAGGGAAAACCGGAACGGCCAATAAGAAAAAACAAAACAAAAGAAAATCATCGGAATAATATTAATCTGACAAACGTAAAACCCCCCGCCTTAAGGCAGGGGGTTTTACGTTATGGTGGGTTTACTATAAAGCAATATCAACATAATCTGCGTAAATATGAGTCCATAAATATCATTGAGGCTGGATTTCATTCCCGGGGCAGGTATTTGAACGACACCAGCCGGGAATGCCCGGAAAGGTGGTGGTTGATGAACTCGGCCAGCAGCCGGATCAGGAACAGCGAATCGGCGGCCTCCATCGGAGGCAGGTAATCGTGCTGTTGCCAGAAATCAAGGCCTTTAAGCACCGGCCGGGTCAGGGCCACCGATTCGCCGTGTTTTTTGCAGCAGCCGGGGCAGAGCAGCCCGCCCAGCGAAAGCGAGAACAGGAACAGCTCATCCCCGGCCGTCTTCCGGCAGTCCAGGCAGCGGTCCAGCACCGGGTGGTAGCCCAGGTTGTTGATGGAGGCCAAACAGAACTCGGCCAGCGGGTGCTGGGGGCCGGGGCTGTGCTCCAGGGCCTTGATCAGCACCAGCAGATTGTTGAAGAGGGCCAGGTTCGGAGATTCCAGGTCGGTGGCCCGGTAGGCCACTTCCAGGGCCGGGGCCAAAAAACCCAGGTTCTCCGTCCTGCAAGCCTGGCCGGGGTAAAAAACCACCGCGGCCTCGGAGGCGGTGTGGATCTCGGACCTGATGCTGCGGTAAAAAACTATCTGGGACAGGGTCCCTGGGTCAAAAGCCGCGCCGAACTTGCTTTTAGTACGGCGGACGCCCTTGGCCATGAACTTCATCCGGCCGAATTTCCGGGTAAAGGCGTGGACGATCCGGCTGGACTCTGACCAGTTCTGGGTCTTAAGAATGACGGCTTCTGTGCGTTGGATCATCGGTTCTCGCCATTCATTCTGTGAGCGTACTCTGCCCTGCACCGTCCTGCGGGCTGGTCTTGGAGGACGGTTTGATCAGCCGCCTGGCCCGGACGGCCATGATCCTCCGCTTGCGTACTGCCTCCACCGTGAATTCCCAGGTCGGCTGGTCTTTCGGCCATTTGAGTTTTTCCCCGGATGACGGTACCTTGCCGGCGATGTCGTAGATGAAACCGCCCAGGGTCTCAAAACCCTCGGTGGGAAAATCGGAGCCCAGGGCTTCGTTCAACTGCTCGATGTCTATCCGGGCGTCGATCCGGTAGGACCTTTCGTCGATTTTGCGGAACAGCGGCTCCTCGGTGTCGAACTCGTCCCGGACCTCGCCCACTATCTCCTCCAGCACGTCCTCCAAAGTGACCATCCCGGCGGTGCCGCCGTACTCGTCCACTACGATGGCCAGGTGGGTCTTCCATGACTGGAACTCCTGCAGCAGGCCGTCCAGCTTCTTGGACTCGGGCACAAAATGGGCGGGCCGGGCCAGCTCGTCCACCGGCTGGTTCTTGACTCCCGAGCGCAGAATTTTGTTGATGTCTGTAGCGTAGGCTATCCCCACGATGTTGTCGATGGTCTGGCGGTAGACCGGAATCCGGGAGTGTCCGGCCTTCTCCATCAGTTTGACCGCCTTGACGATGGGAAGGTCCGAAGGGGCCGCCACCATGTCGATCCGGGGCACCATGATCTCCCGGGCGGTCTTGTCCCCCAGCTCGAAGATCCCGTGGATCATCTCGGTCTCGCTGCTGTCCAGCACCCCCTGCTCGTGCCCGGCCGAAAGCAGGGCCTTAATCTCGTCTTCGGTGATCTTGGAGGAAAGCTGTGCCTTCTTGATCCCGAAGAAGGAGAGGGCCAGGTCGGTGGCTTTGGTCAAAAGCCAGATGGCTGGCCGGGCCGCCGCCGCCACAAACTCCAGGGGTCTGGCGGCCAGCAGGGTGATGAACTGGGAATGTTTGAGGGCGATGTTCTTGGGGGTCAGCTCACCCAGGATGATGGTGAAGAAGGAGACCACCGCGGTGACCAGGGCCAGGGCGATGGGATGGCTGTTTTTGGAGATGATGCCCAGGGGAACGCCTTCCAGGGCCTGGGATACCAGCTTGTAGCTGGAAACGGCGGCCACAGCCGAAGCCAGAAAGCCCAAAAAGGTGACGCCCATCTGAATTGTGGCGAACAGCCGGGAGGGGTCCTCCAAAAGCCTTAAGGCCGACTTGGCCCTCAGATCTCCGCGATGGGCCAGCTCCTTAAGGCTGCTTTTGCGGACCGTGATCAGGGCTATTTCGGAGGCGGACAAAAGTCCGTTGAAAAAGATCAGCGCCGCGATCAACAGCAGTTCGCCCCAGATGGAAATATCCAAAGTTTAAGCACTCCCTTTTGTTTCAAGTTGCGGGGTCAATTCCCGTAAAGATAGAATTCTTCCCGGCGCTGCATTTTGGGGGCCTGGCCGGGTTTGACATGGTCGTATCCCAGAAGGTGCAATACCCCGTGGACCGTCAGCCTTTTGATCTCCTCCCCGGCCGCGACCCGGTATTCCCGGGCCTGGCGCCGGGCCCGGGGCAGGGAGATATAGACGTCGCCCAGTTCTTTTGCATTATACCGGGAGTCAGCTCCTTCGGTCATGGCAAAGGAGATGACATCGGTCACTTTGTCCTTGCCCCGGTAGCGGCGGTTGAGACGGCGCAGGTGGGCGCTGTCAGTGAAGATCACGGTCAGGTCGCAGCCCGGGCGGGATTCCACTTTCAATATCCTTTCTATCAAAGCCTTCAGGCTGGAAGGCTTGAAATCCCGGACGGGGACCAGATGCTCAAAATGTACGGACATATGAAATACGGCAATATTGCTAGCGCGGTTTTTCTTCCAGCATGCTGGTCTGGGGATATTCTATCCGGGGATGGAAGACCGCGGTCAGCACCGGCATGAAGGCCTCCCCGGTCAAATTCAGCTCATGCAGGGTCAGGTTGGATTCGTCCAGCTCCAGCTGGTTGGCCTTCTCGGCTATGATGGCCCGGACCACCTTGCGCACCCTTTTGGTGCTATGGTCCTTGAGCGACCGGACGGTGGCCTCCACCACGTCGGCCAGCATCACCAGCCCGATCTCCTTGGACTGGGGTTTGGGCCCGGGATAGCGGAAGTCGGATTCCAGCACCCCGCCTTCGCTGGTCTGGACCGCCTTGAGGTAAAAGAATTTGGAAAGAGTAGTTCCGTGGTGCTGGGCTATGGCGTCCACTATCAGCTGGGGCAGGCGCTGTTTTTTTGCCAGCTCCACTCCGTCCTTGACGTGGGAGACCAGCACCAGATGGCTGACCTTGGGGGCCAGCCCATCGTGGCGGTTGACCCCGGTGTTCTGGTTCTCGATGAAGTAATCGGGCTTGGCCAGCTTGCCGGCATCGTGGTAGTATCCCATGATCCGGGCCTGGAGGCTGTTGGCCCCGATGGCGAGGGCGGCGGCCTCGGCCAGGTTGCCCACTAAAAGACTGTGCTGGAAGGTTCCCGGCGCTTCCAGCGAGAGCCTCTTCAGCAGGGACTGATCCGGGTCGGCCAGCTCCAGCAGGCTGTAGTCGGTGGTGGCCCTGAAGACGGCCTCCAGGACGGGAAGCAACACCAGGGCCAGAACCACAGAAAGGGCGGCGTTGGCCGGCCCCAGCGCCAATGCCTGCTTGATCTGCCCGGCCGGGGCCTGCCTTAAATATTCCACCGCGGCTATGGCCAGGATGTTGATCAGGCTGATGGCAAAAAAACTCTTGAAGATGAACTTAAGCCGGCCCCGCAGGTCTCTGGCTGCGAAGGCCGCCACCGCGCCCGAGGCCAGCAGTACCACGGTCAAAGGGAAGTTGAATCCGGTGACCACTCCCAAAAGCAGGCTGCCGGTGATGGCCACCACCGCCCCCAAAGTTACGTCGAAGATCAGACCGATGATCAGCGGGCCCACCGCCGCCGGGATCAGATACGGCGAGAGGCGTTGCTGCCCCAGCACCGCCCAGCCGCCCAGCATGGTCAGCAGGATCACCACCGCCAAAAGCAGCAGATGGGAATCATTGTTGAAGATCTCGGGCCGGAAACGGTAGAGGTAGATGATCAAAATCCCCAGAAAGAAGCCCAGAGCCAGAAGCCTTGACAGCAAGGTCAAAAGATACCGCCAGCCGCCCTGGCGGGAGACCAGGGCGATCTCGTCCAGGCGCACCTTAAGGGAGTAGAGCTTTTGGGCGGCCGGGGCGTCGATCACCTGATAGGACGCCACCAAGCGCTCCCCCTTGGCTACCTGGCCCACGGCCAGGGGCACATTGTGGCGGGCCAGCGCCCGGGCGTTGTTCACTTCATCCAGGTCCAGGTTAAGATTGGGCACCAGCAGTCCGGTGGCCGCCTCGGCGGCGGCCTGGGCCAGCGGAGCCGACTTTGGGAAAGCCTGTTCGGCCTTGATCTTCATCAGCAACGGCAGACTTTGGGCGGTGGCCAGGTCCTGCACCGGAGTCCGCTTAAGCTGATCCTGGTCCCGGATCACTATCTGGTTCCCCAGCCCCCGGGTCTGCTCGTCGCTTAAAGGCAGGATGCCGGTGGAGACCGTCTGGCGGCAGATGGAATGGAGGCCCTGCTGAAAGGGATAAAGCTCGGGCAGGGACAACAGCAGGTTTACGGTGGCCGGGGAGATCCCCAGTCCCCAGCTTTCCAGCCGTTTCTTTTTGACCGATAGATACTCATCCTCCTCCCGGAGGGCGGAAAGCTTTACCAGAAAACGGTCGACGTCGCCCAGTATCTTGTTGTCCACCTCGGGGCTGCGGTAGGCGATGGCCAGCATGTTAAGCTCGGCGCTGTCCTGCTGGGCCGCCAGCTCCCCCGGATACTTCAGCACCGGGAAGTCGAAGGGGGCTACGATGTCGTGGTTGCTGACGTCGCCTTCCTTCATCTCCAGCTCGTCGTGGCGGGCCGGGGAGAAGAGGTTGGCCACGATCAAAAGCAGGCCGAAGGCGATGGCGGCCCGTTTAAGCCAGAAGATCTGCCTTTTGCGGGCCGGGGCGTCCAAGGGCCAGAAGGCCTTGGCGAAGTTTAGGGATCTGGTTTTAAAATCTAATTTCATATGCTTGGTTCAACCTTCGGGGGTTGAGTTGAAGACAGTTTTTGATTGCTAAAAATAATGAGTGCGCTAATAAACATAGGTGGTAAACTGAAGAAAGATACTAAGCCTAACTTAGGTGGGTCATTGATGAAATTGCCAAATAGTATCGATATGCAATTTAATAATGAACATATCAATAGCAAATACCCACTTAATCTGTAGCGGGAAAATCCCAATAATATTACTGGTAAAGTTGCCACGGGTCCTGAAAAGAAACCTACTAACTCCCAAAATGGCGGGTTATTGCTCATAGTAAATATTGCTACCGGTACATCCTTGAAATAGAAAATCCCAAGAATAAAACCGAGTGTAAGAACTAAGTATTTAATATTTATTTTTCGCATTTATTCATGCTGTATTTCAATCCGATGGCCCGGTCTTTTCGTCCTGTCCCTGTTCCCGGCCTTCGTTCTGGCTGCTACTCTGGTAGGCCTGGATGATCCTCTGCACCAGGTGGTGCCTCACCACATCCCGTTCTGACAGGTTGATGAACTTTATTCCCTCCACCCGGGAAAGCACCTCCTGGATGTGTACCAGGCCGGAGCTGTCGTTGCGGGGCAGGTCTATCTGGGTGACGTCACCGGTGACCACCGCCTTGGAATTAAAGCCCAGCCGGGTCAAGAACATCTTCATCTGGGTGCGGGTGGCGTTCTGGGCCTCGTCCAATATCACGAAGGAGTTGTTAAGGGTCCGGCCCCGCATGTAGGCCAGGGGCACTATCTCGATGATCTCGTTGGCCATGAAGCGGCGCACCTTCTCCGGGGACATCAGGTCGTACAGCGCGTCGTACAGGGGCCGCATGTAGGGGTCGATCTTGTCCCGGAAATCGCCCGGCAAAAACCCCAGCGATTCCCCGGCCTCGACGGCGGGACGGCAGAGGATGATGCGCTCCACCTGGCGCTCGTTCAAGGCCGCCACCGCCGCGGCCACCGCCAGATAGGTCTTGCCGGTTCCGGCCGGCCCCACCGCTATCACCAGGTCGTGGTCTTTGATGGCATCCAGGTACTGGGACTGGCCGGGCGATTTGGGCCGGATCAGCTTTTTAAGGGCCAAAGCGGCCACGGTCCCCCGTTCCTGGATGTCCCGATGCCGCTCGCCGGCCTGGCTGATTGCCAGCCCTATGTCCCGCTCCTGCAGCACCGATCCCGATTCCACCCGGGCTCTGAGATTCAGTATCAGCGAAGTGATGGCCTCCAGCTCCTCGGTTGAACCCTTGATGATGACCTCGTCGCCCCGGGCGAAGATCTTGGCCTTGAAGGAATGCTGGATCACCTTTAAGTTGGAATCCCCCGGCCCCAAAAGATTCACCGGATCGATGCCGGCCAGGGAGATCCGCTCGGTTATTTCTTGTAGTTCTTTAGGCATATCTTAAAATCCATCCATAATTGCGGTAAATCAGGGCAAACCCCAGTAAATAATATATCACAAGCAAAATGATAACGCAAGGGGAAATTCCAAATAAAAAAGAGTTGACAGACGGGCGCCCAGTGGTTTATGATACATAGAGCAGGGACTATTAACTGGTTGAGGTGATAAATCATAAGGTAATCTGGCCTTGATCTTCTGGAGTGGCAGCAGCGTTATGTAATTTAACTGAATAAAAAAACCACCCAAGGGTTCACCATGAGAAATCTTCTACTGATTCTGTTGGCGGTTATCGCGTTAAGCTTGGTCGTCTGTCCTGCTCAAATACTGGCACAGGACGTGGTTTATCTTAAAAATGGCAGCATCATCAAAGGGAAAATAGTCGAATTCATTCCCGATAGTGGCTTGAAGATACAAACGGCTGACGGCAGCATTTATGCCTATTCCATGAGCGAAGTGAAAAAGATCACCGATGGCCCAAATACAAAGGGTGTGACGTTATTTGCCGGGAGTTCCATACCCATCGATGAATTTGGTGACGGAGATGGTTCTAAAGCAGGCATGGCAAAAAATGGTTATGTTATAGGTGTTGATTTCAGCAAAAAATTATCGCCCAACGTAGCTTGGATGTCGAGCGTCAATCTTTCAGTTAACCGCCCGAAAAAGCCCAATTTAAAAAATTGGGCTTTGGGCTGGCTGCTGACGGGATGGGAAGTAAGAGGGAATGCTTGGCCGAAAGTCGAGGTTTTGGGTTTCGGGCAGTTAGGGGTGCTTCTTACAAGAATTCCAGGACAATGGTTTATAAGTGACTCTATGCATATTAGTAGCCCATTCCCCCCTGAATTTTATTTTGGGTTCGGGGTTGGGGCCGGAATATCCATCGGTTCTGCTTCAATAATACTTCGTTGTTTAAGCAGCGAACCGGAGTATGATTTGTATGACAACAACAGCAGTAACATATGCCAAGCAACGCGCAAACAACAAATATCTTGCTTAATGTTAACAGGGGGCTATACCTTCTAATTATCTTCGAGGTACTGCGGAACACATGCATAGGTGAGTTGAATCAATATTGTCTACGCACTCGCTTAAGAAAATAACTGCCAACGTACAAAACTAGGGAATCATATGAACCCAAGCAAATACAAGATCAGCCCCAAACGGGCAGAAAAGCTCATCAACGGCTTCGCCCGGCGCAAGGTGGTGGTCTTAGGCGACCTGATGCTGGACGAATACCTGTTCGGGGCGGTGTCAAGGATCTCGCCCGAGGCCCCGGTGCCGGTGGTGGAGGTCAGCCGGGAGGAGTTCCACCTGGGAGGGGCGGCCAATGTGGCCTGGAACATCGCGGCCCTTAAGGGACAGGCCTTTCCGGTGGGAACGGTGGGCAGCGACCGGGCCGAGAAAATGCTGCGGCGGGAATTCAAGACCAGGAAGATCTCCGAACTGGGGCTGGTTAACCAGTCCGGGCGGCCCACCACCATCAAGACCAGGATCGTGGCCAGCCACCAGCAGGTGGTGCGGGTGGACCGGGAGCACCGCCAGGACATTTCTCCGGCCGCCCAGCAAAAGGTGATCAAAGCGTTGGAAAAACTTATCCCCCAGGCCGACGCCATTCTGATCGAAGACTACAACAAGGGGCTGATAACCTCCCCGGTGTTGAAAGCCGCACTGGAGCTGAGTCTCAAATACAAGAAAATAATAACGGTGGATCCCAAATTCAATCATTTTCTGGATTTCAAGGGAGTGACGCTCTTCAAACCCAACATCCACGAGGCCGAACGGGCCTTGGGAGCCAAGATCTCCGGACCCGAAGACATCATCAAAGCCGGGAAGGCCCTGTTAGGACAGCTGGAGGCCCAGGCGGTGCTGATCACCGCCGGCGACCAGGGGATGTACCTCTTCACCGCCCGCAGGGGCGAAGTATTCCGGATACCCACCGCCGCCAGGGAAGTTTACGACGTCTCCGGGGCCGGAGACACCGTGATCGCGGTGGCCACCCTGTCGCTCTGCGCCGGAGCCAGCCTGCTGGAGGCGGCGGTGACGGCCAATCACGCGGCCGGGGTGGAGGTCTCCAAGTTCGGGGTGGCGGAAGTGACGGCGGAAGAACTGAAACAGGCCTTGAGGAACTGGTGATGATATTTTCCTTGGGAATGGGACTTTACCATCTGATCACTTTTATGGCCCTCCTGCTGGGATGGCCATATTTACTGTTGATGCTGGCCTTGGGCCACCGCCAAAAATGGCGGCAGAGGCTGGGCTGGCTGACACCTCAAGAAGGCCGTCCGGTCTGGATCCACGGGGCCTCGGTGGGCGAGATGGGGGTGATCGCCCCATTTCTGGCGCAGCTCAAAATCCTGATGCCTGAAAAGAACATCGTCCTGTCCACCATGACCGTCACCGGGCAAAAGCGGGCCGGCGAGATCTTTTCCGGGAAAACAGCCGGGATATTTTTTCTGCCTTTGGATTTCTGGTTCGCCCAAAAGCTGGCTTTGAAGAGGGTAAGGCCCGGGGCCTTGGTCCTGACTGAGACCGAGATCTGGCCCAACCTGATCTGGCAGTGCCAAAAGCAAAACGTTCCGGTGTTCCTGGTCAACGCCCGGCTTTCGGCCCGGTCCTTCAGATACTATAACGCCCTGCGTTTTTTGTTCGGACCGCTGTTGAACACTCTGCAGCTGATAGCCTGCCAGAGCAAAGCGGATGCTGACCGCTACCTGGCTCTGGGCGTTCGCCGGGACCTCGTCACCGTCACCGGAAACCTGAAATACGACGGGATCAAGGGTCCGGTCTCTGCCACAGAGAAACAGGATTTGAGGAAGGACTTCGGCCTGAGCCCGGAGGATCTAGTGTTTGCAGCCGGAAGCACGAGGGAGGGTGAGGAGACTGTGATACTTGGGGCCTGGCAGGAATTGCAAAATCAAAAATCAAAAATCAAAAATCAAAAGATTAAATTGATCATAGCGCCGAGGCATCCGGGGAGGTTCTCCGAGGTGGAAAAACTACTTGTCACCCAAAACTTGAACTATAGCAAACGCAGCGGACAAAAGAACGGCGGGGCTTCCAGCAATTTCGATGTCCTGCTGCTGGACACCATCGGCGAACTGGTCAATGCCTACGCGGCTTCGGATATCGCTTTTGTTGGCGGCAGCCTGGCGCCGGTGGGAGGGCATAATCCCCTGGAACCGGCGGCCCTGGGGCTTCCGGTGATATTCGGCCCCCACATGTTCAACGCCCGGGAAAGCGCTGAAGGACTTCTGGCCTGCGGCGGGGCGATGCAGGTGAAGGATACCGGGGAGTTGAAGACGATCTTAAACGATCTTCTCGGCAATGAGCAAAAAAGATTTTCAACCGGATCCAAAGCGCGCAGTTTGGTTGATTCCAAAAGGGGAGTTTCCAAGCATACGGCGGAGCTGGTGGCGGGAAAGATCAACCGGAGAAGACAGGATTAACATGATTTAACTCCGGACGGGCAGGAATAAAGGAATTTTTTAATTCAGGGGAGATGTATAAAACGCAAAAGGCTGCACATTTTGTGCAGCCTTTTTTGATCCTAAAACAATTTTAACAAATGAAAATCAGCGGGGATAGTTTGACTAATGCTCACTATAATGTTTGCGTCCAATAAGATTCTCTTTTATTTCTCCCGTACCAGGTCTTTTTCCTTCAAACCGCTTCCGGTCAGGATCTTGGCCTTGGCATACTGGTCCTTGGCCTCTATCACCTCGATGGTTCCGGCCTGGCTTTCCTCCGCGCCCAGCGACAGCCCGGTTTCGGGGTCGATCACTTCCTCGCCCTTGGAGTAAACGGTGAACTTGTCGCCCACCTTGACCCCGCCCAGGGCTCCCGGCTTAAGCATCAGGGTCTTGTCGGCATTGACCTTGAGCACCATTCCGGTCCAAGCCACCTTGTCCATGGCACCGGTGATCATCTCAATTATCTTGTTGACCGCCTTGCGGGTGGCCTTGCCGGCCAGGGTTTCGTCGAAATGGGTGTCGTTGGAGAAACTGAACTCGTCGGTGCCGACATCCACGCCTTTCTTGCTCTCATCCTCGGCGATGCCATCAGCCGCTACGATCTCGCCGGTGGTGGTGTTGACCAGGCGGACATCCAGCCCCACCCGGGCGGTCTTGGTCTCGACCCCCAGCCGGTTGAGGCCGAACATGCCCTTGGAGACGGAACTGCCCACCGATCCGCCCACCTTGGACGATTTTTCGCCGAACTCGTTGACGCTGCCGGTGACCATCAGTTCCACCCCCAGCAGTTTGCCCACCTGGGCCGCGCTCTGCGGGGTGACGGCCCCGCTCATTCCCAGCGACTGCTCCTGCATGATCTTGGCCAGCTGCTGGCGCTCGATCACCATGAACTTGCCGGATTTCACCAGGGCGGTGGTCAGCATGTCGGCCATTCCGCTGCCGATGTGCCAGCCGCCGTGGCCGGTCTTGTCCTCAAAGTCCATCACCGCCACCCGTTTTTTGAGTCCCTGGGCCAGTCCTATCGAAAAGCCCAGCATCAGAGCCAAAGCCAGCAGGGTAAGTTTTCTTGACATGATATAGTCTCCTTTTGATGATTGTTTCCTCCCGCGAAAGCAACGGGACAAAAGTTATTTCTTTATGGAGAATACCGGACTTTCAATTTAACATATTTGCCCGGATAAGTCAAGAACATCGTTCAAGTATTTTGCCCGAATTTTCTTGATTTTTTCAAGGTTTAATGGTAATATAATAAATTCTATAAGTTCCTAATAAATAAACGGCTTAATCAGATAAAACCTTAAAATATCAAGGAAAACCAGCATGATAAAGATCACCCTGCCGGACGGCAAGATCAAGGAATTTGAACCGGGCGTCTCAGCCCTGGATATCGTCAAATCAATAGGCCCGGGGCTGGCCAAAGCGGCCCTGGCTGCCATCCTGGACGGCAAGCCAGTAGACCTGTCCGCCAAGGTCGACCGCGACGCCAAATTCTCGGCCCTGACCTTCGATTCAGAACAGGGCAAGGAAGTGCTGCGCCACTCGACCAGCCACCTGATGGCCCAGGCCGTCACCGGGCTTTTCCCCGGCACCAAGGCGGCCATCGGCCCGGCCATCGAGGACGGGTACTATTACGACTTCGACCGGAGTGAGCCCTTCTCCTCCGACGACCTGGCCGCCATCGAGCAGAAGATGGCCGAACTAGCGTCCCAGGATATCGCCATCGTCCGCCGGGAGATGCCGCGGGAAGAGGCCCTGGAACATTTCCGCAAGCTGGGCGAGAAATATAAGGTGGAGCTGATCGAGGCCCTGCCCCAGGGCGAGATCATCTCCTTCTATCAGCAGGGGGACTTCATAGACCTCTGCCGGGGGCCGCACCTGGCCTCCACCGGGCGGATCAAGCACTTCAAGCTGCTGTCGGTGGCCGGGGCCTACTGGCGGGGCGACGAGCGCAACCAGATGCTGCAAAGGATCTACGGCACCGTCTTTGACAAGAAGGAACAGCTGGAAGCGCACCTGAACAAGCTGGAGGAGATCAAGAAGCGCGACCACCGGAAGCTGGGCCGGGAACTGGACCTGTTCTCACTGCACGAGGAGATCGGGGCCGGCCTGGTCTGCTGGCACCCCAAGGGCGCCCGTATGCGGTCGATCGTGGAGGAGCACTGGCGCCGGCGCCACTTTGAGGGAGGCTACGACATCGTCTACACCCCCAACATCGGCAAGGAATGGGTGTGGCAGACCTCGGGCCACCTGAAGTTCTACAAGGAGAACATGTATTCCCCGCTGGACATCGACGGCGACAAGTATTACCTGAAACCGGTCAACTGCCCCATGCAGATCATGATCTACAAGAACGGGCGCCACTCCTACCGGGACCTGCCCCTGCGCTGGGCGGAGCTGGGCACGGTCTACCGCTACGAGCGGAGCGGCACCCTGACCGGCCTGTTCCGGGTCCGCGGCTTCACTCAGGACGATGCCCACATCATCTGTACCCCGGACCAGATGGACGGCGAGATCCTGAGGGTGCTGGACTTCTCCCTGTCCCTTTGGGAGGACTTCGGGTTCAAGGACGTCAAGATCGAGCTCTCGGTACGCGATCCCCAAAACCTGCAGAAATACGCGGGTTCGGACGAGATGTGGGTCAAGGGCGAGGAATCGCTGGTCAAGGCGCTTAAAACCCGCAGCCTGGATTACGAAAGGATGGAGGGGGAGGCGGTATTCTACGGGCCCAAGATAGACATCAAGGTCAGGGATTCCCTGGGCCGGCTGTGGCAGTGCACCACCATCCAGTTCGACTTCAATATGCCGGAAGGGTTTAACATGACCTATACCGGCGAGGACGGAAAGGAGCACCGGCCTTACATGGTGCATCGGGCCTTGCTGGGTTCGCTGGAAAGGTTCTTCGGCATCCTGATCGAGCATTATGCCGGGAACTTCCCGCTGTGGCTGGCCCCGCTGCAGCTGATGGTGATGAACATAACCGACGCCCAGGCGAATTATGCCAAGCTGGTAGCCGAACGTTTACAGCTTTCAGGTTTCCGGGTCAAGCTGAACCTGGGGGGAGAGAAGATCGGAGCCAAGATCCGGGACGCCGAAATGGAGAAGATCCCCTACATGGCTATTGTAGGCGCCAAGGAAGCGGAGTCCGGGCTGGTCTCACTGCGCAAGCACGGCCAGGGGGATGCCGGGCAGATGACGGTGGAGGACCTGGCGGTAAGGTTGAAACAGGAAGTGGAACTAAAGAAGTAGCATATAGATAGAAAACAAATACCACAAGCCGGGGACATAGCTGAACTGGCTAAATTAAAGAAGACTGCGGGTGCGAGAAAAATATCACATATTAACTTCCCATTCCTTTTGGTCTTTACCAAAGGGTAACCACATAAAGAGATGGTATGAAAGCCATGGGTTTTCATGAGAATAAGAGACCGACACATATACTGTGGTCTCTGCCACAGGGTCATCACTCAAAAAAATATTTTAGGAGGGATATATGATTCAAAAGATATCGCCAGATAACATGCCGTTATTGTTCCGTAAATATAGCGTCTCAATTACTATAACGATTTGTTTGTTTTTGCTGGTTGGAATAGTTAACCAAGGTGTGAAACCAAAAATTTATTATTGTGAATCTCTGATCATTCTTCCAGAGACAGGGAATAGCCAATTGCGTTCAGACGCAGTTGGAGTGGTAGCCGGCATCATTAATGCTACAGAAACTCAAAGACTGGTAGAATACTATTGGGCGGAATTGAAAACACCCAAAGGGAATTATTATAATTCATTGCAGCAACGCCGTATAAAGGGTGTTTGGGTGGAAAACATAGTTGGTTCAAATAATTGTTTTAAGTTGGTTGTCAAAACAGCCGACGATCCCCAGCTGGCCGTACAAGTGTCAAATAACACTATAGAGTACCTTCGAAAAAATCCGTATGTTAAATCTTGTTACGATGGAGAACAAAAAACCTTGGATCTTGCCATTGAAGAAGTGGACCAATCCGTCAAAAGGGCGCAGGACATCAGAGACGAATTCATCAAATTAGCCCGAAGCCGTGGAATGTTGGGTTTTAATCCGGTAGATCTGGAAGTTAAAATATTTGAACTTAACACAAAAAGGAATAAATTACTCAACGATCAAGCTCGTATGCACAGTTATGAATTTATCCAGCCGCCTGTTGCTGCTGTAGATAAAAATTTAATATTAGTTGCGGCAAAACTTTTTGCCTGGCTGATGATAGGTTCTGTGGTGGGATTATTTGCAGGTATCCTTTATGAGGAAAAAATAAGAAAATCAATAAAAGCAAGCAGGCTGGGCTAATGTCATTTTCGATGGAAATACTGATTTTAGTATGCACATTATTTATTGTAACCACCATTTTTCGTCCCCTTTGGGGTTTATGGGTGGCTATTGCTGCAGCAATTATCTATGATGACAGGCAAATATCGGAAACGGTGTTGTCCCGTCTGCATTTTCAGTCTCCAACAATATTTAATATAAGGATAGCTGGGCTTCAGATTGTTGATTGGATGCTTTTGGCCTTGGCCCTCAGGGTTTTAATGGTATTGCTTGCAAAATGGAATGAACGACAACATTTGCACAATTGGTTTAAAAGACCGGTAGTTTGGGGTCTGGCAGTGGCAACAGTGCCATATGTTTATTCGTTGGTTATTGCCTTTGCTTTAGGCAATCCTTGGAAGGAAATGCTACAGGACATGCAGAATCATGGATATCTTCTATTAATGGCGGGCGTTTCTTTTGCGGTAATGAACAGCTTTGAACAAGCCCGCAAAACAGTGTTTTGGCTGCTGGGTTGGTTAAGCATTAAAACAGTTGTCCTATTAATCCGCTATTTGACAGGAGAAGGTTTTAGCTGGATGTCGGTCTTCAGGGTCACCATTAGCTCTGATTCAATACTACTGTTGATTTTAGTCGGGGCAATGTTGTTCCTGTCACTGAACAACAAAGGGTTGTGGCGGATATCCTTATCATATTTGGCTATTGCCAGCCTTTCTTGTTTTATTTTATTTACGGTAGCTGGCAGGACCGCAATGGTGTTATTGTTTGTGCAAATTGCATTGCTATCACTGTTTATTCCGGCAAAAGCCAGGTTATGGTTCAGTTTTTCACTTTTCTTAATCATTGCCAGTCTTATTTTATATCTAACAACATCAAACCCTGAGCTTGCAAAGTTCTACTGGTGGCGGATCAGTTCGATTTTTGTTTGGAAAAGCACAGCGCTTGGCCAAGGTGGACAAGCACTATCTAACACGGTCAAAGTGCTGGAAATAAAAAACGTTTGTGCCTTATTGCGTCATGAGGGAGCCCTGTTGCTGGGTTTAGGGCAGGGAGCCTCATGGACAACCAAATATTATCAAATCCCAGCATTATACTTAAACGATGCATACGCTCCCGGCGAAGTAAAACATTTCAGCACACATTTGCAGTTACTGAGCCAGTTGCTGAAGATGGGTATTATGGGGGTGGTTTTATATTGGGCCGGGATTGTAGGTTCACTGGTGCAAATGTTCAGGGCAAGTTTACGTTATAAAAAGGATGCGTTGATCATTGTTTCTTTGGGAATGATACCGCTGTTGTTCAACATGTCCAATTATGAACGGCTTTATTTATTTACCGGACTGTTTTTTGGAGTGGCCGTTAAAATGGAATCAGTTTTAAAGGAACAGCCATGAGACTTTATTCTCAAAAGTGCTTTACCCAAGATGTTTGACAGCAATAATAAAGCGTTAAGCTGGCTGACCAGATCAAAACTACGGCAAAATTTTTTATGGCTGATATCCTCGCAGGGAGGGATGATAATTTTGCAGCTGGGCTGGGCTGTCCTGATTGCAAGGATGATCGGCCAAGAGAGTTTTGGGCAATATTCTTTCGGGCTGGCGCTTACTCAAACGGTTGGGGTATTGGCCGATTTTGGACTGAATTTGTTCCTGATCCGGGAGGTATCTCAACATCCCGGGCAACTGAAGAAATACTTGAGCAATGTATTAAGCATTAAGCTGATCACCACATTGGTGGTATGGGCGATTCTGGCCGTTATCATGACGGCAGGTGATTATACCTCAGAAATAATGATCGCTATCGGTATTTTTGCCTTTGCTAATTTCATTCTGGCCCTTAATATGACATTAATATCAGTTTTTAGGGCCAACCAGGACATGCGTTACGAGGCTTTATCCGGCATAATATTCAATCTGTTTAATCTCGCCTTCAGTTTGATTGTGGTCATGTCCGATTTGACTTTAGTGGGTTTAGCGGCGGCATACCTGGCAGCCTCTCTTTTTCAGGCAGTTTATCTATGGAAGGCCTATATTGAACGATGGGGTGTGCCAAAGTTAGGTCTGGACCGGGAATTCATCAGTTTATGGAAAGGGAGGGTAGTTTGGCTGGGCTTAGGGGGGGTGTTTTTTTTCATATACGACAGGGCACCTCAATTGCTGCTCCAGTTTTTTGGAAGTGATGCCCAGGTTGGGACCTATGCTGCTGTTTACCGTATGTTTGTCGGAATATCTATTTTACCGGTGGTAATAGGAAATGTGCTGTTACCGCAGATGTCCAATTTGCTGACCAGCGGCAATAATCAACACATAGCCAAACTATTGCGCCGGGTCATAAACGGATTGCTGCTTGTCGGGATTATTGGCACACTGGCACTATATGGGGCCGCAGGGCCCATTATCAAACTGCTTTACGGGGCAAAATACGCCAGCTCAATCCCCGTGCTTAAGATCATGGCTTGGCAGTTACTATTTACTTTTCCTGGAAGCGTTCTGGGTAGCCTTGTCATTGCCGTGGGGGAAGAAAAATGGTATGCCATATTCATGCTGATGGAGGTGGCCATCAGTCTTAGCCTGGGGTTCTGGCTTATTCCCCAACATGGTCCAGCCGGGGCTGCAATCGGAACTGTGGCGGGCACTGCCTTGGTAAATTTGATTATATTTGCTTTTCTGATTCAATTCTACAGTCCTCTTTTCCGGATCCAGCCGGATCATGTTTCCGGACAATCCATGCAAGAAGATGAAAATATATGAGAGTTGCCTTGGATATTTACCCGATGATTGGCAGGTCAACAGGCATTGGGGAGCACATCAGAACATTAATAAAAGGTCTATCGCTGATTTCTGAGAATGATACTGTCGGATTATATTCAACCTCCTGGCACCGCTACCCCGGTAGCCTGGATTTACCGTCAGGATTTCAGCATAGAAACATAAGATTACCAGGAGTGTTGGCGGAAACAGAGATCTTCCGTGAAATCATCGCTCACCGCCAGCCTTTTTGGGACATAGCCCACATAACCAACTATCGCGATCTGCCAGTCAGGGCCAAGGCCCGGGTAGTAACGGTCTATGACCTGTTGTTCGATATTTTGCCCGACACCTTCCCCAAGGGTGTGGTTTCAAGGTACCGCTCTGCTCTGAGGTCGTCCATTACCAGGGCTGACCATTTCATTGCCATCTCCCAGGCGACCAAAAACGACCTCCAGGAAATTTACCGGGTACCCGAGAGAAAAATTACCATTATCCATCCCGGCCTAGACCCTGAGTTCACCCTGCCTTTTGCCGGCCGGGACCAGGAAATACAAATGGCAAAGAAAAAATACGGCATCGACCGGCCGTATATAATTTATCTGGGGACGATAGAGGACAGGAAAAACATCGTCCGCTTGATCAGGGCCTTTGGGTTGATGAGGAAAAAAAAAGGCATTGAGCATCTTCTGGTCCTTGCCGGGAAAGACGGGTTTGGGGCGGAGCTGGTGGATCGGGAGATAATCGCCCTGGACCTGGGCCAGGCGGTGAAAAAAACAGGCTATATCGCCGGCCCTGATAAAAGGTCCCTTTTGGCCGGGGCGGACATTTTTGTCCTGCCCTCGCATAATGAGGGGTTCGGACTTCCGGTCATAGAGGCGATGTCAACCGGAACGCCGGTTGCGGTTTCAGGGATCGGCGTTTTTCGGGAGGTAGCAGGCCCTGCCGGAGTTTTCTTCGATCCGCTTGATCCGGAGGAAATGTCCGAGAAGATGTTCAGCGTGCTGTCTGATAAAAATTTACGGGACCAGATAATCGACCACGGCCTGAAGCGGGTGGCCGGCTACGACTACCGCCTTGCGGCCGCAGCGCACCGGGCGGTTTACCGGGCCCTGCTGTAAACTTCGCACCCCCCGGGGCGCAGCTGCCGGGTTTTAACAACAAGGGCTCAGCGGTATGGAAAATAAAACATCATTCGGCCCGCAATATTACCGGCGGTATTCCGGCAACCTGTTCCAAACGATTTGGGGGTCAAAGCCGGGGGCTTTGAAGGTGATGAAAAAAATCGCCGGTTCGGGGAAGTTACTGGATGTAGGTTGCGGGATAGGCCGGTTCCTGAATGAGGCCAGCGCCAGGTACGATGCTTTTGGAACGGAGATATCCGAATACGCTTTGATGTCAGCCCGCCATCAGGCCTGTCTAAAAGGACGGCTGACCCAGGCCGATGCCCTGAAGGGCTTGCCTTACCGGTCCGGTTCCTTTGATGTGGTCACCGCCCTGGACATCGTGGAGCATCTGGAACATCCGGAATTATTCATTGCCGAGGCCTGGCGGCTTTTGAGGCCCGGGGGGCTGCTGGTGATCTCGACCCCAAATCCAGATTCGCTAGGCCGGGCGATCAAAAAAGAGCAGTGGTTCGGTTATAGGGACAAGACCCATGTCAGTATCCAGCCGGAGGAATTTTGGCTCAGGCTCGTTTCCAGGGAAGGGCGGTTAAAAAAAATATTTTATGACGGACTTTGGGATAGCCCATATTTTCTAAGAAACGGGTTTTGGGCGTTGCCGGTGGTCCGGGGTCTGGTCGGCCTAGCCCAGAGCCTGACGATAGTCCTGCCGTTCATCGTCATGAACCACCTTGGCCTGGGAAGTTCCAGGCGGTTGGGAGAAAACCTGTGGCTTTTTGCCTGCAAAAAACACGAAGAACGTTAACATGACAGATGTGTTGTTGATAGACCCCTCGTTGTTCACCCCGGCTTACGACTCCTACCTGGTATCGGGGATAAAAGAAACAGGATGCCGGGTCGACTGGCTGGGCTCCAAGGATATCTGGGGCATGCTGAAGGGATACCCAGAGCAGCCACGGGAATATTTTTATCGCGCCACCAACAAGATGTTCGGGACCTCCAGAAGCCCTTTTCGCCAGGGATTTAAACTGGCCGATCATATCAGCGGCATGACCAGTCTGTCGTCGTATGCCAAGAAAGAAAACGCCCAAATCCTCCATTTCCAATGGTCAGCAGTTCCCGAGGTGGACCATTACTATTGGTCTTTTTACAAAAAACAAGGATATCGACTGGTCTACACCGTTCATAATCTTTGGCCGCATAAACAGGGAAGAAACGATCACAAAAAATACCTGCGGCTATACCGGCTGGCCGACCAGCTGATAGTTCATTGCCGGGAAACCAGTAACGGGCTGGCGGAAAAATTCGGAATTGATGAGGGGAAGATCCAGACCATAGCCATGCCGGCCCTGCCGCTGCCGGCCACCGGCGGACCGTCCGGAACCGTGATCAAGGAACAATTGGGCCTGGCATCAAACCGGATCGCCCTTTGCTTCGGCTTCATTGAAGAATACAAGGGTTTTGATCTGGCGATTGAGGCCTTGGCCTCGGCTGCCAATAAGATCCCCAAGGATGTTGTTCTGGTGATTGCCGGCCGGGATGATGCCGGCTGGACCAGGCGCCTGAACGGTTTGATCGCGGAAAAAAATCTGCAAAAAAGAGTGGTGCTTAAACTGGGTTTTATGGAGCAGGCATATTTGAAAGCCCTGATCGAGGCTTCTGGGGTCTGTCTTTTCCCCTACCGGAGAATATCCCAAAGCGGGGCTCTGCTGACCGCCATGGCCGAAGGGCGGGCGGTAGTTGGCTTTGATGTAGGGGGCATTTCCGAGGTGATAGAAAATGGGAAAAACGGCATAGTGGTGCCGTCCGGGGATGTTAAGGCTTTGGGCGAAACAATGGTTGCATTGTTTTCCAGCGACGAAAAAATCTGGGAAATGGGGAAGGCCTCGTTGGAACTGGTGGCAAACAAATACTCATTCATCGCCACCGGCCAGGCCACCCATAAAGTATACCAGTCGATGCTTACATGATAATGAACGAGTCCAGAATAAAGCTTTTGATGATCAGCGGATCATTCCCGCCCATCAAAGACGGAGTCGGGGATTATTGCAGCTGCCTGTGCCGGGAAATGGCAGTGCAGGGAAAACTGGACATAGATATCGTAACTAGCAGCCAAGCCGTAGATCCGTCAATACCCGGCTTGACCGTTCATCCAGTGGTCAACAGCTGGTCCTGGTCCGGACTGTCCCGGACATTAATGGCATTTCACCAGGTGAAGCCGGATATAGTGCATATCCAGTATCCCTCGATCACCTATAAAAGGCATTTGATGCCCAATTTACTGCCTTTGTTTCTGCGGCTGGCCGGCGCCGAAAGGATCATCATTACGCTGCATGGTTTTGGGCTGTACACCTGGCTGGGAAAGCTGAGGCTTTCACTGCCATCGGCATTTTCCCACGGGATCATCACGGTCAGCCAGCACATAAAATTATCCGCCGGGCAGTTTTGGCGCGGTCCTTTGGGGTTTTTAAAAGCCAGGCTGGAAGAAACTGTTTTTACCGGCTCCAGCATAGAAGCTTGCCCAGTGGTCACTGCCGGACGGAAAGTCGAGTTGAAAAACAAATGGGGGGTCAAGCCACATCATCTGGCTGTATCATATTTTGGGTTTATAAATGATGGTAAGGGATTTGATGATCTGCTCAGGGCTTTGAGAATCTGTCTGGACCAGGATCTGCCCTGCCATTTGGTCTGTCTGTCCGATTTTATTCCTGACGAAGACAGCTATCATTTAAAAATAAAACAGCTGTTTGATAGCTTGGGCTTGGGTGGACAGGTTACCTTCACCGGATATCTCTGTCCGCAAGAAGTCGCCGAAGCTCTGGCGTCCTGTGATTATTCAGTGTTGCCGTTCAATTATGGGGCTTCTACAAAGCGCAGCAGCCTATTGGCGGCTCTGGCCTGCGGTTGTCCGGTGATAACCACCAACGATGACAGCCTGCCGCCTTTTTTTGAGAACGGCCGGAATATAGTGTTGGTCCCTCCCCGGGACCCACTCCGGCTAGCCGAGGCCATGATGCATTTGGGAAAAGACAAGACTTTGCTGCAGGGAATCGGGGCCGGGGTCAAAACTTTGGCGGGGTATTTCAGCTGGGACAAGATCGCGGACAAGCATTATAAAATATACCAAAAACACCTAAAAACAGGCCTCAAATGACGGCGCCGGCCAGACCATTCATAAGCATCATTGTTCCCACCTATAACGAAGCAGGATACATAGGCCGGGTTCTGGATGATATTGCCGGCCAGGATTATGATCCTTCAAGATACGAGGTTCTGATAGCCGATGGAAGAAGCTCTGACCGGACCCGGGAGATAGTTGGGGAGTATGCCGCCACCCGGCCGGGCATTAAGATTATCGACAATCCCGGCCGTTTCGTCCCTTTCGGGCTGAATCTGGCCATTAAACAGTCGGTTGGCGAGATCATCGTACGAATGGATGCCCATTCCCGCTACCCACAAAATTACCTGTCGTTACTGATCGAATGGGGTGATCGATTGGGGGCGGATAATGTAGGCGGGGTCTGGATCACCCTTCCGTCAAACGATTCAGCCAAGTCCCGGGCCATTGCTCTGGCACTGACCCATCCGCTGGGGGTGGGGAACGCCCTTTACCGCCTGGGCAGTGGCAAGGTAAAAGAAGTGGACACTGTGCCCTACGGCTGTTATCCCAAAAGGGTTTTTGAAAAGATAGGGTTGTTTGACGAACAGCTTTTACGCAACCAAGACGATGAATTCAATGCCCGGCTCAAAAGATCCGGCGGCAAAATATTCATCATACCCGATATTAAGATCAAATATTTTGCCCGGGAGAATTTCTCCAAACTGGGCAAAATGTATTATCAATACGGTTATTTCAAGCCGCTGGTCAACAAGAAAATAAAAATTCCGGCCAATGCCCGCCAGCTGGCCCCGGCGGCCCTTATCCTGATGCCGGTAGTTCTGTCGGTACTGGCCTGGTGGAATACCGGGTTTGGCTGGGTGGCCTTTGGCCTTCTGTCCATTTATCTGTTGGCGGTAACCGGAGTAAGCCTATCGCTGTCCTCCGGGAAAGTCCCGGGGTTGTTTACAGGTCTGATGGGTTCTTTTTTTACCATACATTTCTCCTACGGCTGGGGCTATCTAAGGGGGATCTGGGATTTCATTTTTTTTAACAAATTGCCCCGAAGCTTAACTGCCAATAGATAGAACTTCAAAGATGAAAGAAAAAACTATCCGCATTTTAGATACGGTCATACAAACTTCGATCGTAGGATTTGCCGCATCCCTGCCGGTCTCCATCGCCTTTTACCATATCTGCCTGGGGGTGGGCGGGGCGGCATTTTTAACCAAGTGCGTGGTCTCCGGCAAATGGCTGGGGCACCGCACTGGTCTGGATATTTACTTTGGATTGTTCTTTGCGTCCTGTCTGATATCCTCCGTTACCTCCCTAAAGCCGTTGGAGAGTTTTATCGGGCTTAAGGAATTCTTTTTGATGATGGCGGTGTACCTGGTGGCTTACAATACAGGGTCTTTTTTGCGGATAAAGGAGATAGCGGCCGCATATTTGCTGACTTCAGCCCTGAGCGGCTTCTATGGGGCAATGCTTTTGGCCGCCGAACCGCAAGGCAGGCTTTTGGGAGCCCAAGGCATGGCCATGACCTCGGGATCGATCTATATGATGTCTTCGCTTCTATCTTTTTGGTATCTGCAGGAGGCCTTGAAAAGGGGGGGGAGCCAAAGATGGCTGGCAGGGGCGGCTTCCCTGGTGATTACCACCAGCATGGTGCTGACCAAAACCATCAGCGCCTGGCTGGGCTGGGCGATCGGGGTGGCAGCCAATCCCCCGTTCAAAAGTAAGCGGCTGGCTTTCACTGCCCTAGCCGTCATGATTGCCGTCGTAGGGGCCATCATCGCAAACTCAGCCAGCCTAGGCCTCAACTATACCAAGCAGCAAACCTGGCAAGCCCGTCTGACGATGTGGAAAATTGGCTGGCAGATCATAAAAGAGCACCCGGTCACAGGGGTGGGGCTGATAGATCTGGGAGAGATTTACCAATCTAAACGCACCTCTCAGGATGTCGCAGAATTTGGTAATCACAGGCGCTACGGCCACCTGCACAACATTTTCATTCATGTCACTGCCATTACGGGCTTTTTGGGACTGGCGGCCTTCGGGATGATGTTTTGGGCCATGATCCGGCTGTTTAGAAAGAACCTCCGGTCCGGACCGCCCGAAAGGGCCGGTTTTTTCGGGGCGGTGTTAGCAGTCACCGCCGCTTTTCTGATCGGCGGCCTGGCTGAATGGAGCTTTGGCGATTCGGAGGTGGTCTCGACGCTGTGGATGGTGACCGGTTTGGCGGTGGCTGCAAGTAGTCTATCGGCCGAACCGGTTAAAAAATCATTTAATACTTGAATGTTTGTTACTAGAACGATGAAGAGAGCATTCGACATAACATTTTCCCTTGCGGCCGTGCTGGTCCTGTTGCCGGTGCTGGCAGCAGTGGCTTTGGCGGTAGTTTGTGATTCCAGGGGCGGGATCTTTTTTCTGCAGGACAGAATTGGGAAGGACGGGAAAACATTCAGAATATTCAAATTCCGAACCATGATTCCGAATGCAGAAAATAAAGGGCCGCTGCTGGCCGTAAGAAATGATCCCAGAGTGACCGGGGTGGGGAAATTTTTGAGGCGCTGGAGCCTGGACGAGCTTCCCCAGTTGCTGAACATCCTGAAAGGCGAGATGAGCCTGGTGGGACCCCGGCCGGAGATCCCCCCCCTGGTGGCAAATTACAGCCCCTGGCAGCGGCAGGTGCTTAAGGTCCAGCCTGGGCTTTCCGGTTTTGCCCAGGTGCTGGGGCGCGACGACATTGAGATGGACACCAAGCTCCGGCTGGACGCCTATTATGTCCGGCACCGCTCCTTCTGTATGGATATCTGGATCATCCTGAAAACAGTGGCCGTGGTGATAGATGGAAAGGGGGCATTTTGACCGCATTGGTTCACCAAGAAATCGAAAGGGTCCGGAACAGCTACAAGCGGCGGGAGGAAACGGTCCCGGCCGGGCGCTACAGCTATTTTAACCCCGGCAGCCTGTTTTTGTACCAACAGCGGGAGCGGGCCTTTTTGGACCTGCTGAAAAGGGAAAATTTAATCGATTTAAGCGGCTTGCGGATATTGGATCTGGGCTGCGGTCACGGGATGTGGCTGAGGGAGCTGTTGAAATACGGGGCCCAGCCGGAAAACCTTACCGGTACGGATATCATCCGGGATAGGCTGGAAGTCTCCCGAAAGCTATCGCCGAATATCGCCGCCGCCCTGGCTGACGGGGCCCGGTTGCCGTTTGCCAGGGGCAAATTTGACATGGTGCTGCAAAGCACGGTGCTGACCTCGATACTGGATCAAGGAATCAAAAAGAGCGTGGCTAATGAAATGGTCCGGGTGCTGGGGCCGAAAGGCGTGATCATCTGGTACGATTTCCGTTATGACAATCCCCGGAACCCAGATGTCCGGGGTATCGGCCGCAAAGAGATACAAAGGTTATTTCCCCAATGCCGGATCCGGACGCAGAAGACCACCTTGCTTCCTCCTTTGGCCAGGGGGTTAGCGGGTGCAAGCCGAAGCCTGTGCGAAGGACTTTCTTGTTTCCCCATTTTACTGACCCATTATCTGGCATCAATCAGACCGGGAGAGAAATGACATGACAATAAAATATCTGGAAAAGAACAAATGGACCCTGGTGCTTCTGGATGCAGCGGCCATCTGTCTGGCGCTGTGGGGGGCTTTTGCCCTGCGCTTTGAGGGGAACATCATAGAGCCATTTCAATCCAACTTCATATCCTTGGCGATACTGGTTGCCCTGCTAAGGATCGCCATATTCTGGTACCTGGGAGTTTACAAAGGTGTATGGCGTTACGTGGGGATGACGGATTTGGTGGTCATTCTCAAAGCCATCTCATTGGGTTCGATCATAATTTTCGCCACTACCTGGTTTGTAGTGCCAGCCTGGGGCTATCCCCGCAGCGTGATCATCATAGAATGGCTGGGCGACGTGATGTTGATAGGCGGAATCAGGATGGCCTACCGGTTGTGGTCCCAGGGCAGGCAGAAGGCCGCCTCCAAGGACAGGACCTATAGCCGGGTGCTGATAGTGGGGGCCGGGGATGCCGGGGAAATGGTGGTCCGCCAGATGCTGGCCCATCCGGAATTCGGTTACCAGCCGGTGGCCTTCGCGGACGACGATCCTAAAAAGCAGGGACAAAAGATCCATGGCATAACCATCGGCGGTGGCTTAAAGGACATCCTGAGGCTGGTGGAGCACAGGAAGGTCGACACCATAGTGATAGCAATTCCCTCAGCTCCGGGTCAAGTGGTCAAGGCTGTGGTGGAACAGTGCCAGCAGGCCCGGATAAAGTTCAAAATCGTCCCTGGCATCCGGGAGATAATCTCGGGCGAGGTCAGTATCAATCAGATCCGGGACATTGAACTGGAGGATCTTTTAAGGCGACCAGCCATCAATATCAACCTGGAGGAAATAGCCGGGTACCTAAGCGGTAAGACCATCCTGGTGAGCGGGGCTGGGGGTTCCATCGGCTCGGAACTCTGCCGCCAGATCGCCACCTTTAATCCGGGAAAGCTACTTTTAGCTGGCAAGGGCGAGAACAGCCTGTATCATATCGCCTCCGAGCTGGCCTTAAAGCACAAGACACTGAAGCTTGTCACCCTGATCTGCGACGTGGCCGACGCCGCCCGGGTGGAAGCCGTCTTCGAAAAGCACAATCCCCAGGTGGTGTTTCATGCCGCGGCCCACAAGCACGTTCCGATGATGGAGCAGAACCCGGGAGAGGCTGTCAAGAACAACATCTTCGGCACCAAGATACTGGCCGAAGCAGCCCTAAAGCATGGGACCGGGCGTTTCGTGTTGATTTCCACCGACAAGGCGGTGAACCCCACCAGCGTGATGGGGGCCACCAAGAGGATCTCGGAGAAGATGATCATGAGCCTGAACGGAAGGGGGAAAACCAAGTTCATGGCGGTCCGTTTCGGCAATGTGCTGGGTTCCAGCGGCAGCGTGGTGCCGTTGTTCAAAAAGCAGATCGCTGCCGGGGGGCCGGTGACCGTCACCCACCCAGACATGGAGCGTTACTTTATGACCATCCCGGAAGCTGTGCAATTAGTGATCCAGGCCGGTGCTATGGGGTCGGGCGGAGAGGTGTTCGTGCTGGATATGGGTCAGCCGGTTAAGATAGTTGACCTGGCAAAAGACATGATAAAGCTCTCGGGACTGGAGCCTGACACCGACATCAAGATAGAGTTCACAGGGCTGCGCAAGGGGGAGAAGCTTTACGAGGAATTACTTACCGCTGAGGAGGGGATCAACACCACCAAGCACGCACAGATCTTCATGGTCAAGGGCAAGCATGCCAGGCTTAATGACCTGCCGGTGCTTTTGCCCCAGCTATATAAGGCAGCTGTGACCGGGGACGAGAGCAAGGTGGTGGCGGCGATACAGAAGGTGATACCGGGATTCCGCAGGGAGGGATGACAAAAAGCCGGGCGGAACACTGGAGACTGAATTTTGAATACAGAATCTTGAACATAGATAATTGAAATGGAAAACAGAGCAAAATGACGCCAGACGAAAAATACTTAAACCGCCCCAAACGGCAGGCCATGCTGCCCTTCTGTCCCCCGGACATCGGGCAGGAAGAGATTGACGAAGTAGTTGATTCCTTGCGTTCCGGCTGGATCACCACCGGGCCTAAGGTGGCGAAGTTCGAGCAGGAACTAGCCGCCTACGTGGGGGCCAAACACGCCATGATGATAAACTCGGCCACCTCCGGGCTGTTCCTGTGTCTTAAAGCCCTTAATATCGGGCCGGGGGACGAGGTGATCACCACTCCCTATACCTTCGCCGCCTCGATCAACGTAATACTGCACGCCGGGGCCAGGCCGGTGCTGGTAGACGTCAATAAAGAAGATTTCAATATAGACCCGGCGCTGATTGCCAGCGCTATAACTCCAAAAACCAAGGCCATCATTCCGGTGCACTATGCCGGCCGCAGCTGCGATATGGACCGTATCGGGGCTTTGGCAAAAAAGCACAACCTGACGGTGATCGAGGACGCGGCCCACGCCATCGGCACCGAGCACCGGGGGAAAAAGACCGGCTCCATCAGCCGCTTCACGGTCTTCAGCTTCCACGCGGTCAAGAATGTGACCACTGGCGAGGGCGGGGCGGTGACCACCGACGACACCGCGATGGCGGAGAAGATAAAGGTGATGTCGCTTCACGGCATGAACAAGGACGCCTGGAAGCGTTACGCCCCCGGTGGCAAGGTCCAGTACGACATCATCTATCCCGGCTACAAGTTCAACATGACTGATCTCCAGGCTGGCCTGGGAATCCACCAGCTGCGGAAGATAGAGCGGACCCTGGAAAAGCGCCGGGCCATCGCCGCCCGTTACCGGGAGGGCTTCTCAGATCTCCCGGAATTGATACTGCCGGGCGAGGATCCAAACGGCCGGAACTGCTGGCACCTTTATCCGGTGCTGCTGGACCTGGAAAAGCTGAGCATCGACCGGAACAAAATGATAGAGCTTCTGAAGCAGGAGAACGTCAGCTCCAACATCCACTACACCCCGGTGCACCTGTTCAGCTATGCCAAAGAATATTTGGGATACCAGCCGGGGGATTTTCCCAATGCCGAGTGGCTGGGAGAGAGAGAGCTGACGCTGCCGTTCTATAACCGGATGACGGAAGATGATGTGGACGATGTGATAGCGGCGGTGCGGAAAGTGCTGACCGGGAACCGTACCTGACGGGATGCGGATACCCGCAGGTCGACGCGGATATTTGTGCTTACGGGACCTTCCCGCTAAAGGCGCCAAAGAACTCTAAAGCATATACAATGGTTTCGCAAGTATCACCTGACAAGCAATTGAATCATCTTAATCTGCGAAAATCTGCGTCCGGAGTGAATATCAAGTACAAAAAGATCATCATTGTGGCCGGAGCCCGGCCCAACTTCGTCAAAGTGTCCCCGCTGCTTAAGGCCTTTAAGGCTTTGCCCAAAGCTAAACGGCCCGGGATTCTGTTGCTGCATACCGGCCAGCACTACGACTATCTGATGTCCAAGGTATTCTTTGAAGATCTGAACATTCCCAAACCGGACATCTTCCTTAACGTCAAGGCCCGCACCACGGCCGGGCAGACCGATGAGATCATTACCAAGTTCCAAAAAGTGCTGGCCGTCCAAAAACCGGACCTGGTGATAGTGGTGGGCGATGTAACGGGAACCATGGCTTGCGCCCTGGCCGCCAAGCTGTCCGGTAACCCGGTGGCCCATGTGGAGGCCGGCCTGCGCAGTTACGATCAGACCATGCCCGAGGAGCTGAACCGGGTACTGACAGATCATATCTCGGACCTTTTGTTCACCAGCTGTCCCGAGGCTTTAGGGAATCTGCTGAAAGAGGGAATTCCCAAAACTAAGATCCATTTCGCCGGGAATGTGATGATCGATACGCTTAAAACTGAAATACCAAAAATAAAAAATAAAAGATGCCTGAACAAACTGGGGTTGGTAAAAGGGGACAGGATACAGCCCTACGTGATTTTGACACTGCACCGGCCCTCCAATGTGGACGACCCCAAGGTCTTGGGCCCCATCGTAAAAGCATTTGAGCAGATCGCCGAGGAAACCACGGTAATATTCCCAGCCCACCCACGAACTCTCGAACGGCTGAAAACAAAGACAAACGGCAGTCCTTCGACGGTTCGGCATTGCTCACCGCAGGCCCCGCTCAGGGTAAAAAATGGGAAATCGGAAATTGGAAATAGTAAAAACAGGCTGAAGATAGTTCTTCCGCTGGGATACCTGGATTTTATAGCGCTGCAGCAACACGCGGTCTGCGTATTCACCGATTCCGGCGGGGTGCAGGAGGAAACAAGTTTTCTGAAGGTGCCCTGCTTTACGGTGCGGCCCAACACCGAGCGCCCGGTTACGGTGGAACTGGGGACGAACAAGGTCATCGGCACGAAGCCCGGAGCGATACTTAAAGCCTGGGGCAAATTCAAAAGCGTACAGCCTACAGCATACAGCAGACAGCGCAAAACTTCGATCCCCAGGTGGGACGGCCATGCGGCGGAGCGGATAGTCAAGACAATTGTCAATGAACAGTGAACGCCAAACAGTATACAGCATACATGTCTAAAGTATTGATCACCGGCGGTTGCGGTTACATAGGCTCGCATGCCAACAAGCTTTTGAGCGAATGCGGCTACGACACCTTGGTAGTGGACAACCTGGTCCACGGTCACCGCGAGTTCGCCGGGTGGGGCCGGTTCATCCAGATGGACCTGGCCGACCGTGAGGGCTTAAGTCAACTGTTGAAAACCGAAAAGTTTGACGCTGTGATGCACTTTGCCGGGTACATTGCTGTGGGTGAGAGCATGTCCGATCCCGAGACCTATTACAAGAATAACGTGAGTTACACCCTGAACCTGCTAGAGGCCATGCTGCGGGCCGGGACCAGGCAGATCGTCTTTTCCTCCAGCGCAGCGGTTTACGGCAACCCGGTGCGGGATCCCCTGGACGAGGATCACCCGCTGGCCCCCATCAATCCCTATGGCCGGACCAAGCTGATGATAGAGCAGGCACTGAGCGACTATTCGGGGGCATACGGCTTAAGGTACGCGGCCCTGCGCTACTTCAACGCGGCCGGGGCAGCGCCAGGGGCCGTAATCGGCGAAAATCATACCCCGGAGACCCATCTGATACCATTAGCCCTGCTGGCCGCTTTGGGAAAGATCCCAGAGGTCAAGATATTTGGCACCGATTACGACACTCCGGACGGTACCTGCCTGAGGGACTATGTCCACGTAGACGACCTGGCTTTAGCCCACCTGCTGGCCCTGGAGCACCTGAGCGGCGGAGGCAAAAGCGACTGCTTTAACCTGGGAAACGGGAACGGATTTTCGGTCAAGGAAGTCATAGGGACGGCACGGAAGGTCTCCGGACGGGAGATCAAGGCCAAGGCGGCCCCCCGAAGGGAAGGCGATCCACCGCGATTAGTGGCCTCTTCGGTGAAGGCCAGGAAGACGCTGGGCTGGAAGCCAAAGTACACAGGTCTGGAGGAGATAGTGAGGACGGCCTGGGAATGGCATTCCAAGAACAGTTAACAATTGACTGGGAACAATTAACGGGAAACTTCAAACGATAAACAGTCCTTCGGCACGGCTTCGATTTAGTTCGGCCTAACAGATAAGAGTAAAAAAGTGAAGTCAGAATATAGAGACAGAAAACTATAAACTGGTTAACTTTAAACGGGAAACTCTAAACGGTAAACGGAGGGAAGAAGATGAAGAAGACCATGTTGTGCCTGATGGTGCTGGCGGGGTTGAGCCTGCTGGTGGGGATCCTGATGAAACTGCATGTCATATCCGGACACATTCTGGGGACGGTGCCCAGTTCCTGGGTACAGCTGGCCATGGTGTTTTTGCTGGGGGCAATTGCGGCTGGGGTGTATGGGGGAGATTGCTGCAAGAAGTAAAGCAATAACTGCAATAAAATATATGCAACGTATTTTACCAAAAGAACTATTAAAATATATAAACGATAAATTACCCTACGATACACTTAGGTACAGATTTGCCAAAGGTATGTTCTGGACCGTAGTCGGCAATATTGTTGTAGCGGTATTGGCTATTGTATTGTCCATATTAAATGCCAGAATGCTGGGCCGAACAGGGTTTGGCGAGTTGGCCATGATCCGCAGCACCGTGGAGATATTCGGCATATTTGCCGGGTTTGGATTAGGGATAACAGCAACTAAATATATCTCTGAATTCAAAAACAAGGATGCCGAAAAAGCAGGCAGAGTGATCGGTTTAACCAACATTTTGGCAATCGGTACCGGCCTCATTGCAACTTTTATTTTATTGCTTTTCTCAAATTATATTACACGAAATATCATTAATGCGCCTCATCTTTCAGGGGAAATTAAACTAAGTTGCGGGCTGTTGTTTTTCAGCACCCTGGCAGGGGCCCAATATGGTGCTTTAACCGGGTTTGAAGCCTTTAAAGTGATAGCCAGGAACAGCACCATTGTTTCGGTGGCGAACTTTATTATTGTTTTGGTGGGGACATACCTGTGGGGACTTAAGGGAGCCATCGCAGGTTTTGTTGTCTCAAGTAGTATAAGTTGTGCGATTAATTATGTGTCGCTGGGGAACATACAAAAGTTGTCCGGGATTAAAACAGATTACAATGACTGGCAAAAAGAGATCGGCGTATTATGGAAATTTTCTTTGCCTTCATTGCTTTCCAATATTATGATAAGCCCGATCCAATGGGTAATAAACGCAATTATGGTCAATACCATAGGAGGCTATGCGGAACTGGGCCTGTTCAACGCGGCCAATCAATGGCGTAATTCTTTGTTGATATTTCCCCGCTGGGTGGGCCAAACTGTTACTCCAATTCTTTCGGATAAATACGGAACGGGCGATAAAAAAAGCGTCAGGCATTTGATCCTTATAAATTTAGCGATCAATCTGGCCGTGGTTGTTCCCACCGCCATTATAATTGTATTTGGTAAAAACATAATAATGCAAAGTTACGGGAAATCTTTTGCAGGCGGCAACACCACTTTATTAATACTTGCAATATCAGCGGTTTTTGTAACGGTACAGATGCCATTGGGGCATACCATAGCAGCTTCAGGTAAAATGTGGCTGGGTTTTATTTTAAATGGCATAACAGGATTAACTCTAATAGGTATATTCTTTATCTTTAAGGAAAAGGGTGCTTTGGGGCTGTCGTATGCTTACCTGTTTGCATATTTATTGCATATAGCGTGGACGTTATTGTTGACTCGTAATATGACGCACACTCAAAAAACGATCAAACATGTTTAGCTTTTTTAAAAAATGCGGTTATGTCTGCGCTATCTCTCTGGTTGTTGTAATCCCCTTTCAAGGATATCTCAGGGGTATTACAGGTTTAAGCATTACATTGGCTGAAGTGTTGGCAAACCTGGCGGTATTGTTTTATTTGCTTACCAATTTAAAAACAATAAATGCATGGCCCAAATATACACCGTACAATATTATTATTATACTTTATCTGCTAGCCCGGGCCATCAGTTTTTTCACCTCCCCGGAACCTGCTTTAACCCTAGCTGATTATTTGGTTCTGCTAAGCAGTTTGATGTTTTACTTGGCAGGGTTATATGCAGCCGATAATTACGACCAAGCCTTTTTCATGTTAAAATTATTATTATATGTATCGGTTGTTTCAACTTTGCTGGGGTTGACTCAGGTTGTCTTGGGCTCTGGTTGGACATCGTCACTTATCAGCAGTAAAATTGGTGGGTTGATTTACGGAGACTACGCCCAGTATGCATCTAAGATGGGAGGTTGGTACTGGCAGCCGGTGGCAGCCGGCGGTTTGGCTCGGTCTATAGGTCCGTTTTTTTACGCCAATCCTTACTGCGTATATCTGGGCGTGATATCATCTTTTGCAGTAATATTGCTGTTGGCTGAAGACGAAAAAAACAAATGGCATTGGGCAGTAATTCTAGCGTTTGCGATAATCAACATTATCCTGTCTCAATCCCGAGCTGGTATTATGGCCGTAGGAATACTAGCAATATTTCTTTTAATTGTATTTTTCAAACGGTCAAATAAAACCCAGGTGTTTTATATTACGATTTTCAGCGTTTTAGTAATTACATTAGTAATGTGGGCTTTACCCTATGGCACTAAACAACATATTTTAGTGTTTACCCAAACGCCAGTACAAGAATTTTCACGTTGGGCTATTTATCAAACTTATTATTCTAAAATAATAGAAAATATCTGGTTTGGCCAGGGCTATAATTATTCATTGCTGGTCAGGGGTTACAGTCAGGGACCTACTGCAATACATGCCCACAATCTATTCTTACAGGAAGCTTGGTCTTATGGAATCTTCCCTGTATTGGTGTTTGTTCTGTTGAATACTGTCTGGCTATTTGTAATAATAAAAGCATATAAAAAACAAAAGGATAAACATAAAAAAGCTGTTTCCTTGGGTTGTATTGTTGCCTTAAGTTGGTTTCTGTTGCAAAGCCTTTTTGACTACACTTTTAATTATAATCAACTGAGGGAACTATATTGGGTTTTGTTGGGTTTATCAATCAATATTACAAAAGACAATTGAAATGATTTATTTAATATTTATATTGATGGTTTTGCTTGGCTATGTTATTGTCAAGGGTGGTTCAATCTATCAGGCAGTAGCCTTGTTGCAGTTCATAGTGCTAATGTTTGTATTGATAGGTGGAATATTTAATAAGCATAAACAATGAAATTATTATTAATTGCAGGTGATTATTTGCCTAATATCGGCGGGGTTTCTATTTTTATTGATGGGATAGCCGAAAGCATGGCACTGGCAGGCCATAGGGTTTGGGTATTAGCCCCTGATATGGCTGGTAAAAATGATGCCAGCCTGCCATACAGGGTAATACGGTATAAAAGGACAAAGAGGATGTCTAATCTTTGGCCATGTATAGTTACTTTTTATCTATGTTTAACAAATAAAATTGATGTTTTATTATACGGCCATGCAGTTAGCACCCTAAGTGCAGGGGGAACACTTGCACGAAAATTCAATTTGACTCACTTGGCGGTTCTTACACATGGAAATGACCTGGATTACGCAGTGTCCTGTGATTTAGATAAATATTATCTTGATTGTTTGTTTAGAAATGCCGATCTTATATTGGCAAACAGCAATTATACAAAAGACAAGGTGGTACAAAAATATCCAAAGGTAGTATTAAAAACAAAAATACTAAACCCCGGTGTGTGGCCGGATCGAATTAGCCAACACAAATTGGATATCACATGCAACACTGAAGCCTATACTGTTGTATTGACGGCCGGGAGGCTGGTACCCAAGAAGGGTATTGACGATTTAATAAATGCATTTGCTTTAGTGGCGGCCATACATCCCAAAGCGATTTTAAAGATAGTTGGTGACGGACCAGAAAGAGAGAATCTTGAGACTTTAGCTTTGAGATTGAAGTGTTCGGATAAAATTATCTTTACCGGTGCTAAGTCGGCAAATGAGGTTTATACCGAGATGAAGCAATGCAGTTATTTTGTTTTACCTTCAAAAATTGTAGGCAGGGATGTTGAGACCTTTGGAATAGTTTATCTGGAAGCCAATGCTTGCGGCAAAGCTGTTATAGGAACCCAGCAAGGTGGTGTGCCAGATGCTATAGAAGACGGCGTTACAGGAATTTTAATAGAACCAAACAATATTAAGCAACTTTCTAAGGCTATGCTAAGACTAACAGAAGATAAAGCATTGCGAGATCGAATGGGAAACGCCGGTCAGATAAGGGTAAATAATATATTTACATGGACAGCAATCTCTAAAAAACTTGAAATGTATTTAAAAACCATAAATACGATGGGTAATTGAAATGGGTGAACAGGAATTATATTTCGATAAATTCTTAACAAATGACCATGCCAAGCAAGTATCAGTTGTACGTTTTATCGATAAAATATTGAAGAAATTAAAACCAGGAAGCAATGTTTTAGATTTAGGGTGTGGCCGGGGTGAAACAGAGAAAATATTCAAAAATATCAACCCCAACATTATTTGGATAGGGATTGATATTGAAGATTCACCAGAAGTGAGGGAGAGAGTCAATGAAAGCAAAAATATAATGACTTACGACGGTACAAATATTCCAATGAACGATAATTCTGTTGATGTTATTTATACTAGGCAGGTATTTGAGCACGTTGAACATCCAAATGAATTAGTAAAAGAGATTATTAGAATACTAAAGCCAGGTGGTAATATAATTGGTTCAGTTTCACAGCTTGAACCTTTCCATTCCTTTAGTATATTTAATTTCACAATATACGGGGTGTGCAAATTGTTCAATCAAGAAGGATTAGTGCTGAAGGAAATACGTCCAGGCATTGATGGTTTAACATTGATCATTAGACGGGGGTTGAATAGACCAAAGTTATTTGATCGTTGGTTCGACAATGAATCACCGTTAAATCGGTTGATAGATAATTTAAGTTGGCTACGTAAGTGGGACGTAAAAAAAACAAATCTTGTTAAATTAGTGTTCTGTGGCCATATTATATTTTGGGCAACTAAAGGCCCCCAAAAGTAGATTGTATAACTGTAATTATTGAGGTCTTTATGATTGGGAAAGAATATTATAGTCAAAATAAATATGACGAAAACTATTTTAAGCAAATGGCTCCTGGCAACTATGAATATTTCTGCAATAACAAAGGTGCTAAGCTACTATGTTGTCGTTTAAATGATTTATGTAAAGTGAAAATTATGCCTGGAATGAAAGTGTTAGATATCGGATGTGGACGTGGTGAATTGGTTATGTATTTAGCCTATAAAGGCGTTGAGTCATTCGGTTTTGATTATGCATATGAGGCTATTAAAAAAGCAAAAGAATGTTTTGACTTCTACAGTAATGACGTTAAACAAAGATTCATGATAATACAGGCTTGTGCAGAGTCAATGCCCTTTAATGGTGTACTATTTGATAGAATTATGAGTTGGGCCAATGTTGAGCATTTATATCAATGGCAATGGCTTGAGTGTTTACGACAGTCATATTACATCCTAAAAGATGACGGAGTAATAGTGATAGGTACACACCCAAATGAGTGGCTACAAAAACATGTATATATGGCTACACGCCATATTAGGCAGATAGTCCAAATGAAGAAACTGAAAAGTTCTAATGAAAGGCAAGTAGAAGAATGTAAAGCCGGTCATGTTAATATAAAAAACCCGCTTGCTTTGAAAAATGATTTACAGTCTGTGGGTTTTTTCACAAAAGTATACGTTACAAGGCGAAACAATATAGATAATCTACCAATACCATATAGAACTTTAATAGTTGTGTTGGAAAGTATCCCATTATTAAAATGGGTCTTTAGAGATAATATAGTTGTAGTTGGTGCAAAAAATAAAGAGGTATTGAGCAAATTTATAAAAATGTCTAGTAAAGACATTGTGGGTTGTGTGTAGATGAAAAAAAGAATATTCTATTATTCAGATCAGTGGGATGATAAATGGCGTAGGCGCCAGCAGATTGCCATGCGTCTTTCAAAATTACCGGGGGTAGAAACATTATATTTTATCGAATTGCCATTAAGCGGCACTTCACTTATTAAATACCTGACGGGCAGGGCAGATAAAGAATCCGCCCAAAGGTGGTCAAGGGTTTTTAAAGCGGGTTTTGCTTTTGATCTTGGGAAAATAACAATTATCACCCCATTTTCTATCCTGCCCTATTTTACCACCGGGGCATTGAAGGGCTTGAATTTATCTATAGTAAAATGGAGCATATTTTCCAAACTGCCCAAAGGTTTTAAACCGGACGTATTCTGGGCCAGTCTGCCGTTTGATGCACTATGGCTAAAATGTTTTAAAGAGTATAAACTTATTTACGATTGCAGCGAGCAATTCAGTGAATTTGATAATTGGCGGAACATCAAAAAAAGTATAATAGAATGGGATAACCAGCTAACCAAGGAAGCTGACCAGGTATTTGTCCAAACAGAATATTTGAGAGATATCAAAACCCCGCTCAATAAAAACATTGCAGTAATGCCAAATGCGGTGGACGAAAAAGTGTTTTCGCTCATAACCGACGGGGATTTATATAATAGTCTAAAAGATATACCCAAACCGGTATTGGGATATGTGGGCAGTATAAATTACCGATTGGATTTGGAACTTATCAAGGCCATTGCCAAAGAAAAACCTGATTGGAGTATTGTCCTGGTCGGAAACAAAAGCCTGGACGCCCAGATTGACTGGCCTAAAAACGTATATTTTATAGATGGGATGGAATATACGCAAATGCCTGGCACAATTGCTTCATTTGATGTTTGTCTGTTACCGCATTTGGCAAACAAACTAGTAGACAGCGAAAGCCCCATAAAGCTTTTTGACTATATGGCTACCGGTAAACCAATAGTAAGCCAGAACCTGGCCGGGGTAAGGCCGTACAAGGATTATGTGTATCTGGCAGAAAACAAGGATCAGTTCATTGCCGCCATAGAAAAAGCGCTTAAAGAGGATGAGACCAGTCAGACAAAGAGAAAAGAATACGGCCTTACCCAAAATTGGGACAACAGGGTAAATCAGATCAAGGATTATTTATGAAAAGAATAAAAGCCTTCATATTCTATTTTGGGATGTACGTCATTAATCAATTTGTTAATGCCTGCCCTTTCTGGATCATTCGCAGGTTGGTATACATTCTTATCCTAAAGGCAAAGTTCGGTTCCCGTTCGGTCATACAACGTAACTGTCATTTTGACTTTAAACATTTCGGCAAGCTGTCATTGGGAAAGAATAGCGTTATAAATCACCATTGCCATCTGGACTTTAGGGCTGGGATAACTATGGGTGACAATGTTAATATCTCGCCCTACGTGAAAATATTCACCTGGCAGCATTTGCCGAATGATCCCATGTTCAACACGGAGAAGAAACCTGTAATAATAGAGGATAGCGTTTGGATATCCTCGGCTGCCATGATTCTGCCCGGGGTCAAGATAGGCAGGGGCGCGATAGTGGCAGCCGGTGCGGTAGTAACAAGAGACGTGACGGAATTCACTATAGTTGCCGGTATCCCGGCCAAGCCGATAGGAACACGCAGCCGGGAGATGAACTATAAATTAGAATATATATTGCCTTTTCAGTGATAAAAAATCTTATAGTATTTCTTTCGCCCGATTGGGAACTATCCTATCGGGCCAGTATGTTTAACGAGATAGCCCGCCAGTTGGCTGATAGTAACGGGCAGGTTGTTTGCTTTAACCGGCCAATTTTTATGCTTACAGATCTGTTCGGTAATATTAAACGGTGGCGTAAGGTATTTGAATCAGAGCCCCAAAAACACGGCAATAACTTGTCAGTTAATAGACCAAAATTATACATCCATCCACTTATTGCCCGGCATATACCTTTTGCTCAGAAAATTCAAAAGAGCATATATAGAAGCCAGGTAGAAAAACTCTTAAAAAACAGGGGATTTTTACCTGACAATACTGTCTTATGGCTGTCGCATCCGTATCAATTAATGGAAATGGACCTTCCGGCTAACTATAAAGTGGTTTACGAAAGATACGACAAATATGAAAAGGCAGTAGGCCTAAGTCCTGATTTGGCCGGGTTGGTGTTTACATTGGATCATGCATTGGTAAAACGAGCCGACTTGATCATAACCACGGCGTCAAAGCTTGCCGAAGAATTAAACGGGGCTAAGGAAAAGACCCATAATTTGCCAAATTCCGCAGATTATGAATATTTCTCCGGAGTTGGAGCCGCCGAAGATTTAAGGGCCAATTTAACAAAAGGCATAATAAAACCTGTCATAGGTTATTTGGGCACTATCCACGAAGGTTTGGACGCGGAGCTGTTGCTGAAACTGGCCGAATTAAAAAAGGAATGGACTTTTCTTTTGGTGGGGCCGGTTCAAAGCAGAAAGATGGCGGAGACCCCCATTTTCAATGAATTAAAGGGCATGCCTAATGTGATCTTAACCGGCTGGTTGGATTGGGCTGTTTTGCCTGGTTACCTTAAGTTGTTTGATGTGGGAATAATACCATACAGATTGGATTGCGAATTCAATAAATATGTTGATCCCAATAAGTTCCATGAATATATGGCGATGGGTTTGCCGATAGTATCCACCTCCTTACCCGAAATGAGCAAATATGAAGAATGGGTGGAAATGGCTGATAACACGGAGGCATTTGCAGGTTCTATAGAAAAGGTCCTTAAGGATAACGATGAAAGCAAAAAGTGTAAGAGAAAGAACTATGCTAGGGAAAACAGTTGGGTACAAAGGGCTTCTAAGATAATCCCTTTGATGGATAAGATTGTATGAAGATATGTTTTGTTCATCCCAAGATGATGTCCTTTGTGAAAAAGGATCATGACATTTTATCCGACTTCCACCAAACGGTAAATGTTGAAAGCAATTCATTTCTGCCGTCAGTCAGTTTATTCAAAGCCGTATTGAACTGCGATCTGGTCTTCTGCTGGTTCGGGAAAATGCAGGCGTTTTGGGCCGTTCTATTTGCCCGAATGTTAAACAAAAAATCAATCGTTGTCGCCGGGGGGGACGACGTCGCCAATGAACCAGCCATCGGTTACGGTCTTTATGCAAAATGTTGGAAAAGGTGGTGCCCTGACTACGTCTTTAAGCATTGCGATCTGGCCCTATCCGTTTCTAATTTCAATCGGACTGAATCTATAAAAAATACCGGGGCCAAAGAAAACAAGGTTAAATGCCTTTATCACGGTTTTGGCAAAGAACCGTTGCCTCAAAACCCCAGAGTTAATGACGTGATAACAGTCGGCCGGATTACCAGGGAAACGGTAATTAAAAAAGGCCTTAAGCTGTTTGTCCAATCAGCTTCCTTATTGCCGGATATAAAATATTACCTGATAGGTCCCAGCCATGATGGCAGTGTGGAAGAATTGAAAAAGATCACTCCGCCAAATGTAACTTTCACCGGCGGGTTATACAATGAAGATCTTGAAAACTGGTACGCCAAGGCCAAGGTGTACGTTCAGGCTTCATACCACGAATCCTTCGGCTGTTCAGTGGCCGAGGCCATGCTGGGCGGGTGCATTCCGGTTGTCTCCCGCATGGCGGCCCTGCCCGAAGTAGTCGGCGATACCGGCATCTACATAGAAGAACAAACCCCGGAAGCCGTGGCCGAGGCCATTAAAAAAGCCCTGGCCCTGCCGAACGGATACGGCCTAAAGGCCCGGCAAAGAATAATTGATGTTTTCCCTCTGGAAAAAAGGAAGGCAGCATTGCTTCAAGCCGTAGAAGAAGTAATGGCCGGCAAATAAATCATGTTAATCCTGTCAAAAATTTATTGCAGCCATTTGTCACCATAATCCACCCCGTCCGCAACGAGTCCTCAGAGTTGAAAGCAAAAAGTTGAAAGTAAAAAAGTTGAAAGTATAAAAGTAAATCGGTATTTAATGCAACCTCATGTCTCCATAATACTACCGGTAAGAAATGAAGGGGAGTTTATTGTAAACTGCCTGCAGTCCATTGCCGCCCAGGACTACCCCAAGGAATGCATGGAACTGCTGATAGTGGATGGGTTATCCGACGACGATACCCTGGATCAGATTGCCGAGTTCGACAGTGGGTATGATGACTTCCACATTCAGGTGCTTACCAACACCAAGTTAACCGTGCCCCACGCCATGAACCTAGGGATCTCCAAGGCCAGGGGGGACATCATCCTGCGCTTCGACGGCCACGCAGTGATGGAGCCGGACTACGTTTCCAGCTGCGTAAAAATCCTGGAACAGACCAAGGCCGGCAACGTGGGCGGACCGGCCTGCAATATCGGCAGTGGGACCACCATGAGCAACGCCATTATGTTGGCCCATGCCTCTGCTTTTGGTCTGGGTGGAGGGGCCTTCCGGATGGGAAACTACGAGGGCTATACCGACACAGTCACTTTTGGCTGTTTCCCCAGGGAAACCTTCGCCAAGTACGGTCGGTACGACCCCCGGCTGGACCGGAACCAGGACATAGAACTGAATGCAAGAATACGCAAGGGAATACGATCGGGCAACAATGGTGTGTCAATGGCATCACAACCGTATAACAATAGCAAAGCCCCAACGCCTGGCAATATCTACCTGACGCCCAAGATCAAAAGCCATTACTACTGCCGGTCAACCTTGTCCGGGCTGTGGGCCCAGAACTTCATGAACGGCCAGTGGGTGGTCTATACCAGATACATTGCGCCCTATGCCCTAAGCCTGCGCCACTTCATTCCCCTGATCTTCGTCTCTTCCCTGATCCTTCTCACCGTCCTCAGCCTTTCCGGCCTGGGCGCCAACCTTTGGGGCCACGGGGCAGGGACCAGGCTGGCCAATGCACTGCACGGCATAAAGGGTTTTGGTCTTAAGCAACCCGGAGTTCTAAATCTAAAAGCCTGGAGCTGGCACCTGCTGTTCCTGCGAATGTTGTTCCTGGAGCTATTCGCTTATTTTTCTGCCATGGTTTTCTTCATTCTACAGTCTGGCAAACATAAGCATAAAACGGATTCTTCGGCTTGCAAGGTGGATTGCCCCTCCTTCGCTCGTAAGTCAGGTAGCCCAACTCAGGACATGCCTCAGAATGACACGTCAACCGACCCAACGGAAAACAGTACAACTGTAAACGCCAAACTGTCGTTAGGCTCCCTGCTGTTGCTGCCACTGGTATTTGTCACCCTGCACTTTTCCTATGGTTTGGGCTCGCTCTGGGGTCTGGTAACTTTGCCCTTTTGGCGGGGCACCAAAAAAACGCGGGTTGACGCGGGTATTGTTTCAAACCGGGATCATTCAAAGAAACCCATTGAACAAGGCAGTTTTGCAGATTGAGCATTTGGCATTGTCCCCCAAAAGCGGGATCCCGTCAATCTGTCTGCTGTCAGCTTTCGCTTTGATATTAGCCCGCTTTGAGGACCAAAATTTTAGCGGAGGTACTAGCAGAAATGAAAGGGATGGCGGTGATTTAAGCCTTCGATATATGAATTTAGAAATTGAACTGTGTTTTTGTGGCCGATAAAGAATCCCTGTTGCCTTCTGTGGTCAATTACCGGGCGATTGTCCGACCTCTCCTGCTGATCAGCGTTCCCCGGACAATGTTTTTCCAATAACCAATAGCCAAGTTGATGCTGAACTACTTACTGCTTCTTATGGTGGCCTTTTTAACTGCGCTGCTGACCGGGCCACTGGCCAGGATCCTGGGGCGGAGGCTGGCCATCATGGACCATCCCGACGAACTGGGGATGCACAGCAATTCCATTCCCCGCAGCGGCGGCATTGCCATCGGCATGGCCATCTGGGTCACTTTGGAGGTCTGCTGGCTGCTGCCCGGGGTCATCATCTCTAACCGCCAGCTGGTGGCCATGGGCATAGGATGTTTCGGTCTGTTCGTTACCGGCCTGTTGGATGATCTGCACGAGATCAAGCCCTACATCAAGGCCCTGGGCCTGTTCGGGGCAGGGCTGATGATCATGCTGGTCTCCAGGCACCTGACCCTGCTGGGATTCGAGAGGATGGATTTCCTGCTGGGGATAATGGCGCTGGTGGCCTCGGCCAACGCCCTGAACTTTCTGGACGGAATGGACGGCCTGGCCGCGGGCCTGACGGTTTTGGCCGGACTGGGGTTCCTGGTGCTGGGAATGCTTTTGGGGGACATGATCCTGGCCTGCTGGGCTGCCATTCTAGCCGGGGCGGCCGGAGGGTTTTGGCCCATCAATAAACCGCCGGCCCGGATATTCATGGGCGATTCCGGTAGCCTGGTGATGGGCGGCATTTTGGGCTGGATGCTTTTACTTCTGTCCGCACACGGGCTGATCCATCTGCTGGCCGGGTTCATCCTGCTCTCCTGGCTGGTGCTGGACACCGGGCTGGCCATAGTCCGCCGGATCGTCCTGAGCCGTGATATCTTCACCGGGGACCGGCGGCACGTGTACGACCTGATGCACCGTCGCTATAATTCAGTCTGGAAGACCATTCTCATCATGTATCTATTTCAACTGATCTTCGGGCTGCTGGCTGTATCTGCATTGTATCTGCCTTGGTTCTTGCCGGCCGGGATGGCCCTGGTACTGTGGCTGGGGATACTGGCATGTATGATAAGGATGGGGATGTTTGCCCCTCTTGAGGCAGATGGACCCGCTGTTTCATATGAGGCCAAACGCTGGCCCCGGGAAACAGTGGAGTAGGGTCAGGGAATCAATGGCAGGGTGCACTGAGCTTCGCCTGCTAAAGGGTACACATCATTCGTATTCCATCAAAGGCTCTGGGATATTTGACACACAACATTGAACAATGCTTAGAGGTAAAAGTGCTCAAGCTAGCCTCCCCTGACATTACCCAGCGCGAAATCAACGCTGTAATCAAGGTACTCAAGTCCGGAACCCTAAGCCTGGGCCCGGAGATCCTGAAATTTGAAAAAGCTTTTGCCAGATACACCGGCCGCAAGCACGCCCTGGCGGTCTCCTCCGGCACCGCCGGGCTGCACCTGATCACCCATGCCCTGGGGTTAAAGCCCGGCGATGAGGTCATCACTCCGTCCTATTCTTTCGCCGCCTCGGTTAACTGCATTTTGTACCAGGGAGCCAGGCCGGTCTTTGTGGACATCGATCCTAAGACCCTGAACATTGACCCTAAAATGATAGAGGCCGCCATCACCCGGCGCACCAAGGCAATACTGGCGGTGGACGTCTTCGGCCTGCCTGCAGATTATTCCGCCTTGCAGAGGATCTGCAAAAAACACGAACTGATCCTGATCGAAGATTCCTGCGAGGCCTTGGGGGCAAAGTATCACGGTAAGCAGGCTGGCAGTTTCGGGATCGCCTCGGCTTTCGGGTTCTACCCCAACAAGCAGATCACAACCGGCGAGGGCGGAATGGTCTTGACCGATGACGATGATCTGGCCGAGGCTATGCGCAGTCTTCGCAACCAGGGGCGCCATTCCATGGGCGGCTGGCTGGCCCATCATGACCTGGGTTATAATTATAGGATGGCTGACATCAACGCCGCACTGGGCTTGGCCCAGCTGGCAAGGCTTCCCGGGATTTTGGCCAGGCGGAAAAAGGTGGCCCAAAACTACCAAAAGCTTTTTGCCGAACGCCTGCCGGAATTCACCGTGTTAAAAGATTTTCCCGGAATAACCCGCAGCTGGTTCGTATTCGTGGCCCTGGTTCCTCCAAAACTCAAAGGCTTGGGCCGTGACCGGCTGATAAAGCACCTCCAGGGAAAGGGTATCGGTTGTGCTCACTACTTTCCGGCTCTTCACCTTCAGCCATACCTGGTGAAGGAACTGAAACATAAACGAGGGGATTTTCCGGTGACCGAGGATACGGCTGACCGCAGTTTGGCGCTACCATTTCATCATGGCCTCAGTTTAAACGATCAGGAGCAAGTGGTGAAGACCATCATGCTATTCTGCCAGCGCCGGTAAAAAAGAGATGAAACCATCGGAGGCAGCCCAGGGATTATTTAAGAACAAAATAACAGAAAATAGGGGAGGACACTAATGTTGAAAAGCATGACCTGGACCCTAATGATTGGATTGTTCCTGTCAGCCCCTGCTTTTTCCCAGCCGGCCGGAGACGGAACCAAAACACAATACGAGAAGGTCTGCCAGCAGTTAAAGAAACTTAAGGCCGGGCCACGGGGGGCAGAGGTAAAGGACTTGGTGCTGAAGCGCGATGCCGCCACCATTACCTTAAGCGAAGGGCAGATGTTCCTGTGCTCCGACATCGACGGTTTCAGCTGCGCCGCGGTGTTCAAGGGAAAGGGGAACATAGTCTTTGTTCCGCCCACTAAAGTCGAAAGGCAGCAGATCGCCAGGTTCTACCAGAACGATTCCATCAACCGGGATTTCAGCGAGTTGTTCCTTCTTTGCGCCGACGGGACCATGGAAGAACTTGACCGGAAACTGAAGTTCGGCCCCCTGACCATTTCCGAGGACTTCGGTTCAGCCGCCGATGAAGCGGTAAAGTATATCACCTACAACTCCGTCTTGAAAGGCGATTACTGCGAACCGGAGATAATGAAGACCATTTTGGGAAAACAGCCCAATGGATTGTTCTATGCCCACATCAAAGGCCCCGGCAATCAAGCCGCCGAGATTTTCGAACTCGATCCCTATTCCTTCGAGGAAGTGGAGTTTTATAAAAGCATTAAAGAGGCCACTCTGACTACCTACCGCCTGGACCTGATCTCCAAATTCCATTGGCAGGCCGACAGCTTGAAAACGGAAAAGGAAAAGATCCGAAAATCGCTGAGTATTTTAAATTACAAAATGGACTGTCTGATTTCGGGTGAGAAGAGAATGGATGTAGTCTGCCGATTGGTGATAAAATCGCACCACGCTGACAGCCGGTGGCTCAACTTTTACCTTGCCAGCCAATGGTGCGCCGGGGTGGAGGCGGACTCGGTGTCCTGGGCAGGTTTGGGCCCGGCCGAATTTTACAAAGGGAAGGAGTTGGACGATATGTGGGTCCGTTCGCCCCATCCCCTGGCCTCAGGTCAAGTCTGTACCCTGACAGTTTTCTACCATGGTGATTTGATGGAACGCTTCCAAAACTGGGTGTATATCAAGTCATCATCAGGGTGGTATCCCTACGCTGGCGAGTCAAACCGGGCGCTGTTTGACGTCACCTATCATTATCCCTCCAAGTTCAAATTCATCAGCGTTGGAGACCAGATATCATCTGATACCGTAGATGCAATTGTCAACAGCCGCTGGGTCACTTCCACCCCGGTCCAGTTCTTCACTTTTAATATGGGGTATTTTAAGGAAACTAAAATAATCAACGACAGCATTCCTCCGGTGACCATACTGACCTCGGACGAGATTCGGATGGATGAAAAGCAAGTGGGGGCCGATGTGGCCAACAGCCTGGCTTTTTTTCAAAAAGTCTACGGGGAATGCCCGGCCTCCAGGCTCTGCGCCGCCCAATATCCTTTTGGCGGGGGTGTAGCTTTTCCGGGACTGATAAACCTAGCCTGGTACAGTTTTAAAAACAACCTCTACAATAAATATCAGAGCTATCAGGAAGTGTTACGGTCCCATGAAGTAGCCCATCAATGGCTGGGCTACGGTGTGAGCCATGACTCCTATCACGACCAGTGGCTCTCGGAGGGCCTTTCCGAGTTCTCCGGTCTGTGGTATATGCAGAACGCGTTAAAAGACAATGAAAACTATTTCAAGTGGTTCAAAGAATACCGGGACGATATAATCAACAACCGCAAATATCTGCTGGGGGATGGCAAGGGGTCGGGGCCGATCTGGCTGGGCCGACGCAACATCACCAGTGAGACCTTTGAGGACAACGCGGTGATAACCTATAAAAAAGGGGCCTGGGTGATCCAGATGCTGCGGAACATGTTGATAGACCTGAACACCATGAAGGAGGACAAATTCATCGGCATGATGCGCGATTATTATGCCACTTACCGCGACAGCCTAGTAAGTACTGAACAGTTCCGGAAAATTGCGGAGAAACACCTGTGGATGGACATGGGATGGTTTTTTGATCAATGGGTTTACGGCACTGATATTCCCAACTACAAATATTGTTATACTACCAGCAAGACCCCAGATGGCAAATTCCGGGTGACTCTCAAAGTCCGTCAGGAGGAAGTTTCTCCGGATTTTATGATGTATATTCCGTTGTTGGTAGATTTTGGGGAAAAAAGGCAGGCCCGGCTGCGGGTGCTGGTAAAGGGGCCATTGACCGAACTGGAACTACCGCTGATGCCCTTAAAACCCAAGGATATTGAATTCAATCCCTATCAATCGGTGTTGTGCCGCCAGGACAAGGAAAGCTTTTAAGGCCCTGAACACCAAACGGCAAACAGTAAACATCAAACGGCGAACGGGCAACAGATACACTATGAAAAACATCCTGATTATCTCGGCCTCGGCCGGGGCCGGCCACACCATGGCTGCCAAAGCCATTGAGCAATCGCTATCCTTGCTGCCCCAGAGCAAGGAGCGCTGCCAGGTCACCCATATCGACCTGCTCAAATACTCCACCTTGCTCTACAAGACTGTCTATCACGACATCTATCTGTACATGGCCCAGAAGCAACCGCTGCTGTTCGGCTACATCTTCACCACCTCGGACAATCTGAAACGCCAGAACCGCCCAGATTTCCTGCTGCGTCTGCTGGACACCCTCAACACCCGCAAGTTCACCTCTTTCATCAGGGAGCAGGAGTGGGATCTGATAATATCCACTCATTTTCTGGCTTCCCAGCTAGTCTGCGACCTTAAGCGCAAGGAGAAGATAGAGACCCCGCTGCTGACGGTCACCACCGACTACGGACTGCATTCATATTGGATCCTGCCGGAATGCGAACACTACGCGGTGGCTGATGAAAACAGCAAACAGCACTTGATGGCTTCGGGCGTTCCGCCGGAGAGGATCCGGACGCTGGGGATACCGGTGGGCCTGGAATTCTCCAAAAAGAAATCGCCGGCCGCCATCCGGGAAAAACTGGTGCTGGCTCCCAGACTGCCCGTGGTGCTGATGTTGTCAGGCGGTTTTGGTGTGGGGCCGATCGAGAAGATAGTGGCTTCACTGGCCTCGGTCAGGTCCAACTTTCAGCTGGTGGTGGTGGCCGGGAAGAACCGCAAGCTGCTGGGCCGCCTCCGCCAGATGCGGGAGCAAATGCCGTTCAAGATGATCCCGGTGGGGTTCACCGAACAGATGGACGAATACATGCGGGCCTCCGACATACTGATCAGCAAGCCCGGCGGACTGACCACCGCCGAGGCTATGGCCTGCGGCCTGCCCATGATCATCGTCAACCCCATCCCCGGACAGGAGGACATGAACAGCGACATGCTGCTGGAGCACGGGGCCGGGATAAAGGCCATGCATCAGTTGGACATTCCTCACCGGCTGGACGAGGTGCTGGCTTCGCCCCAGAAACTGGCGCAGATGCGCAAGAACGCCCTGGCCCTGGGCAGGCCCCGGGCCGCCCAGGAGGTGGTCAAACTGGTGGAGGAGATCTTAAATTGACCTCTCCCTCTTTCCCTCCCCTCGAGGGGAGGGAAGGGTGGGGTTACCCCCTGATAGCTATCAACTCCCAGCCTAAGCATAAAGCTTAGGGCTTGCAGTCTACAGCTCAAGATAAGGAGTTTCACAGATGTCCAAGATCAAGCGCTTCGGGATCCTGACCGCCGGGGGCGATTGCCCCGGTCTTAACGCGGTGATCAGGGCGGTGGCCAAGACCGCCATCAACGGCCACGGGATGAAGGTGATCGGCATTGAGGACGGCTACGCCGGGCTGATCGAGGGCCGGTATCACGAGCTTAACTGGCGCAACGTCTCGGGCATTTTGGCCGAGGGCGGCACTATTTTGGGCACCTCCAACCGGGACAACCCCTTTCGCTACGCGGTCAAGAACGCCAAGGGGGAGATGGAATACCAGGACGTGTTCGAGCGGGTCCAGGAGAATTTTGAACTGGCCAAGCTGGAGGCCCTGGTGGCCATCGGCGGCGATGGCACCATGGCCATCACTCAGCAGATGATAGACCGGGGCATCAAGGCTGTGGGCATTCCCAAGACCATCGACAACGACCTGGCCGCCACCGACGTCACCTTCGGCTTCGACTCTGCGGTGGTGACCGCCACTGAGGCCCTGGACAAACTGCAGTCCACCGCCATGTCCCACCACCGGGTGATGATCGTGGAGACCATGGGCCGCTATGCCGGGTGGATCGCCCTTTACAGCGGAGTGGCAGGCGGCGGTGATATCATCCTTCTTCCCGAGATACCCTACGACATCAACCAGGTCTGCCGGCGGATCATCGAGCGTAACCAGAAGGGCCGGCGTTTTTCCATCGTGGTGGTTTCGGAGGGGGCCAAGCCCAAGGGCGGGGAGATGGTGGTCCGCAAGATCATCAAGGAGTCCACCGACCCGGTGCGGCTGGGCGGCATAGGCCAAAAGCTGGCCGATGATATCGAAGAACGGACCGGGATCGACTGCCGGGTGACAGTCTTAGGCCACCTGCAGCGGGGAGGCAGCCCCACAGCCTTCGACCGCATTTTGGGAACCAGGTTCGGGGTCAAGGCCGTGGAACTGATGGCCAAAGGCGAGTTCGGGCAGATGGCGGCCCTCAAGGGCCTGAAGGTGGAGGCGGTTCCCATCAAGGAGGCGGTGGGCCAGCTGCGGCTGGTCCAGCCGGACTCCGAGGTGATCCGGGCGGCCAAGTCCATCGGCACCGTGTTCGGGGACTGATCCCGGGGCATCACATCCGCAGATTGCGCAGATTATTTATCCCATAAACTTGCATTGATCAGAGCCGAAGTGGCATAAAACATCAACTCAAACAACCATAACTTACCTGCCCTCTCCCACTATTTTTTAGATATGAATAAAACCACCGCTGCCATATTGCTGTTGTTGCTCTGCCGGCCGGTCTGGGCCGTCCAATACCAGCTGACCCTGCCGCTGCAGTATAACTATTACCAGACCTTGGACGCGGCAGCTTTGGGTAGCGGTAACGTTACTTGTCTTAACCGGGGGCCGGCAGCTTTGTTCGGCAATCCCTGTCGGTTGAAGATCCCCGGTACAAAGGCTTCGGCGGTGGTATCGGGAGATTTCCTTTCGGATAGTCATAGCCACGTGCTGATTACCACCAGGCAGTCCCTGGCCCTGCCGGCCGCAGCCGCCGGAGCTTGGAATTTTGGGCGCTGGGGACTGGCCGCAGGGTTTGCAAATTACATGAAAACCGATATGAACTTTCCCGACCAATGGCAGCCCTATATCCAGTATCAAGCCAGCCTGGACCTGCACCTGACTGCCTTGGGGTGCTTTTATGAGGTCTCTGAGGGAGTGATGGTCGGGCTATCCTTCTGCGAGGGGTCGGTGGCCATGATCTGGCAAAAAGGGGATACCCTTATAACCCAGGGTTCTGCCCAAGGACTCAACCTAAATGCCGGAATAGAAATGACAATCAATTCCGAGCTGATATTGTTTACCCGCCTTCGCACAGAGAGCCGGATGACAGGCACCGCCGATTATCTGCCGGAACCGGGCGGTGACGATCTGGCGCTTTACGGAGTGGTGCCGGCCCTTTCAACCTTGGGCTTCAATTACCGGATCGATTCAACCTCCACCCTGGCTGGACAGATAGACATCACCGGATGGCAGAACGCCTCCTGGGATTATCAGGGCCGGGCCGATTTTAAACTGGGTATGGAGTTGCAGCCAGCATCTCGGGGCTATATTCTGCGGTTCGGCTTTTTTACCGTGGGCACGCCATTGGTGCCGCAGTTGATCCAAAATTATCCCAGCCTGCAGGATATGTATTTCATCTCAGCCGGGCAGTCGTTTACAGTCGGCCCTGTCACCCTTAATTGTTCCGCTGCCACCAGCCGGTTGTTCTCCGGCAGCGGCCTCAAGCAGGACATGTTGGCCCTGTCGCTGCAGTACTCCCGTTGAGGGCAGGCAGTCTACAGCTAACAATGAACAATGAACGACAAACGTCTCAACTGTAAACCGGTAAATTGTAAACTGTTTAAAAGTGAGGGAAGTAAAATGTCCGAGCTTAAGATCAGATTTGATTTCAACAACCTGATGTCCGAGCGGCTGGGAGATCATGGGATCGCATACTCCCAGATCGAGAAATCCGGTCTGCAAGCGGCCCAGGCCTCGGAATGGTTTTTCCGGCAGAGAGCCAAGGGGAAGATGGATTATTTTGACCTGCCTGAGAAACCGGAACATTTAAAATCATCGCTGGCCCTGGCCGGAATGATGAAGGGCAAATTCAGCGACCTGGTGGTGCTGGGCATCGGCGGCTCGGCCTTGGGCACGGCTGCGGTCCAGGCAGCCTTGAATCCTTTGACCTACAACCATCAGGATAAAAAAACGCTCAAGGGCCGGCCCCGGTTGTGGGTGCTGGACAACGTGGACCCGGAAAAACTGAAAAACATTCAGTCCCTGCTTAATCCCAAAACAACATTGGTCAATGTCATCAGCAAGTCGGGGGCCACCGCCGAGACCAGCGCCCAGTTCCTGTGGCTCAAGGCGTGGTTGTTCAAATCGCTGGGCCCCAAATGGAAAAATAACCTGGTGGTCACAACCGACCCCGAGGAAGGCATTTTGCGTCAGATAGTGCGGGAGGAAGGGCTGTTGAGTCTGGAGGTTCCTTCCGGAGTGGGCGGCAGGTTTTCGGTGCTAACCCCGGTAGGCCTGTTTCCCCTGGTCATGACCGGAGTGGATATCAAGGGCCTGTTGGCCGGCGCGGCCGCCATGCGCAAAAGAACCCTGGAAGAAAATCCCTGGCGCAATCCTGCCCGGCTTTATGCCCTGACCCAGTACCTGCTTTACCGGAAGGGCTATCATATCAGCGTGATGATGCCTTATTCCGACAGTCTTTATCTTTTAGCCGATTGGTTCCGTCAGCTGTGGGCCGAAAGTCTGGGCAAAAAGCTTAACAGCCGGAACGAGGTGGTAGAGACCGGTCCCACACCGGTCAAGGCGCTGGGGGCCACAGACCAGCATTCCCAGATACAGCTATATGCCGAGGGGCCGCGTGATAAGGTGGTGACCTTCATCCGGGTGGAAAAATTCCGGGCAACCCTGTCCATCCCCAAAGGATATCCCAAGATAAAAGATCTGGCATATTTGAGCGGCCATGATTTCGGCGATCTTTTGAACGCCGAACAGAGGGCCACCGCCATGGCTCTGGCCAAGAACGGCCGTCCTAACTGCAGTTTTATAATCCCCCAGATCACCGCTCCGGTCATTGGTCAAATGATATTTCTATTGGAGACGGCCACCGCCTATGCCGGAGGGCTGTTCGGGGTCAATCCCATGGACCAGCCGGGGGTGGAGGAGGGCAAGCGCTACACTTACGGCCTGATGGGCAAGGAGGGCTTTGCCAACCGGGCGGTGGAGGTGGAAAAGTATGAAGCGGGCAGCCTGGGAAAATACGTGGTATAAAGTATTTGTGATCTCCGGAAAATTTGACCAAAAATGGCGAAGCCTCAAACATTGGAAAACCCACAGCCAATTTTTGAAAAGTAAATGTCTAAAAATAAAATCAATGGTATTTTTGTCCTGCTGATTCTGGCCTTAATAGAGGGCTGCGGCGGGCAGGGGGCCATTAAGCCGGAAACTACTGCGGTGCTGGCGGTCCCGGACAGCGCAGTCCTCAAGCGGGTCCGGATGGCAATGGCCATAGACTCCCTGCTAGCAGACAGCTCGCTGGCGCAGGCTCAGTGCGGGCTGTATCTGACGGATCTGAGCGGGTCTGCCCCGTTGTACGCCAAGAACCAGGACCAGCTTTTCATCCCGGCCTCGGTCAATAAGATATTCATCACCGCCGCCGCCCTGTACCAGCTGGGGCCGCACCGCCGGTTCAGAACCGCGGTCTACGGACATCCTTCCTGGGCTGGAGGAAAGCTCAAGGGGGATGTCTATCTCAAAGGTTTCGGCGACCCCCTGCTGTCTTCAACCGGCCTGGAGGACCTGGCCTTCCGGCTGAGGTCCCGGGGTATTTTTCAGATCACCGGGGACCTGATAGTGGACGCCTCGTATCTGGACACCGTCAAATACGGGGCCGGCTGGATGTGGGACGAGGGCCCCCATGCCTACAATGCCCCGGTCTCGGCCCTCTCGGCCAATCAGAATATCTTTGAAGTTAGTTTTAGGCCTTCATCAAGGATAGGCCGCCGGGCCGCGGTCAGTGCCGGCACCGGACTGTCTTATATCAGGATACAGAACCAGGTCACCACCAGCAGGCCGGGGATAAAAAGGAAGATCAGGGCCGAACGCAGTCATGCCAACGGGACAGACGTCTTCACCTTCAGCGGCCACCTGCCCCAGGACGACTCGGTGCAGTACAATTTCTTCAGCATCTCCGAGCCAGCTCTATACAGCGGCGCCTTATTTGTCCAGATCCTGGAAGACCAGGGTATTCGGTTCACCGGCCGGGCCAGGATCGGCCAAACCCCGGAAAGCCTGGCCTGCCTGGCGCTGCATGAGTCGCCCCCGCTTTACGCCATGATTCAGAAGATGAACAAGGAGAGCGACAACTTTATAGCTGAGATGCTTTTCCGGCAGGTGTCCCGCGACAGTATGGCCTTCGCTTCTTCCGGCCCCGACACCTTTAACGGAGTGGAGAAGACCCTGCACAGGATGGGCTTTGCCCCCGGCAGTTTTAAGGTGGCCGACGGCTCCGGTCTCTCCCGCTATAACCTGTGCTATCCCCGGATGGTGGCTGAAGTGCTGATGACGCTGTATGGCGATCCCCTGCTGCAGACCGAGCTGTTGGAGGCCCTGCCGCTGGCCGGGGTGGACGGAACCCTTTACCGTCGGATGCAGAACAGTGGAGCCAAAATAAGGGTCCGGGCCAAGACCGGCACCATGACAGGGGTCTCCTGCCTGGCCGGGTTTGCCTTTGGTGCTGATGACAAAGTATACTGTTTTGTCATTATGTTCAACAATTATCCCGGCAAGGCCGTAGAGGTCCGCCGGGTGCAGGACGCGATACTGGAAAAACTGCTGGAGATAGCGCCGTGATCACGCCTGGAAACTTCTTAGGAATTCAGGAAGACAGGAAACCCATGCAAAAACACTAACAGTTATTTTTTGTTTTCAATTGAAAATGAACCGTCTTTAGGCTATAATAACAGTTTATACCCGGCAGAATTCCTTTCGTTAAACCAAAAATCATAATATATCTTTAGGGAGCAACCATGGAGAACAAGACCCCGTTCTATGAACACCACGTCAAGGCAGGCGGCAAAATGGTGCCTTTTGCGGGATTTTTGATGCCGGTACAGTACCAGGGGATCATCGAAGAACACCGCCACGTCCGCTCGGCCGCTGGCTTGTTCGACGTTTCCCACATGGGGGAGATCGAGGTCCGCGGCCCCGAGGCCCTGAAGTTCGTTTCCTACTGCACTATCAACGATCCGGCGGCTTTGGAAATCAACCAGGTCCAGTACTCGGCCATGTGCTACAAGGAAGGCGGGATCGTGGACGACCTGCTGGTCTACCGTTACCCCGAGCATTTTTTCCTGGTGGTCAACGCCTCCAACCTGGCTAAGGATTTTGCCTGGCTCCAGGAACAATCGAAGGGTTTTAATGTTACACTGAAGAACACCAGCAACGAAGTTGCCCAGCTGGCCCTGCAGGGGCCCAAGTCCGAGCTGCTGCTGCAGAAGATCTGCGATCTGAAACTCTCCGACATGAAGTTCTACTGGTTCGGCACCGGGAAGGTGGACGGGGTCGAGATGCTGGTCTCCCGCACCGGCTATACCGGCGAGGACGGTTTTGAGCTGTACTTCGACATCAAATACGCCGGCCAGATCTGGAACGCCCTGTTCACGGCCGGGAAGGAATTCGACCTGCGGCCCATCGGCCTGGGGGCCAGGGACTCGCTCCGCCTGGAGATGAAATACTGTCTCTACGGTAACGACATCGATCAGACCACCTCACCGCTGGAGGCGGGCCTGGGCTGGATCACCAAGCTCAAGAAGGCCGGCGAATTCAACGGCAGAGATGTCTTGTTAAAGCAGAAAGCAGAAGGTGTAAAACGAAAACTAATAGGATTCGAGGTCGAAGGCAACGCCTTCCCGCGCCAACATTACAAGATGTTCAAGGACGGCGCCCAGGTGGGCGAAGTGGCCAGCGGAGTATTTTCGCCCTCGGTGGCCAAGGGCATCGGCACCGGGTACATCAAGGCCGAGTTCGCGGCGGTGGGCACGCCCTTCCAGGTGGAGATCCGGGGCAAGATGGTTCCGGCCAAGGTGGCCGAGACGCCGTTCTGGAAGCACAGCTCGATAAAGAAATAAAACATTAAAAATAAAATATTCAAAATTGGAGAGATCATGAACATTCCCAAGGACCTGAAATATTCCGCCAGCCACGAGTGGGCAAGGATCGAAGGCGACACCGCCACCATCGGCATCACAGACTTTGCCCAGGGCGAGCTGGGTGACATCGTTTTCGTGGAACTGCCGGCCGTCGGCGCCAAGGTTTCCCAGAACAAGCCGCTGGGCACGGTGGAAGCGGTCAAGGCGGTCTCCGACCTCAACGCCCCGCTTTCCGGCGAGGTGACCGAGGTCAACCGATCCCTGGAAGGGACCCCGGATGTGGTCAATAAGGACGCCTACGGCGCTGGTTGGATGGTAAAGATCAAGCTGTCCAATGCCGCCGAGGCCGCCAACCTGATGGACGCCGCCGGTTACGACAAGATGGAGAAGCACGGTCACTGAGCCAGGCACGGAAGCCGTAATAAGTTTGAACTGTTTGAAACGGTTCAAACGGTTTGAAACGTTTATAATTTTCAAGGAATAAGAATGCCATACATACCGAATACAGACCAGAACCGCCAGGCCATGCTCAAGCGGATCGGGGTCAAGAATTTTGACGAGTTGATAGCCGACATCCCGGCCGAGATAAGGCTCAAGGCCGAGCTGAAACTTCCTAAGGCTCTGTCCGAGATGGAAGCGGTCAAAGAAATAAAATCACTGTCCGCGCAGAACAAGCCGGCCTCCTCCCTGATCTCCTTCCTGGGCGGGGGAGCCTACGACCACTACATACCGGCGGCCATAGACCACATTCTGCTGCGCTCCGAGTTCTACACCGCCTACACCCCCTACCAGGCCGAGGTCAGCCAGGGCACCCTGCAGGCCATCTGGGAATTCCAGAGCCTGGTCACCGCCCTGACCGGTATGGACGCCGCCAACGCCTCGATGTACGACGGGGCCACCGCCCTGGCCGAGGCCGGAGTGCTGGCCTGCAACCACACCAAGCGCAAACAACTGGTGGTCGCCCGGACGGTAAATCCCGCCTACCGCCAGGTACTGGCCACCTATGCCGGCGGGGCCGGGATCGATGTCATTGAGATCAGCTTCAAGGACGGAGTCACCGATCTGGAGGCCTTAAAGAAGGCCGTGGGTTCGAACACCGCCGGAGTGCTGATCCAGCATCCCAACTTCTTCGGCCATCTGGAGCAGATGGACGAGATCTCGGACCTAACCCATAAGGCCGGGGCGCTGCTGGCGGTCTCGGTCGATCCCATTTCCCTGGGCCTTTTAAAGACCCCGGGGGAATACGGGGCCGACATCGTCACCGGAGAGGGCCAGCCCCTGGGCATGCCCACCAACCTGGGCGGGCCTTATCTGGGACTGTTTGCCGTCAAGACCAACCTGTTGCGGCTGATACCGGGCCGGCTGGTGGGACTGACCACCGACGCCAAGGGGCAGGAGGGGGCGGTGCTGACCCTGCAGACCCGGGAACAGCACATCCGCCGGGAAAAAGCCACCTCCAATATCTGCTCCAACGAGGCCCTGTGCGCCCTGGCCGCCGCGGTCTACCTTTCCCTGATGGGCCGCTCCGGGATCAAGCAGGTGGCGGAACTCTGCCTGCAGAAGAGCCATTATCTGTCGCAGAAGCTGAAGCCCTCCTTCAGCGCACCCTTCTTCAAGGAATTCGTGATCCAGCCCAAACAGCCGGTGGCCAAACTGCTGGAAGAATTAAAGAAGGATGGGATACTGGGGGGGCTGGACCTGGAGAAGTTCTATCCCGAATTAAAAGGCCACATGATGCTGGCGGTCACCGAGAAGAGGACCAAGGAGGAACTGGACCTGCTGACCTCAAAGATCAACGTTTAGCTCAAAAAAACAGAATGCCGTCCCTCTTAAACCGGGGCGGCATTCTGGTAAATCCATAAAAAGTTATGCATTATCTTCTGTCATTTTTCGGGGCGGCCATGCTGGCCCTGGGACTGACCCCGCTGGCAATGGCCCTGTCGGTAAGGTACCAGGTCTTTGACCGCCCCGGCCTGCGCAAGGTCCACCAGAAGGAAGTTCCCTGTCTGGGCGGGGCGGCGGTGGCGGCGTCATTTTTCATCTGCCTGTGGCTGGCCAGGGGCATCTGGCCCCAGGTGTTCGAAACAATGGACCGGAAGCTTCTGGCTTTGACCCTGGGCGGGCTGATGATCTTCGGCATCGGGCTGTACGACGACCTCAAGGACGCCTCGGTGGCCTTGAGGTTCCTGGTGCAGTTCGCGGCGGCCGGTGTACTGGTCTGGGGGGGATTTCTGATCACCATGCTTCCCAATCCCCTGGGCGGAAGACTGGACCTGGGTCTGCTGAGCTATCCCTTCACCGCCTTGTGGATAGTGTTCCTGATCAACGCCCTCAATTTCTTGGACGGTCTGGACGGGCTGGCCGCCGGGGTCAGCGCCATCGTGGCTCTCACAATTTTCTTTGTGGCCGAACAGACCGGCCAACCGCTGGTGGCTTTGACCTCGATCCTGATGCTGGGGAGCCTGCTGGGATTTCTGCCGTTCAACTTTCATCCGGCCAAAATATTTCTGGGCGACTCCGGGGCCACCCTGCTCGGTTTCCTGTTCGGGGCCATGACCACTCTGGGCACCATGAAGAGCGTGGCCGCCATCTCCCTGCTGCTGCCCATCGCCGCCCTGGGAGTGCCGATCTTCGACACCGTCAAGGCGGTGCTGCGCCGCACCCGGAGGGGCCAGAAATTCTACCAGGCGGACAAGGAGCACATCCACCACCTGCTTTTGTCGGCCGGGTTTTCCCACCAGGGGGCGGTGCTGTTCCTTTACGGCAGTACTTTCTTCCTGTCGGTGCTGTCCATCATGGCGGCCTCGGCCGACCGCAGGCTGATCTCCATCCTGGCCATCGTGTTTATAATATTGGTTTGGGTGTTCTTCATGAAGTGGCAGAAGAACCGGGAGTAGCATTTTAGAAATCAAAACAGGACGCAGGCTCCGGCATATACTTAGCCGGACGATTTCCGCAGTTTGCTCAGAAATATTTATAGCTGCCAGCAGGGCCAACGGGAAACAACAATGTTTCTTTCCTGGGTTCCTCATTGGAAAACGGTCTATCTCAACCTAGCCGGGTTTCATTCACCAAAACAATTCAGGACACAATTTGGGAACAGCGTTAGACATCAGCCAACTTAAGGGCCGGGCGGTGCTGGCGCCCATGGCGGGCATCACCGATTCGGCCTTTCGCGTTATATGCCGCAGGTACGGGGCGGCTTTGGTATATTCCGAGATGCTTTCCACCGAGGCCCTGTCCCGCCGTCACGGGAAGACCCTCAAAATGGCCGGATTCCGGGAGGAGGAGCGTCCGGTGGCCCTCCAGCTTTTCGGCAAAAGGCCCCAGGCCTTTGCCGAGGCGGTGGCCTGGCTGGAGCCTTTGGCCCCCGACTGCTACGACCTTAATTTCGGCTGTCCGGCCCCCAAGATCGTCAAGAACGGTGGCGGGTCGGCCCTGCTCAAGGATCCGGAGCTGGTGGGGCAGATCGCCCGGGCCGCGGTCCAGGCCTCGCCCCGGCCGGTGCTGGCCAAAATCCGGAGCGGCTGGGAAGTGGGGGCCGAGAATGCGGTGGAGATCGCCAAAATACTTGAGGGCAGCGGGATCGCGGCCATAGCGGTCCACGGCCGGACCAAAAGCCAGATGTTCTCCGGTTCGGCCGACTGGGCGGTGATCGGCCGGGTCAAGCAGGCGGTCAATATCCCGGTGATAGGCAACGGCGATATCCGCAGCGGGGCCGACGCCGCAAGGATGGCGGAGGAGACCGGCTGCGACCTGGTGATGGTGGGCCGGGCGGCACTGGGAAATCCCTTTCTGTTTGCCGAGATCAACGACTGCCTAAAATCAAAAATCAAAAATCAAAAATCAGAATATGAAGTAAGCTGGCCGGAAAAGCTGGCGGTCATAATCCAGCACATAGAGATGGCGGTGGCCGACAAGGGCCAGACCCGGGGCCTCCGGGAGATGCGCAAGCACCTGGGCTGGTACATCAAGGGCATTCCCGGGGCGGCCGCCCTGCGCCAGGAACTGATGCGGGCCGAGACCAGGGAGGAAGTGCTGGGCCTGCTGGAAAAACTTCAAAACTCCATCCACCGGCATCAGGGGGATATGGATGAACAAACACCGGAATAAACATTCCCGCCCGGCCATAGATTTTCTGCTGGCGGCCCTGACCCTGGCCCCGGCCCTGGCCAACTGGCTGGGGCTGTGGATATTGAATGACGCCTGGCTGGCCATCCTCCTGTGCTGCCTGATTTTTTACGGCGGAGCGTATTGGGTGATCAGGGCCTTCCGGTTAAAGTCAATGCTGGTAATGAGGCCCCGGAACATCCTAAATAGCCTGGTCTGGGGAATATCATCGGCCCTGGGAGCGGCGGCCCTGATCCTGGTGCTGGGGACCATGTTCTTCACCCAGGCTGTTTCCGGAAACATTTTGCAGGCCTGCTCCCAGCGCCTGGCCCAGAGCCAGGCCCTGCGCTACAGCTTCTGGCAGTTCTTTTTGTTTGTGGGGATCATAGTCCCGGTGGGCGAGGAGCTGTACTGGCGGGCCGGTCTGCAGGGGCTTTTAAGCCTTAGGTTTTCCAAAACCAAAACGGTGCTGATCTCGGCCCTGCTGTTCACCTTTTACCACCTGGTGACGGTGGGCTTTTTGATGCCGGGGCTGCCCGGCCTGCCATTGGTGGGACTGGTGTTCCTGAGCGGGCTGGTGCTGGCCTGGCTGACCCAACACACTAAAAACATCTGGGCCGCGGCCATCTGCCACGGGCTGGGGGGCTGGGGGGCCATCATCTTCCTGGTGTGGAAATACCTGAGATAACCTGAGGCCGGAAAGATCCAAAAGCCAATATCTAAACTCTAAACAAGCACGAATCTATAAACCTAAAACAGCCGGGTAATTGAATACATTGATCATTGGGCATTATTTAGGATTTAGCATTTAGTGCTTGAAATTTAATCAAAACCAGCCATTATGCAGATTATCATCGCCACCAGGAACGCTCACAAGCTAAGGGAGATCTCCCAGATCCTTAAAGTGGACGGGGTGGAGTTTCTGAGCCTGAATGATCTTCCGGAGTACCCGGAGGTGGAGGAGACGGGAAAGACCTTTGCCGACAACGCTCTGCTTAAGGCCCAGACCGCGGCCTATCACTCCGGCTGCTGGGCCCTGGCTGACGACTCCGGCTTGGAGGTGGATGCCCTGCAGGGCCGCCCGGGGGTTCATTCCGCCCGCTATGCCGGGGAGGAGGCCGACTCCGAAAAGAACATCCAAAAACTGCTGGCCGAGATCAAGGGCCTGCCCCCTGAAAAACTGACCGCCCGCTTCGTCTGCACCATGGCCCTGGTCTCCAATCACAACCGGGCCTATTTTACCGAGGGGAAGATAGAAGGCCGTATCACAGACCAGCCCCGGGGCCATAATGGCTTCGGCTACGATCCGGTGTTCTGGCTGCCCCAATATGAAAAGACCATGGCCCAGCTTTCCCCTGAAGAGAAGAACAGGATCAGCCACCGGACCCTGGCCCTAAAGAAGATCGCTTCCCTGATAGCCAGTCTGTCTGGCCATGACCGGCACAACTTTCCTGTGGCCTGAATCGAACCCCCGGTATTGCTTGACATCGCCGGTAAAAGTGTTATATAATTACAAGTTATTGTTATAAAGCGGGGTGTGGCGCAGTTGGTAGCGCGCTTGCTTTGGGAGCAAGAAGCCCCCAGTTCGAGTCTGGGCACCCCGACCAACTCAGGGAACAGGTTATGGATGATCGGGATTTGTGGCTTATGGGATTGAAGCATGATTTGGAGAAGATATCCCAATGATCAGGACCCAAAAAGCAACGATGTGCGCCTGTCCCGCCTTGGGCGGGACCCCGCTGCGGCGGTGGTAGCTTCCTTCGACAGGACTTCGGCGAGCTCAATCGAGCCGTTCAGGACTGGAAGCAAGGGAGCCCATCAATCAAGGCGGCAATAATATGCGCCTGTAGCTCAGTTGGATAGAGCATCTGCCTTCTAAGCAGAGGGTCACAGGTCCGAATCCTGTCAGGCGTACCATATTCAAGGCTGGAAAAGAAACGAGAAAATTCCTTGAACCAAATCATAAGGTTCAAGTCATAAAGAACATGGTGGATGTAGTTCAGCTGGTTAGAACGTCGGATTGTGGATCCGAAGGCCGGGGGTTCGAATCCCCTCATCCACCCCAAAAAATCAACCAAAGTTCACCTAAAAACATTCAACAAAAGGAGAGCTAAAATGGCAGCAGGCGGAACCATCAAGCTGGACGCAACCCTGGCCAAAGTGTTCAAGAAAAAAGAAGGGGCTACCATCACCGGCATGGAATTGACCAAAGGGCTCTGGGCTTACATTCGGGAAAACAATCTCCAGGTTAAAACCACCAAATAAAATCACACGCAGCATTGAGTTCCTTCCCGGCAGACCAGGTGGCCGAAAAATATTAAAGCCCGAATGAGAGATCATTCGGGCTTTTTGACTTCCGTTTAAGGGATCTTTACTTGCCGTAATAAATAATGAAGCCCAATACCAAAGCCACCACATCAAACACGGCATGGGCCGTGACCGCCTCCATGGCGTTTCTCTTGCGCAGGTAGACCAGGCCGTCAAGAAAACCTATGATGGCGGTGGAAATTATCCCGGAGATCCCCTGATAGGCATGCCCCAGGCCGAACATCAATGAGAAGAATATCAGGGCAAAGATCAGTCCCGGTTTACGGAAAGCTTTTTCGAATCTGGTCAGAACGAATATCCGCCAGAGTTCTTCCAAAAACCCGCCCTTGAAAATACCCAGGAACAACAGGATCGGGAAATTGTACAATTTGCCGAACAAATATTTTATGTTTTCGCCCTCAGCCGCGGCGTTTGGCAGCAGGGCCCCCAGCACCGGGCTGACCAGAATTGTGTCCAGGGCAAAGATGCCGATCCCGAACAAAGCGCCTATGGCTATCTGCTTTCCCAGCTGGTTGCGGTTGAAACCCAGGGAGCCAAAACCCTCATTGGCCAGCTTGAGCAGATACCAGACCAGCAGGAAGGTGAAAATGCCCACCGTAACAATGTATAAAGAAGCCTGAGGCAGGTTCTCACTCAGCTTGACCTTAATACCAAGCTGTTCGGGCAGAGAAGGCTTGGTGGAGAGATAATTGTAGATCTTCTGTATCCATCCCAGGGTGATGATGCCCAGGGACAGATATACCGCTTTTTTGACCGTAATCTTGCTCATAGGGCTCCCATATCATTCAATTAATGGTTGTGCTCATATGACCATGTCAAATTACGCCAACCGGGCAAATAATGTTTCACCGTCCATGGTTTAATCTGTCCTTGATGTCTTTAATCAACGACCGGTATTCATCAAGGGAAAGAAGCACTTCCTTCTCGTTCTGGTTGACAGGCCTGCCCGGGTCATCCTCATAGAACCGGGGGAACAGGTGGCAGTGCAGATGTGGCACGATGTTCCCCCAGATGCAGTAGTTGATCTTGGCCGGGTGGTAGATGTCGTTAAGCGCCTCGGCCACCAGGGAAACCTCATTCCAGAACTCCGCCCGTTCTTCCGGCCCCAGTTCGAACAGCTCCGTGACATGCCGTTTCAGCACCAGGGTGGTCCAGCCTTTCATATGCTGGTTCTTGTTAAACCGGACTATGGAGCGATGAAGCTCGATCACCTTAAAACTGTGGGGATTCTCATCCAACCCTTTTTCAAGGCACATCGGGCAGTCAATGCCTGCTTTCAGCCGGGCCCATTCCTCCGGTGCTTTCCACTTCATTGTTTACATCTCCAGCTGGGGGGAAAGGTGAAAAGGCCCCTGGTCCGGCTTGCCGGGAACCGCATGGCATTTGCGGCAGCGGGCCTCGTATTTCTCCGTAGATCCTACCGAGACCACTTCGCTGTCATATGGGGCCGGGTGTCCGTCCAAAAGCCTCTGGGTGCGGGTGGCTGGCTCACCGCAGACCGAGCAAATGGCGGTCAGCTTGTCCACCTGCTCGGCCATGGTCAAAAGCCGGGGCATAGCCCCGAAGGCTTCACCCCGGAAATCCATGTCTAGGCCGGAGACGATCACCTTGATGTCCTGGTTCAACACTTCCTCGATGGCCGGCACTATCAGGTCCCCATAGAACTGGACCTCGTCTATTCCCACCACCTGCACCCCGCGCTCTATGCCCCGGATGATGTCCCCCGGCTCCCGGCAGGGTACGGTGGGCAGCTTCAGCCCGTAATGGGTGGTAATGCTCAGTTCATCGTATCTGGTGTCGAAGGAGTGCTTGAATATCTGCACCTTCTGCCGGGCGTAGCTGGCCCGCTTGAGCCGGCGGATCAGCTCCTCGGTCTTGCCGCTGAACATACATCCGCAAATGACTTCCAGTTGTCCGTTGATCATAAGTAATAGGGCCCTTTCTTTGTAAAACACAGGCTGATAAATAACTATACAATCAAAACCGGTGGTAAATCAAGACCCAGGGACATCTTTTTAGCCAAGCCTTTTTCTTTGCATGTGGCAGTGGCCTAATATGCCGGTGAGAAAATCCCAAAAATCACTTGACATCAGCCTCTTTTTAGGTTACATTATTGGCAGTGGAAAAGCCGGCCCGGCAGATTGCGGGTCGGCTATAAATTTCAATAAACGCACAACCAGAAAAAATCAGAAGACAACATGACCCATAAATCAATCGAGATCCAACTGGACGGCCAGCGGGTGCCCACCAAGGCCGGGGAACAGGTCCAGGCCATCTTTAAAAAATACTTGGACAAATCTCCTGCCAAGATCCTGGCCGCTAAGATGAACCAGCAGCTGGTCAGCCTGGATGCCACAGTTCATTCCAACTGCCGCCTGGAGCCGGTGTTCTATTCCGGCCGCGAGGGCATAGCCCTGTACCGCCGGGCCGCCTGCCTGATACTATACGAGGCCATCAAAGAACTCTATCCCGCGGCCCGGGTGGTGGTGGGCCAGTCGCTGGCCAACGGCTATTATTTTGATTTCAGCGGGGACCAGGCTCTGGACGAAGATACTCTGGGCAAGATCGAGGCCCGGATGCGCCTGATTGTTTCCGAGAACCGCCCCTTTGTCAAAGAAACCGTCTCCATCGAGGAAGCCAAGGAATATTTCGAAGCCGAGGGCTATTCCGACAAGGCCAAGCTTTTGACCACAATCCGCCTGACCGAGGTCCGGCTGGTGGGCTGCGGGGTCTTCAAGGACATCTACCACGGGCCGGTGGTGCCGGGAGCCGGTCTGATAGACCGCTTCGAGTTGACAGTGTATCCCCCGGGCTTCGTGCTGCGCTTTCCCCAGCAGCGCAATCCGGAGCGGATCCCGGAGATCTCCCCCCAGGCCAAGCTGTTCCAGATCTACAAGGAGACCAAGGACTGGAACCGGATCCTGGGGGTCAACAACGTGGGCGAGCTCAACGAGCTGTGCCTGGCCGGGCAGATGAGCGAGCTGATCCGGATCGCCGAGGGCTTTCACGAGAAGAAGATAGTGGAGGTGGCCGACCGGATCACCGCCCAGCGCCAGCGGGTCAAGTTAGTGCTGATCGCCGGACCCTCATCCTCGGGCAAGACCACCTCCAGCAAACGGTTGATGATCCAGCTCAAGGTCAACGGGCTGCATCCCATCGCCCTGTCCACCGACAACTATTTTCTGGGGCGGGAGCAGACCCCGCTGGGCGAGGACGGCAAGCCGGATTTCGAGTCCTTAAGCGCGGTGGACCTGGAGCTGTTCAACCAGCAGATGACCGCCCTGTTGGCTGGGGAGGAAGTGGCCACCCCGGTCTACGATTTCCATACCGGACAGAGGGCCGAAAAGACCATCAAGCTAAAACTGAAGAATGACGACATCCTTTTGGTGGAGGGCATCCACGGATTGAATTCCAAACTTACCAGGTCGGTTCCGGCCGAGAACAAGCTCAAGGTCTACATCAGCGCGCTGACCCAGCTCTGTCTGGACAACCACAACCGCATCAACACCTCGGACGTCCGGCTGATCCGGCGCATCGTGCGGGACCGGCTGTTTAGGGGCTACCGGGCCGCCCATACCTTAAAGGTCTGGCCCGCGGTCCAGCGGGGCGAGGAGCGCAATATCTTTCCCTTCCAGGAGGAGGCTGACATCATCTTCAATTCCACTTTGATCTACGAGCCGGCCGTGCTGCGGATGTACGCCGAGCGCTTTTTGATGGAAGTGCCCACCGACGATCCCGCCTTTTACGAGGCCTATCGCCTGCAGCGCTTTTTGCAGATGTTCGTGCCGGTGTTCGCCGACGAGGTGCCGCATACCTCGATACTGAGGGAGTTCATAGGGGGGAGTACTTTTGAGTACTAAGGGCGGGGACAGGATTTATTAACAACAAAAAGTCTGCCCTGAGCAATGTCGAATGGGCACAAAAGGCACAAAAAATACTTTGGGGCATTGAAATCAGATAGAAAAGCCCGGTCATAACTGACCGGGCTTTTCTCATGTATCCGTTAATTTTCGTTCAGACTCACCTCTCGCAACTCAAATCTCTGCCCATCCCCGGAAACCCCGTACTGCAACTGGTACAAATACCTCCGGTCATTTACCACCTGCCCAAGTTCCTCCGGGTAGCGCCCGTTGAGCATCTTATAGATCTCAATTTCCTGCTGATACTTGTCCCGGGCCGATTTCAAAAGCAGTTCGTCCACTAAGTTGGTCCCGGAATCCAGCAGCAGGCTTATCTTATGTCCCCCGAAGACCGCGGCGGTTAAAAAAATCAGCACGATTCCTATGGTGGCCACCATCGTGGCGGCTGGCCCCACATATTTTAACAACGGGGACGGGGTCTTGGGCTTGGCCAAGGTCCTTGGCGGGGCGGTACTCTCGATGACCTTGCGCTCGATCATCCCCAGCTCGAACAAATGGAACAAGGCGTTAAAGGTCCGGAAGCGCCCGAAGCCGGAGAGCTGGATCATTTCCGAGATGGTTCGCTGGCCGTCAATGAACTCCATCATCTGCTTGGCCTCGGGCAGGGCGTCGTAGGGCAGCATGCCGTCGGGCTTGATCAACAGTACTATGTCCTCGGAGGGGATGGCCATCTTTATCCGGGGCCACTCGTCCTTGCGGCGCATGGCTTCCATCAGCAAAGTGGCCGGGGGAATGGTGAGTTTGGTCCGGCTCTTGGTGTAAAGATCGGCCTGGGCGTCGAATTTGTAGTGAGCGTCGCTCCAGGTGAAGATGTCGTCTATCACCTCCTGTATCTTGAAGGCGATCACACCGAACAGTTCCTCCTCGGTCATGATCTGCTCCTTGATCATCACCTCGTCGATGCCCAGGTTGGTGTCCTTCTGGATCTGGGTCAGCTTCTGAATGGTACCGGTATCAAGCTTCTTGGAGCGGAACAGGTAGTCCTGCAGCTGGTCCTGCTTGCCCTTCCGGCCGTAGACCGCGGCGGTGATGTCGCCGTTGGAGAAGGCGATGGAGGCGGTGTCGGTATGATGGTCAAGCAGCAGCACTCCGGTCTTCTGGCTGGTGGAGATGAATTGAATGACGTCGGCCAGTCCGAATTCTTTGACATTACCTTCCATGAGTACCATCCTTTACAGGCTGGGCCGGATGGGCCAGCAGATTAGAGTGTTTCAGGAAAATCACCCAGGTGAAAAGCCAGCTCAGGATCAACAGAGTTATGATCAGCCAGCCCGGCCCGGTCTGAAAGATGTAATACTGGAGGTCCCGGGGGAAAAGCAAAAGTTTAAATCCGCAAAGTATGGCATATATCCCTCCCCAGAGGAAGGCCAACAGCAGGGCCAGGACAGTCATGCTTTCAAGTAACAGCACCGAACCCGGCACCAGCAGGTTGGAAATGGCCCCGGTCCAGACCCTGCGCTTGGTCCTCTGCAACTTCAGCTTGGAGGTCATTGTTTCCTGCAACTCCGGCGAAGTGGCGGCCGAGATCACCTGGTGGCAATCGGAGCATAGCAGGTCCTGCTGGGCGGAGGTCTTCTGGCATTGGGAACAGACCGCCTTGCCGCAGACCGAACAGCGATCAGGCGCCGGGCCATTGAAAAATACTATCACCACTATCAGTCCCAAACCCAGCAGTGCCAGTCCCAGCCATCCGGGTAGCCACAGGTTCAGTCCCATCAAACCGGCTGACTCGGCCGGGCTGAAGCCGGACAAGGGATCCAAGCCCAGCCAGACTTGACCCCAGAAATATGATGCAGGTATCAGTTCATCCAGCACCAGTCCGGCATCCTGAAAACCGGCTCGGGACGATATGCCCGCCCGGTCCAAGAGCATAGCGTATTCCCGTTCCTGGTCGGCGGCCTTGAAATCAACCTGCTTGAAATAGGCTTGGGCCAGGTTGTAATGGGGCAGGGTCGCCGCCGGGTTGACCTGGATGGCCCGGCGGTAAAAATCAGCGGCACTGTCGATCTTCCCCTGGTAGAAAAGCATGTTTCCCAGATTATTCAAAACCTTGGAGTTTTGTCCACCGTTCGCCAGCATAGTCTCCAGATACTGCCGGGCCTGGCCGAAATCACCGGATCGTTTTTCCATCAGGGCCAGGCAAAACAGCGGGGTCAGGTTATCGGGGCGCTGCTGCTGGCATTTGGACAGCTGGGCCTTGAGCCTGGCGTCAGCCTCTGAATGATTGGCCCGGGCCAAGGCCTGGATGTAATCATCGTTCATAGTGACGAACAAATGCCGTCCGGCCGTAAGGCCCAGACCGGAAGCTGTTAAAAGCACCAGTACCAAAAGCAGCAGTATCTTCTCCTTACGGGAGGCGTAGACCGAGCCCGCGATCGCCATCAGGGCCGCCGGCAGGACCAGGCTTACGAACCCCAGGATAAGGCATAATGAGACCAATAGGGCGGCGGTGATCAGTCGGCGGCTGTATGGCGGCATGACATCGGGCATCAGATCGCTAAATATATGGTGCAGGTATGGCAAGTGCTTCACCGCCAGCAGCAGCAGGAATATCAGGCTGGCAGTCAAAAGGAAAATCGAGACCATGATCAGGGCTTTGGCGGAAAAACCCAATTCAAACTGGAAATACTTTCTGGCCGAATTGAAATAGTTCCAGGAATCCTTCAAGGCCTGGCTGAATCCGGTCCGCTCCTGCTGGATCAAAAAATAATTGTAAATAAGACCGGGATATGTGGGATCGGCCTTGAGGGCCAGCTGGTAATAGCGGTAATCCAGGTTCCGGTTACGCTCCCGCAAAGCCTGGCGAGAAAGGTTTTTAAGATAACCAGCCTGGAGGGGCAGACTGATATCCAAAGAGGCAGCCTTGGTCAGGGCCGAATCAGCCAGATCCAAAGACTGATCAACGGAATCCCCAGATAAACCGGTTCGGCTTTTCTGCCACAACAAGGGCCAGTCCAGCAGACGGTAAAAGGATTGGCTGTCGGCCAAAACCTTTGCGGGCACAGCCGTTTGGATAGGCGCCGCTTCCCCGGGGTCATCCTCCCTATTCTGGGAAAAGCAGGGAACTGCGGACAGGATCAAGACGGCCAGGAACAACAGGATTCTTTTTTTCATCATAAATGGATTTGGATTGTGAGTTTTATAAACATATGTAAAATGATAGGTTAAAGCACGCCATAAGTCAAGCAAAAAATCCAAAATATTTCCCGGACCTTGTGAAAATGCTTTTTTGGTGTTATACTGACTTGAGGGGCGCCATCAAAGGCCGTTGGGGCCGTCCCGGACAGAAAACTTTCAAGGCAGACAACCAGCAAAGGATGGGCATGAACAAGATCGAGATCCCGATCAGCGGGATGCACTGCGCTTCCTGCGTCAACAACGTGGAGCAGTATCTCAAGCGGCTGAAGGGGGTGCAGTCGGCCGCGGTGAACCTGGCCACGGAAAAGGCCCTGGTCGAATACGACCCCGGACTGATCACGGTCCCGGAGATCGTGCAGGCCGTCAATGATTCCGGTTACCAGGTGCCGCTGCAGAAGCTCGAGCTGCCGGTGGCCGGGATGCATTGCGCCAGCTGTGTGCTGAACGTAGAGAAGGCGCTTTTGGCCAGCCCCGGTGTGGTCTCGGCCACGGTGAACCTGGCCACGGAGCGGGCCGGCATTTCCTTCCTGTCCGGAGCCACCGACCCGGAGCGGATAAAAGGAGCGATAGTCAACGCTGGGTACGAGGTCCCCGAGCCTCAGTCCGCCGCGGAAGGTTCCATGCCGGTTCAGGTCCGGTCGCTGGAAGGGCAGCGGGATAAATATTACTCGTCGCTCAGAAAAAGGTTTTTATTCGCCTTGACATTTTCCGTTCCTTTGTTCCTAGGCGGGATGCATATGGTCCTGCCCTTCCTGCCCGGTTGGCTGCACAATCCCTGGCTGATGCTGGCCCTGGCCGCCCCGGTCCAGTTCTTCTCGGGCTGGCTGTTTTACAAGGGGCTGTGGGCTTCCATTAAAAGGCGCAATGCGGACATGGACACCCTGGTGGCGGTGGGCACTTCGGCCGCCTTCGGTTACAGCCTGCTGGCCACGGTGCTCCCGGGTTTCTTTGCCCAGGCCGGGCTGCAGCAAGCCTATTATTACGACTCTTCGGCGGTGATCATCACTTTGATCCTGCTGGGCCGGATGTTGGAGGCCGGGGCCCGGGGCAGGACTTCCCAAGCCATCAAACGCCTGATAGGACTGCAGGCCAAAACAGCCCGGGTGATAAAAGACGGGCGGGAAATAGAACTGCCCATCGAGCAGGTAAAGACCGGGGACGTAATCTCTGTCCGGCCGGGCGAGCGGGTGGCTGCCGACGGCGTGATCCTGGAGGGCTTTTCGTCCCTGGACGAATCCATGATCACCGGGGAAAGCATTCCGGTTGACAAGGCGGCCGGGGACCAGGTGACCGGAGGCACCATCAACAAGACAGGGGCCTTCCGGTTCCAGGCGCAAAAAGTGGGGCGGGAGACCGTGCTGGCCCAGATCATCAAGCTGGTGGAGGAGGCCCAGGGCAGCAAGGCTCCCATCCAGCGGCTGGCCGACAAGATAGCTTCGGTCTTCGTTCCCATCGTCATGGCCGCGGCCGCCCTGACCTTCATCCTGTGGCTGGTCTTCGGGCCGTCCTTCAAACTGGCCCTGATCAACGCGGTGGCGGTCTTAGTCATAGCCTGTCCCTGCGCCCTGGGCCTGGCCACTCCCACCGCCATCATGGTGGGTACCGGGCGGGGGGCGGAACTGGGCATCCTGATCCGGCGGGGGGAGATCCTGGAAAAGGCCGGGAGCCTGGACACCATCGTCTTCGACAAGACCGGGACCCTGACCACCGGAAGGATCACCGTCACCAACGTGGCGGTGTCGCCGGATCTGGACGAGGAGCAGCTGCTGGCCCTGGCCGCTTCGGCCGAAAGTTCCTCCGAACACCCCATCGGCCAGGCGGTGGCCGATTATGCCCGGATGAAGAAAATTGACATGCTTAAGACTTCCGGCTTCAAGGCCCTGCCCGGAGCGGGGCTGAGCTGTCAGGTGAACGGCAGAGCGGTGGTGATAGGCAACAGGCTTCTGATGGATCAGACCGGGGTGGATTTTCCCACCTTGGAAAAGCTGGCCGCCCGGCTGCAGCAGGAGGGCAAGACCGTCATCTATATGGCCGTGGATGGAGCCCCGGCCGGGATCATCGCTGTGGCCGATACCCTGAGGGAGAACGCCCCCCAGGCCGTTTCCAGCCTGCGGGCCCTGGGGCTGAAGGCCGCCATGATCACCGGCGACCACCAGGAAGTGGCCTCGGCCATCGCCGGGCAGCTGGGGGTGGACAAAACCATCTCCGAGGTCCTGCCCCGGGACAAGGCGGAGGAGATCAGGAAACTGCAGGCCGGGAGCTCGGTGGTGGCCATGGTGGGCGACGGCATCAACGACGCCCCGGCCTTGGCCCAGGCCGATATCGGTATCGCCATGGGCAGGGGGACCGACGTGGCCATAGAATCGGCCGATGTGATCCTGATGGGGGACGACCTGAACCTTATACTCAAGACCATCCGGCTGTCACGGTCCACCCTGAAGGTCATCAAGCAAAACCTCTTCTGGGCCTTCTTCTACAATGTCGTCGGAATACCGGTGGCGGCCGGACTGCTCTATCCCTTCTTCGGCATATTGCTCAACCCGATGTTCGCCGCTCTGGCCATGGCCTTCTCCTCGGTCAGCGTGGTCAGCAACAGCTTAAGGCTGAAGCGCTGGAAGTAACGGCTAAAAATATGGAAACACATCTTCATCCGCAGATTTCACAGATTTACGCAGATATTATGAGTGAATCAAAATCTAAAAACAAGAACCCGGCCTTTAACGGCCGGGTTCTTGTTTTAGGTGCCGGGCCTGCGCCCGCCAAAGGGCTATGGCCCGCAGGCGGGGGATACCGGCCACGCTTTTTATTCTTTTGACTTTTGCCGGAGCCCTTTGCCCGGGCTGCTCGATCCAGACAACCTGCATTCCAATGTTCAAAGCCCCCTGGACATCGTTTTTCAGGTCGTCACCCACATGCAGGGCCCGGCTGGGATGGCAGTTCAGGGCTTTTAAGGCCAGCCGGAAGATCTTAGCGTCCGGTTTGCGGACCATTGTCTCGTCCGAGAACAGGGCCACGTCAAAATATTTCAGCAGACGGTATCTGGTCAACAGTTGTCTCAAAACAAAACCAGGGGTGCGGCCGGTGTTGCAGATCAGTCCAAGCTTATATCCGTCCTTGCACAATCCCTGCAAGACCTGATCGGCGCCTTTTATCATCCGGGGAGGATACAACAGGACCGCCTGTGAATAGGCTTTCTCAATCCCCCTCAATGTCCCGGGCTTCAGGCTTTCGGCCAAACCGGGCCGGGCCAGATCCAAAAACATTCTTAACTGGCCGTGAAAGGAAACATCGCGGGCTTTTTCCCATTTTATCCGGCAACTTTCCCAAACCGCCTGATGGGCCAGGTCCAGTTCTTTACGGGACACGTCAAAGCCAGCCCGGCGCAGGATGTGGTGCGCCCGTTCCACCCGGGAAACCGCGCGCTTTTTGTCCAAAGCCTTGGAGTCGGCTATCAGGGTCTCCCAAAGATCAAAGGTTATCGCTTGGTGCATAAGGTCACTTAAGGAAAGACACGATTAACATGATTTCAATCCCAAATCGTAACAGAGTTACTACGTATTAACGTTAAACACGGTTGTTTTGCGCGTTTTGTGCCTGGTTCGATTAACTCACCACATGTTTTATGGTTAACCTTCTATAATCTCAGGCGGAAAGCTCGCCCAGTTTGGCGGACAGGGCTGCCTGTTGTTTTTCGCTCAGGGGCAGGTCGTGGCAGGTAAGCGAGAACAGCAGCAGGGTTATCCGGGAAAGGTCGCTGCGGCAGACCGATAACACCTGGTAGCCGCCGGCCAGCGCCATCACCCTGACCAGCAGGTCCGAGCCAGAAGGCAGGGCCACCGCCAGGGCGGTATACTGGTCCTGGTCCGAGGTCATTTGAAGATTCTGCAGGCGGTAGCTTAGGCCTTTTAGGCCGGGTTCCGGTTTTTGGATCTGCTGCCAGAGCTTGAGCTGGGAGAATACTGCGCTGTCAGGGATCTCCGGGTTCAGCAGGCATTTATCGCCTAGGTTGTAGAACAGGGATTTTATCTCCTGGGCCGGTATGTTCTCCCTTTGGGCCAGTTCCACTACCGCCGCCAGCCGCATCTGGCGCAGGGCCCGGCTGGTGCGGTCAAATATCCTGAGCCGGGGGCCGAAGCCGGGAATGTTCCGGACCGCCTGTTCGATCCTGGTGTAGACCTCCTCCTCGTTGAACAAGCCTCCGGCGGGGAACAGGGTCTTGCGGTCTATCCAGATGTCGATGATGGATATCTCCTGGATCACCTCCGCTCCGTTCTGGCTGTGGCTTAAGTGGCTGGGCTTGTCTGGCATGGCCGCCGAAAGGCCGGGCACGGCGGAGAGGGCGGCCACCAGGTTCAATCCCTGTCCGGCATCGGCGCCCGAGGCCACCGCGATCAGCTTGAAGTTGTCCGGGGCATGGGGGTGGATGTAGCCCTGGGGGATCTTAAGCTCCCGTTCCTCGTCCAGCATGGGGGGGACGATCTTGCGCCGGATCAGCTCCACTCCGGGCGTGGGGCCCAAAGCTTCCCTGGAAGAGGGCGGCGATTTGATCCTGGCCTCCAGGCTTTTGGCGGATTGGGAACTCAGGGGCTTGTCATCAGGGCCGGTGATCTCCAGATGATAGACCGACAGTTTGTCGGTGGTAAAATAGGCGTAGTCGTCGTAGCGGCGGTACCCCGGCAGTTCCTGGTCGATCAGCCGCAGCAGCAGTTCGTAGGTCAGCCAGTTCTCTTTGGTGATGATGGTCAGGGTGGTAAGATCCTTGTAGCCGAAGGGGATCGGCCCGATGTCGACCTCGGTGGTGGAAAGCCCCTGGCGGATCCGGCTCTTTAACCGGAAATTGACCAGCACCTGGCGGGCGATAGCCTCCAGCGGCCTCTGGTTGATGTAGGACTCCTGGCGGGCCACGAAGAATTTTATGGCCTCGCCGTTGTCGCCCATGATCTCCTTAAGGTCCTGCTCGTTGACCTGCTTCTTCAGGGCGTCGGTGACGGCGGTGAAGGCGTAGAGCCGCCGCGATTCCTGGCGCTGCAGGGTCTTCTTGGCCTCGTCGTCGGCCGCGATCCGGGCCAGCCGCTCCTGGACCTTGCCCCGGGCCCGGTCCAAAGCCTGCTTGGTCAGGTTGGGGCTGACCTCCACCTCCATCAGGATCACCCCCAGTTTCTGGCGCTCCCGGCGCAGGATGAAGCCGTGGGTGTAGGCTATATTCAGTCCCGCCTCGTGCACCGTCCCCAGGCAGGCGTCGGCCAGGCCGGCCCAGTCCGGGGCCAGCACCCCGAACAGCAGGGAGGGCAGGGCTTCGGGCTTGTCCTCGTTCTGGACCTTTTCGGTGATGACGTGGGCGGTGCCGGGAGACTGTTCTTCATCGCTCAACAGCCGGACCAGCAGGGCCCGCTCCTGGGCGGTCAGCCTTTCGGCGTAGGCGGTGCCCAGGCGGATCTGTCGGTTGTACTCCGCGATCTGGCGGGGCTTAAGCCCGGAGTCCAAAAGATAGGGGGATAGTAAGGAAAGCTTCATAACTTCTAATCATACCAATTTATAGGGCAAAGTCAAGAGAAAAAGAAAGGTCTAAGCGGTTACGGCGGGACTGAGGGCGGGACCGGAAACCCGCCAGCGCCTTTTTGCTTTTTACCGGTTGACAGACATATTTTAAGATGTTATCATACAAGGTTAAAGGAAATACCCAACAAACATTGGGGAGGGAACATGAAAAAGATCACTTCATTCCTGGCCGTTCTGCTGGCTTCGACCATCCTGCCTGCGGGCGTAGGCTTGGCGCCAGCCGCCGAGGTTGCCATCGATGGCAGCCGTTTTGAGGCTTCATCCCGCAATACCAAAGCCGCCGGACAGTCCGCCCGGTTGTCCGGATCCTTTACCTATGGTGCCGCCGAGTATTCAGTGCCGCTGCCATCAACCGCCGACCGGGTGAAGATGGATCTGTCGTTCGACAATCAGAGCGGCAAGTGGCTGAAGATGTACGTCTACAACTACGGCACGGTCTACGACGACCCAAGCTACCGCAACCCTAAACTGGCCCCCAACTGGCGGCTGTGGCAGGCCACCAACGGCACCGGCAGCTGGACCAGCAAAAACCCCGAATATCTTTACACCACCTCCTCCGACGGCAGGCTGGATTATTTGGGCCCGGACAACAAGCTGAGGGTCCTGTTCTACGCCGATGGCGGCGTGCCGTATCTGGGCGACGGCCGTTTTTTGATCAGGCAGATCAAGATCAGCTATTCCTCCAGCGAGGCCGTGGCCGCCCAGATCATCACCTCGGCCGACGCCTGGATCGAGGGAGATTATCTGCTGGTCCGGGGCAGGGGCAAGGGCAAGACAAAAATAGATGTTCCTGGATTTGAAAGCATGACCAAGTCCCAGGCCCTGAGAGCGGCCCGGGTGACGGCTTACAAGAACCTGGGGATAGCCCTGGGCAGGATATCGCCTAAAGGAGGGACGGCAAACATACCGGGGGCCAAGGTCAGGTCCACCAGGATCTTTGAGGATTACAGCGCGGAGATAATACTGGAAGTGCCGCTGGCCAGTCTGCAAACGAAGTGACTTTTGCCCACTAAAGGACAGAAATTACCGGACCCTTACTTAAAATATTGCAATCAGAATCTGTTTTTTTTACTTCATGGATCTGCTTAACAATCTCAATCCTCCCCAGCGCGAGGCCGTCACCTACCTGGACGGCCCGGTGCTCATTTTAGCCGGGGCCGGCTCGGGCAAGACCCGGGTGCTTACCCACCGTCTGGCCTACATCACCGGCACCGGAGCCTGCGCCCCCTGGAACATCCTGGCGGTGCCCTTCACCAACAAGGCGGCGGCCGAGATGAAACAGCGGGTGGCTGCCCTGCTGAAGCGTCCGGCCGAGGGCCTGTGGATCGGCACCTTCCATTCGGTCTGCGGGCGGATACTGCGCCGGGAGGGATTCCGGCTGGGCTACGGCCGGGACTTCACCATTTACGACGAGTCCGACAAGCTGTCGCTGATCAAAAGGATCATGGCCGATCTGGCCATTCCCGAGCGCCGGGTCTCTCCCCGGGCCGTTATCTCCCGCATCTCCGGGGCCAAGGACCAGATGATAGGGCCCGATGAATACCAGAAAACGGCCTACGACTTTTTCGAAAAGGAGGTGGCCCGGGTTTACCCCGCCTATCAGCAGGCTTTGCTAAGGAACCAGGCCATGGACTTCGACGACCTGCTGGTAAATGCGGTGCGGCTGTTCCAGGAGAACCCCGGCACCCTGGAGTCATATACCGAAAAATTCAAGCACATTCTGGTGGATGAATATCAGGACACCAACCATACCCAGTACCTGCTGGTCAAGCTTCTTTCGGTCAAGAACCGGCGGCTGTGCGTGGTGGGCGACGACGACCAGTCCATCTACGGCTTTAGGGGGGCCGACATCCGCAATATCCTGGAGTTCGAGAAGGATTTCCCCGAGGCCAAGGTGATAAGGCTGGAACAGAATTACCGTTCCACCAAGACCATCCTGGAATGCGCCAACCAGGTGGTCAAGAACAATCTGGGCCGCAAGGGCAAGAACCTGTGGACCGAGAACCCGTCGGGAGACAAAGCCGCTCTATGGCAGGCCTGGGACGAGCGGGACGAGGCCGACAAGATCTGCCTGAGCATCAAATCGAACATGCCACAGGCCTCGCTCAAGGACATGGTGGTGCTGTACCGCACCAACGCCCAGAGCCGGGCCCTGGAAGACGCCTGCCGCCGCTATTCCCTGCCCTACCTGATAGTGGGCGGGGTGAAATTCTACGAGCGCAAGGAGGTCAAGGACCTGCTGGCCTACCTTAAGGTGGCGGCCAACCCCGCCGACAGCGTCAATTTAAAGCGGATAGTCAACGAGCCGCCCCGGGGCATCGGCGACACCAGCCTGATGCGGATTGAGGCCTGGGCCGCCGAAAGCAAGACCTCCCTTTACCGGGCCTTGGAACAGGCAGACCAGGTGCCGGGCCTGGGGCCTTCGGTCAAGGCCGCCGTCAAAGCTTTTCACGGGTTCATGGAAGAGATGAAAGCTCTGGCCACTGCCAAGACCGCCGAGGAGGTCATAAAGGAACTGGTGGAAAGAACCTCGTATCTTAAGCACCTGCAGGGGCAGTACCCCGACTCGGAGGAGGCCGACAGTCGGGCCGAGAACGTGGGCGAGCTTGAGGCCGCGGCCAACGATTTTTGCGAGCGGTCGGAAGACAAGTCTTTAGCCGCCTTTTTGGCCGAAGTGTCGCTGGTGGCCGACATCGACCGCTGGGACCCGCAGTCCCAGGCGGTCACCCTGATGACCATGCACAACGCCAAGGGGCTGGAGTTCGACCACGTCTACATTGCCGGGCTGGAGGACGGCCTGCTGCCGCACTCGGCCTCGGTGGAGTCCCGCCAGGAGCTGGAGGAGGAGCGGCGCCTCTTTTACGTGGCCATCACCCGGGCCAAAAAGAGCCTGCATCTTTGCCTGGCTTCCTCCCGGCGCCGCTTCGGCGGGCTGATGCCGGCGGTGCCCTCGCGCTTTTTGGCCGAGTTGCCCCGGGATCTTTTAGAGATCCAGGGCCGGGCCGGCAAGACCGAGATCACCCGGGCCCCGGCCGAGGACATGGACCAGGAACTGCCGGAGACCGGGACCATCAAGGGCCAGGCCGTCCGGCATTCGGTCTGGGGCCGGGGCAAGGTGGTGGAGGTGGAGGGCGAGGGCGAGGAGATGAAGCTGTCCATAGTCTTTTCCGGGGGCTTGAGGAAAAAAGTATTGGCCAGCTACGTAACCAGGGAATGAATGGTCAAACGAAAGATGGCAAAAGGACTTTACAGCAGAGGCCGGATGCTTTGGGAAAGCCTGCCCGGCAGACGGTACTACCCCTTTCAATTAAGGGCCGCCAAATCCGAGGTGCTTCACGGCGTGGGAAGGTGGGAGGAGCTGGTATTGATGACGGAGCAGGATCTTTCGGAGGCCCGGGCCTCCGGCCTGCCTTACCACCGCGGCAGATGCCTGTTGAAGCTGGGGATCCTTGATGCCCAACGCGGCAGTTTTGAACAAGCCCGGGCCAGGGCCGAAGAGGCCCTGAGCCTGTTGAATAAAGGAAATGACCGGGATATGGTGCTGTATTGCCGTTCCACCCTGGTCAAGATCGACATGAAACTGGAGAACTTTGAACAGGCGGAACGCTCCGGACGGGAGCTTCTTGACCTGGCCCGCCGGGAGGGGAACGTCCGGAACGAAAGCGAGATGCTGAACAACCTGGGGCTGTTATCCCTGGAGACCGGGAGGTGGGAGGAGGCCCTGGGCTATCTGGAACGCAAGATAGAACTGTCGCTGAAGCTGGGCGACGAAAGGGGCCGGGCCAGCGCGCTGGGAAACATCGGCAACTTCTACACGGCCAGGGGCGACCACCAGAAGGCGGCCGCCTGCGACCGGGAGGCGATAGAGATCAGCCGGAGGATCGGGGACGTTTATTCCGAGTATTACGCGGTCTACAACCTGGCCAGATCCTGCGAGCGGATGGGACTGAAAGAGGAAGCGGCCATGCACTACCGGCGGGACCTGGAGATGGCCCGGCAGCTGGGAGACGGGCCGGGGGAAAGGGATATCCTGGAAGATATTAAGCGTCTTACAACGGCTGAGGTTGTGGAGAAAACGGTACAAGCGAAGCAAAATGAATAAATGGTCGCATAAACATCAGAAATTGTGGATAACCAAGCAAGGCGGCGGCAGTCATTATCCCTGGTTGGTAATAAAAAGAAAGGCCGACATACTGGAGACACTGGGCCAATGGGATAACGCCGAAAACTTGTACTGCCGCAACCTGGAAATGTCCGAACGCTTCGGAGACAGGATCCATCTGGCCTTAAGCCAGAACGATCTGGGGTGGATGCTGACCAATAAGGGCCGGCCGGATCAGGCCAGGACCATGCTGGAGGAAGCCTATAAAACTTTCAAAGAAGCGGAGCACTCTTATGGGTTGGCCCGTTGCTGCAATTTCTTGGGCACCTTGCACTACCGCCAGGGCCAGTATCAAAAGGCAATAGAGTACTACAATACTGACCTGGAGCTTTCGGTAACCAGCAACGATCAGGAAGCCGTCTGTGCCTTATATGGGAATCTGGGGATTGTATATTATGAACTGGGCGAACTGGATAAGGCGCTTGACCACTACCGGAAGCAGATCGAACTGTCAAAAAAGGTGGGGAATACCGCCAACATCTGCAATGGCATGGGGAACATGGCCAGTATTTACATGGATCAGGGCGATTATCAGAAGGCATTAGAGTGTTCCAACATTCAGCTGACCATGGCCACACAGATGGGGGAACTGAACAGCATTGCAGTAGCCAGCAATAACATCGGAGATTGCTGCCTCAAACAGGGGCATTTTTTGGAAGCCAAAGAATACTTTGAGAAACAACTGATCATCTCCAAAAAGCTGGGGGATAAATTTTTAGAGAGCGTGGCCTACGGCGATTTGGGGCAAGTCTTTCAGGCCTTGGGACGGAACAAGGAGGCTCTGGAGAATTATTCCCTGGCCATTGACATCCAAAGCAAATTGGAGATCAAATATTACCTTTGCTATTATCTCATTTTTAGGGCCGGTTTATACCATGAATTGAAGCAACCTGACCAAGCCCTGGCGGATACCACCGCCGGCAAGGCCATAGCCATTGAGATCGGGCGGGAAGAAATGATATTCAAGGCCAGGCTGCTGGAGGCCCTGCTTACGGCGGAGGAAAACCAATCCGAAGCCGAGGCCGCCTTGACCGGACTGTTGGCAGAAAACCAGGATGGCAAAAGGCGGTTTGAGATTCTCCACCATCTTCACCGGATCACGGCCAAGCCGGCATACAAAGAACAGGCCCGGGAGTTGATCAAGGCCTCAGATACTGCAACCTGGCCGCACAGCCTGCGCCGGCTGGCGGGAGAATTGGAATGATCTCTGCCAACGAAAACTTTTTAGAATTATGGGCATTCCCCGGAGCCATTTTAACTTGACAATATTTGTTTTTACGGGTATATTAATTTAATGGTTCATCAGCCCTCATACATAGAATTATTCCAGGACGGACGGCTGGAAGCAAGATGCCGGGAGGCCGAAAAGCTCCTGTCTTCCTGCTGCCTGTGCCCCCGGCAGTGCGGGGTGGACCGGGCCCGGAACCAGAAGGGCTTTTGCCGCAGCGGCCGTCTTCCCATAGTTTCCAGCTATAACGCCCATATGGGCGAAGAGCCTCCCATTTCGGGCAGCAGGGGTTCGGGCACTATCTTCTTTGCCAACTGTAACATGGCCTGTGTCTACTGTCAGAACTGGCCGATCAGCCAGCTGGGCCAGGGCCAGGAAGTGTCCTTGAAGCGCCTGGCCGGGATGATGCTGGAATTGCAGGAGAGGGGCTGCCACAACATCAACTTAGTCACCCCCTCGCACATGACAGCCCAGATCCTATTGGCGCTGCGGCTGGCGGCGGAGCAGGGTTTTAACCTACCGCTGGTCTACAACTCCAGCGGGTACGATTCCCAAACATCCCTGAAACTTTTGGACGGCGTGGTGGACATTTACCTGCCCGACATCCGTTACTGCGATCCCGAGGCTTCCGAAAAATACTCCCAGGCTCCGGACTACCCGGAAGTCTGCCGCGCTGCTCTCAAGGAAATGTGGCGCCAGGCCGGAGAACTTGAAACCGATCACGCTGGTATTGCCCAGCGGGGGATGATCGTCAGACACCTGGTACTTCCCAACCGTCTTTCCCAGACCAGGGAAGCCCTGGCTTTTTTGGCCGGTGAAATATCTCCGGCGGTGCACCTTTCCCTGATGGCCCAGTATTTTCCCGCTCATCAAACCAAAGCCATGCCGGAGCTGGACCGCCGTCTGATGCCTGAAGAATACCGCCAGGCCCTGGAATGGCTGGAGGAGCTGGGGCTGGAGAACGGCTGGCATCAGGAGCTGGACGAGAGCGGGGGCGGTCCGCCCGACCGGATAGTGAGGGCGCCATGACCAAAAAATGCTGGGAGGAGGTACTGTGCACCCGGGAGGACTGCCCGGTCAAGCAGAACCAGGAGGACTATTGCTGGCTTTCCCAAGCCCGGGTTTGCATTGACGGGCAGAACCGGGACATCCGGGAGCGCCTGCACCAGTGCTGCCGGGACTGCCCTCATTTTCAGAAGACTTTGGAGCGTAGCACCGGACGGCGGCTGACCGACCAGGTGATGGCCGAGACGGTCCTGAAACTGCTGGAGGAGATGGGCGGGGTCCATGCCGAACTGACGGCCAGCAACCGGCAGCTGGGCCAGAAGATGCGGGAACTGGCTATTCTGAACGAAGCGACCAAGGCCCTTCAGACCACGCTGGATCTGGACCAGGTGCTGCACATCATTTTGACCGGGGTCACGGCTGCCCAGGCCCTGAGCCTTAACCGGGCCTTTCTGCTGCTGGTGGACGGCGACCGGAGATCGTTGACCGGGAAGATGGCTGTGGGGCCGGGCGGGGCCGAGGAGGCTTTTAACATTTGGAACGAGCTGCAAAAGTCGCCCCGCTCATTCCGGGAAATGGCCCTGACCCCTTATAGCCAGGTAAAGGGAAATCTTCAGGTCAATCAACTGGTAAAAAAACTGTCGGCGCCCTTAAGTGACCGCAACAACATCCTGATCCAGGTGCTGGGATCAAAGAAGCCACTGCTGGTGACCGACGCTGCCTCTTTTCCCGGCGCCCAGGAACTGGTCGGCCTGCTGAAGGTCAACTCCTTCATCGCAGCCCCGCTGGTGGCCGAGCAGGAAGCCTTGGGGATCATCCTGGCTGACAACGCCGTCACTAAAATGCCGATCCATTCCGACGACGTCACTTTGCTGGAGATCTTCGCCGGGCAAGTCTCGGCCTTCATCCGGAATGCCGGGCTGTACCAGAATTTGAAGGATAAGGTCAAAGAACTGCAGCACAGCCAGGAAAAACTATTGAAGGCGGAGCGGATGGCGGCGGTGGGGGAGATGGCGGCGGTGCTGGCCCACGAGATCCGTACTCCCATGGTCTCCATCGGGGGATTCGTCAATTCCATGATACGGGAAACGCCTGACGACCCGCGGTTCGGCCAGCAGCTGAAGATCATCAGTTCCGAGATCGACCGGCTGGAGGGGGTGCTGACCGACACGCTGGAACTTTCGCGGTTCAAGGAGCCGGAGCTGGTCAGCGAGAACATCAACGATGTGGTCAAACGGTGCATCGGGGTGTTGAAGGCGGAGTTTGACCGGCAGAACATAGATGTGGTGGTATCTCTGGAAGAAGGGCTGGAGCCGGTCTGGATAGACCGCCATCAGTTTCCCCAGGTGCTAATGAACATTCTCAAGAACGCCCTGCATGCCATGCCTCTGGGCGGGCAGTTGTCGGCCAGAACATTTCTGGATATCCAAAAAGAGATGGTCATATCGATATCAGATACCGGTTCGGGCATACCGCATCAGGCGCTGGAGCATGTCTTTGAGCCCAAATTCACTACTAAGCGCGGGGGGCTGGGCATAGGGCTGGCGGTCAGCAAGAAGATAGTGGAAAGCCACCGGGGCAGCATCTCGGTAAGCTCAGCCGAGGGCCGGGGGACATCGTTTGTGATCCGCCTGCCATCGGGCCAACAAACGGCAGAATAAATCCAAAACCAAACGGAAGGATCAGCATATGGGTAAATTGCTGGTAGTGGACGACGACCAGAACCTCCGGCTGCTGTATCAAAAAGAGTTGGAGGCCATGGGTCACCAGATCACCACAGCCGCTTCGGCGGAAGAGGCCCGGCAGTGTTTTGAAAAGGAAAAGCCGGAGCTGGTGGTGCTGGATTTGAAGCTGACCGCCGAGGAAGGCGGCCTGGAAGCCCTTCGCTGGATGCGGGATTTTGACCCCAGGATCCCCATCGTCATCAACACCGCCTATCCGGCCTACAAGGCGGATTTCTCCTCCTGGCTGGCCGATGCCTACATAGTCAAGTCCGGCAACCTGGATGAACTTAAGCAGACCGTGACAAAATTATTAAACAAAAACTAACATCAAAAAGGAACTTAAGGTGAAGAAGATTCTAACGGTTGGTTTAATGCTTTTGGTCGTGTTTATGATCAGTTCCTCAGGTTACTGCCAGGATACGCCGGCACAAAAAACTGCCCCGGACATGCAGTCTGTGGTTGAAAAGGCTAAAGCTACATCTAAGTGGGAGTATTCGGTTAATTTTGCCGGTAAAAAAGTGTCGGGGTATACGGAATATCATATCGTATATCCCACAATTTATTACGTTTATCCGGGCGAAGGCCACAGCATATTGGCTTTTCCTGCTGATGGCTACCATGTTGAAATAGCAGGGCAACTGACCGCCAGATTGACGAACAAAGATAAAATGATATTTGAGGTGGCTTTCGGCAAGACGATTACAAAGCCAGAAGAAGCTATGGTTGATTCAGATTATATATATGTTTCCTATTTTGCTCCCCCAATATGGGTTTACAGTGCAACCAAATCAGAAGTGAAATATTCTGATTATGACCTAAGATTATCCGCAGGTTATCCCTTTTGGTTAAATAAACAACTGAAAATGACAGTTCTATTGGGATTCCAAACAATCCATAAGAATTATGATGTTATGGGTTTGTCCGGGTGGTGGGAATGGCCATATGATTATAATCATATGTATGATCCCTTGGATAATAGTGTCAAGGTCGGCACCTACAAGGTGGATTACCACCAATTGATGACGGGATTGATATTTGAAACCATTCCCAAAAATGGCCTGTCACTTTATCTGAAAACATGTTATTTGCCGTATGTGAAGGCCACGGACTTTGATGATCATATCTTCAGGAATAAAAATATGTCTACTGATGCATCTGGCAATGGATACCAGGTGGAAGGAAGGATAAAAATTCAGGCTCATAGATTCACCTCGGGAGCAGAACTTAATTGGGGCGGCGGCTACAGCATGCTCCGGATCAAAGCTACCGGCAGTCAGATCCAACGGTGGTATGGAGACGATCCTGCATCTGAAGATTTTGATGACACCGGGAGTGTTTCGCCGCCCATAGATAATACTTTAAAACTCCGTCAAAACAACATCATAGCATTCATAGAATATAAACTTTAAGGTCAACCAACCATGAACATGTTCAAAACTATCATCCTGATGTCAGGGCTAACCGTTCTGCTGGTATTACTGGGCGGATATTATGGCGGCCAACAGGGCGCGATCATGGCCCTGCTTTTTGCCGGGGGCCTGAACTTTGTGGCCTACTGGTTCTCGGACAAGATCGCATTAATGAGTTACAAGGCCCAGCCGGTGACCGAAGCCGAGGCCCCTGACCTGTATAACATGGTGCGGACCCTGGCCACCCGGGCCTCCCTGCCCATGCCCAAGGTCTACATCATTCCCTCGGCCTCGCCCAACGCTTTTGCCACCGGGCGCGATCCCCAGCACGCGGCGGTGGCGGTGACCCAGGGCATCATGCAGCTTTTGAACCGCCAGGAGCTGGAAGGAGTGATCGCCCATGAGCTGGCCCATGTCCAGCACCGGGATATCCTGATAGCCACGGTGGTGGCCACCATCGCCGGGGCCATCACCATGATAGCCCGAATGGCGGGCTACGCCGCCATGTTCGGGGGCTACGGCGGCGACCGGGACCGCGACCGGGGCGGCGGGGGGCTGGGAATGATCCTGATGATGATCCTGGCGCCCATAGCCGCGCTGCTGATCAAGATGTGGATATCCCGCACCCGGGAATACTCGGCCGACTCCGGGGGTGCCCAGATCGCAGGCTCCCCCCAGGGGCTGGCCAGCGCATTGGAAAAACTGCAGGCCGGGGTGCAGATCGCGCCGATGAACGCCAATCCCGTTTCATCCCACCTGTTTATCGTCAATCCGCTTTCGGGCAAAAGCCTGATGAGCCTGTTCTCTACCCACCCTCCGATCGAGGAGAGGGTGGCAAAACTGAGGGCCTTGGGCAGGGGGTAGACTTGGGGCAAAAGTGGGTGTATAATAACGGCAGAAACAAATATTCAATAATAATGCTATAAGGAAAACCATGAGAATCAGAAATCTGTTCATCTCCGCCTTGGTCCTGCTGGCGATGGGAGCCGGGACCGTATTGGCAGTTCCAGTGGAACTCTATCTTGTGAAATTTATACCGGGCACCGATGTTTACCGGCTGGCCGGTTCCCAAAAATGGCCGGTGTACCACATTTCCGGGCAACAAGCCCTGATGGGCCTACCATTGTCCGGATCCGGACACCAAGAGGTACAGGGGTCATCCCTGGCCTATCGGGGTCTCTCGGAAGATCTGCGCTGGGTGCATCTTAAAAGAAACAACCAACCGCCGGTCATCAAAGCGGTTTATTCGGGAAAAGATATGCTGCTGGCGGAAACCGGGAGCCTGACCGCGGCCGGCATCAAAAGCGGGAGCAGTTATGTGGTCCGGCCTTTCAGGGTTCAACCGATAATCATACCTACGTCCGCTGTGGTCAGAAATAACAGCCTGACCCTGGATACTGCGGTGGCGGCCCTGGCAGGTCTGATAGACACAGCCCACGTGCGGGCCACTATCGATACCTTTCAGGCCTTCAACACCAGGTCGATCATGGCTTCCAACCATGATTCCGTGGCCAAATGGATCCAGACAAAATTCCTTGGAATGGGCATCGCCGATGTCAAAATCGATTCCTTCACCGATGCCGGTTTGAATGCCGATATGGACTCAGTGATCTGGATGAAAAACGTGGTGGCCACCATTCCGGGCACCAAAGATACTAGCACGGTCTATGTCATCGGCGGGCATTATGACTCTTCGGTCTGGCCATACAATCCCTGGGCTCCGGGCGCAGATGACAATGCGTCGGGCACCACCGCAGCCATGGAGGCCGCCGAGGTGCTGGCTGCCAATCCTCCGGCAACCACAATCAAATTCGTGGCATTCGACGGCGAGGAATGGGGCCTTTATGGTTGCGAATATTTTGCAGAGCAGGCCCTGTCCCAGGGCATGAACATTGCGACCATGCTTAATTTTGACATGATAGGGAACCTGGGCAACCAAAGCCTTTTCAATTGCTATTCTTACGATGGTTCCGAAATCTATGCCGGGTTATCCGGCCAGTGCGCCCAGTGGTACGGACGGACCGCAGACACTAACCTGGTCCCGTTTTACGTGAATGACAATTCCAGCGGCAGCGATAGTTGGTCTTTTTTCGCCAGGGGGTATCCCGTGGCATACAGTGAAGAATATCTTTTTAGCCCCAATTGGCATCTTATTTCAGATAGTACCACATACATGAATATGAGGTATTGCACCAGCATTATCAGGGCTGGGATGGGCCTGCTTGGGACCCTGGCCAATTATCCCCAGAAGGTCAGGGGATTGGCAGTTAAGGATGTTGGGAACGGAACCCAGCTATATGTCAATTGGCAGCCAAACCAGGCCAGCAATGTGACCGGTTATAAGCTCTATTGGGGGAAAGCCTCGGGCAGTTATATTGATTCAATGCCGGTTGCCGGCACCTCAGACACCATCGGCGGCTTGAACTCCGACAGCCTGTATTATATCGGGGTCATAGCGATGGATGATGAAAACCGGGAGAGCCCCTTGATAAGCGAGATCACCGGCACTCCCAAGTCATTGCCCCTGGCTCCTAGTGGGCTGGCGGCAGTTCCGGTGGACTCCGGTATCAGGCTGAACTGGAAAAGTAACCTGGAGCTGGATATGGAGGGTTACAACGTATACCGCAGGATAGACAACGGCACATTTGACAGCCTGACCCACACGGCGGACACCTTTCTCCTGGAAAAGCCGCTTTCCGGAGCCAGCCGGTATTATTACAAGATCCAGGCCCAGGATGCCGGAGGCAATACAAGCCTCTTGTCAGACTCGGTCTACAGCCGTCCCATCACCAGGGACCAGGGGATCCTGCTGGTGGACGAGACCAATAATTGGATAAGCGGAAGCTTTCCCCGGGATGCCCAGCAGGACAGCTTCTACAACTATATCCTTAATGGTTACAAGTACGAACCCTACGAGTACGGGATATCGCTGCAAAAGCCTATCCTGGCTGACTTAGGACCGTATTCCACGGTGGCCTGGTTCTCTGATGATTACGTTACATTACTGGCCTCCGGGGCGGTGAATGATATGAAGAGCTACCTGGATGCTGGCGGTAAACTCTGGCTGGCCGGGTGGAAGCCCTGCAGCGACGTTCAAAACAGCACCACCTATCCGTTCACCTTCGTTCCCGGAAGTATATTGTATGATTACTTCGGACTGGCCAATGCCGAGCTTTCGGCTGCAACCGATTCTTTTATAGTCGCCAGGGGATCGAGGGGGTATCCGGACATTGCCATCGATACCCTGAAGTATCCCCTGACCATCTGGGGCAGGGTCTTAAGGTATGTCGAGGCTTTGACCCCGGCCGGGGCTGGAGATACAATCTATACGGTGGATCTGAAGAACGACTCCAGTCCGTTCGAGGGCCGGGCCTGCGCGGTGCGGGACTCGGGCAAGACGGTGTTCTTCGGGTTCCCGCTGTACTTCATGGACCGGGAACAGGTAAAAGCAGCGGCCCAGCAGGTGATGCTTGAGTTCGGGGAGGAGCCGCTGGGGGTGGCGGGCAAGCCGGAGAACTTGGAGCGGATAACTGATTTCAGATTGTTCCAGAACTCGCCCAACCCGTTCAAGAACCAGACGAGCATTAGTTACCAACTGCCGAAGAGCGGAATGGTAAAACTGAACATCTATAACATAGCGGGCCAGCTGGTAAAGACATTGGTAAGCGGGGAGCAGGCGGCTGGGAGCTATGCGGTGAAATGGGACAGGTTAGATAGCAAGAATAGACAGGTCAGCGCTGGAGTGTACATATATCATTTAAGTACAGATGGCAAGACCCAAAGCCGGAAGATGATAGTTTTAAAGTAAACAGAAACCATGTTAAGAGGCCGCCTGGCAAAGGCGGCCTCTTTTTATTTAAATTATTGTTGACAAAGAGTATATCCGGGGAGTATAGTTAAAATAATAGATAATATTCCAACAACAGAAAGGTATAACCATGAAAAGGCCGTACGTTTTGGCAACATTATTGGCGCTATTACTTTTGGCTACCGAGGCACTTTGTTCTACTGTGTTGATCTCGGTGGAACTGCCGACCATTGAGAGCAAGAAAGCCTGGCATCAGCTAAAAATACCGACCTATGAGCTTATAGGCAATACGGCCATAACGGAAATAGAGGAAAGCCAGGTTGGATCATTAAAACAAAAAGGTTATCTTATAGAGATAATTGACAGGCAGCCGGAAACATCAAAGTGCATGGTAATATCGAAGAACGAAAAAGCTCAGGGGCCAAAAGAAAAACCAATCTGGCAGAACGGCCAAGCGGCAATAATAAAGCCGCTATCCAAAGGCCATGATTTAGATCTTGAATATAAGCATATCACCCGGCCGATGAATATCAAGCCATTGGGAGACCGGTTCTGGAAGAGTGTTACTACCAAGTATGTCACGTTAAAGAGCGTACCCTATGACCCTTTCATCCAGAGCTTAGTGGACCAGGTAAATGCAGATTCAATAACCTCATACATCCAAAGACTTCAGGATTTTAGGACCAGGTTCTCCTTGACTGACAGTTCAACTGCCGCTTCGCAATGGCTGGTTGACAAACTGACTGGTTGGGGGTACGTGGCCGAGTATGACAGTTTTTATTTAGAAATATGGCATCATTACATAGATACGTCATATTTTATTGATAGCGGTTATACAAGAAATGTCATCGCCTCAAAGATAGGGTTAATGGATCCAAACAGCATCAGCATCATTTCTGGGCATTACGATTCATATAGTGAATATGATGAATTAATATCTCAGGTAACTTCACCCGGTGCGGATGATAACGCCTCCGGTACGGCTGGGGCAATGGAAGTATCAAGGGTTTTATCCGGCACAAATTTGAGGAAAACCATTATGTTTTGCGGTTGGGCGGCCGAAGAACAGGGCATTCTGGGGAGTAAACACTACGCAACGTATGCAGATAGTGCGTGTATGAATGTCGCAAATATGTTTAATATGGATATGGTAGGCTTTAAGTCAGATACAATCATAGATGGCAAATTATCTTCCCCAAAAGGATGGTTAAGAGATCTGGCCTTGCAGGTTATACCTTCATATGTTTCAGATTACCAATATTTGTGCGAAAGTTTTACCGGTTGTGATGATTGGAGTTTTGCGGAATTAGGGTTTCCAACCCTGGCTTTTGAAGAACCAGCTTTAAATCCTAATATTCACCGCTTAACCGATTCGTTAAAAACTTTATCTGCGGATATTTATACAAAAAACACCAAGGCTGCTGTGGCCTTAATGGCGATCATATCGCAGTACCCAAATCCTGTCGAACCATTCGTCGCTGATATAGGCAACGGAAGCAGTTTGCAATTGATTTGGGAACCAAGTCAAGAAAGCGACATTGAAGGTTATTATGTTTATTGGGGTAAGACCAGCGGGATTTATTCAGACAGTTCCTACATTCTCGGAAAGGATGCTTCATTAGATACGATAAATGGGCTGATTTCGGATACAACCTATTATATTATAATGCGAGCTGTGGCATCAGATGGTACATGTAGTTACGCTGCAGTTGAAAAATCAGGCACACCCAAAGCTTTTCCCTTAGCACCATCTGGTCTGACCCCCGTCCCGGTGGATTCTGGTGTTTCGCTGGATTGGAGCAAAAATCTGGAGCTGGATCTGGCGGGTTATGATGTCTACCGCAGGGTTGACGGCTCTTTGTTCGAAAGCCTGGCCAGCACCACCGACACTTTTTTACTGGACAAACCGCTGTCCGGTGCCAGCCGGTACTTTTACAAAGTGCAGGCCAAAGATTCAGACGGCAACAAAAGCCCGCTATCGGATTCGGTCTACTGCCGTCCGATCACCCTGGATCAGGGGATCATTATGGTGGACGAGACCAACAACTGGACGACGGGAAGCTTTCCAAGAGACGCCCAGCAGGACAGTTTATACAACTACATAATGACGGGCTATGATTACGAACCTTACGAGTACGGTCTTTCCTCTCAAAGGCCTATACTGGGGGACTTTGGACCATACTCAACTGTGGTTTGGTTTGCCGATGATTATGCCGGATTGCTGGCCCCGGGGGCAGTGGCTGATATGAAGGCCTACCTGGCTGCCGGCGGTAAGCTTTGGTTTGCCGGTTGGAAACCATCAAGCAATATCCATAACACTACTACCTATCCCGCAAATTATTCCGCGGGGGACATAGCCTATGATCATTTTAAAATCTCCCAGGCCGAATTATCCGGAACGACAGATTCTTTCAGGATGGCTGCGGGGTTACGAGGATATCCGGATATCATGGTTGATACTTTGAAATATCCCTCCACCATCTGGGGCAAGACGTTCCGGAGCATCGAGGCCCTGACCCCGCTGACCGGGGCAGATACCATCTACGTGATGGACATGAAGAACAATGGCAGTACGTTTGAAGGCAAAGCCTGTGCGGTGCGGGACTCGGGCAAGACGGTGTTCTTTGGTTTCCCGCTGTATTTCATGGACAAGGAGCAAGCAAAACTGGCGGCCCAGAAGGTGATGGCAGAGTTCGGGGAGGTGCCGCTGGGGGTGGTTGGCAAGCCGGATAACAGAGAAAGGATAACTGATTTCAGATTGTTCCAGAACTCGCCCAACCCGTTCAAGAACCAGACGGCAATAAGCTATCAGCTTCCCCAAACGGGCCGGGTCAAACTGAACATCTATAACATCGCGGGCCAGTTGGTGAAGACATTGGTCAATGGTGAACAGCAGGCTGGGAGCTATACGGTCAAATGGAACAGGTTAGACAGCAAGAATAGACAGGTCAGCGCCGGGGTTTACATATATCATTTAAGCACAGATGGCAAGACCCAAAGCCGGAAGATGATAGTACTGAAGTAAATACTATAAAATAGATCATGAAAGGGGGCATATGAAAACGGCATTAAATATCATAGTAGTATTGTCTTTGTTGGTCGGTATTCCAACGATTACAAAGGCAGATACTTTAATAGCCAATCCCTACCTGGAATACGATCCGGTGATAGGCTCAATGACAGCTCAGGTTGATACTTTATCTCTCAAATATTATATGGAAAGCCTGCAGTCATTTTATAATCATAGCATTTTCAGATCAAATTATGACAGCACTGTGCAGTGGCTGGTTGATCAATTTACTATGATGGGCATCAGCGACGTCAGGTTGGATTCATTTTACCATCCCATAGCAAAAAGGAATGGTTACAACATAGTGGCTACCCTCCCTGGTTTACTCGATACTTCGATAGTATATATCACAGGCGGTCATTATGACACAGGTGGAACTATTGATCTGAACGGAGATACTTGCAATAGCCCTGGCGCGGACGACAACGGTTCTGGTACCACGGCGGTACTGGAGATGGCCAGGTTGCTGGCGTTGCCTGGGAACCGACCGAACTGCACCGTTAGATTCATTGCCTTCGATGCTGAGGAATCAGGATTATTGGGAAGTAAACATTATGCTGAAGAAGCATATGAGCAGAACATGAATATCGGCCTGATGAGCAATTATGACTGCATTGGAAGCCGTTTATGTGATACTCTTTATCACATAGTGCCCCAATCGGGTTCGGAGGCATTCACCGTATTACTTGCCTTATCTGCGGAAAAGTACGGTAACGATGGAGCCAACGCAATCCGGGCTGCAATAGGGGATGATATGTCAAGCGACTTTATTTCATTTCATGACCTGGGGTACCATACCACACACAGTCAGGAATACTTTATTGATTATACGTTCATTCACTCGTGGCACGACAGCACTATTTACATCAACTATCCAGCCATGGCTAACATCATCAGGAGCGGATTGGGGCTGATGGCTACCGTATCAAATTATCCCAGAGCTACCAAACCGGCAGTAAAAGATGCCGGTAGCGGTACGGAGCTTTTAATTAATTGGGAACCAGATATCGCAGGCAATATAGTGGCCTATAATATCTATTGGGGCCGCAGTTCTGGGGTGTATACCGATTCAGCCACTACTGGGTTGACAGAGTATATCATTTCCGGATTAAAGGAAGATAGTTTGTATTATGTGGGTGTCATTGCTATTGATGACTCTGGCCGGGAAAGCCCAGTGATATCGGAAACAACCGGGATCCCGAGATCAATGCCTTTGATCCCATCAAGCATGACGGCTGTCCCGGTGGATTCGGGCATTTCCCTGTTTTGGAAGAAAAACCAGGAGCTTGACATAGCCGGGTATGAGGCATACTGTAAAATTGATGATGGTTCTTTTGACAGTTTAACTGTAGTGACAGATACGCAGTTGGTGATCAGACCATTGCCCGGTGCCAATAAATACTATTACAAGGTCCGTGCCTTCGACTCCGATGGCAACTATAGCCCATTTACCGACTCGGCCTACGCCCGGCCGATCACCCTGGACCAGGGGGTTCTTTTGATGGACGAGACCAATAATTGGACCACTGGGAGCTTTCCCCGGGATGCCCAGCAGGACAGCTTCTACAACTATATCCTTAACGGTTACAAGTACGAACCCTACGAGTACGGGACATCGCTGCAAAAGCCTATCCTGGCTGACTTAGGACCGTATTCCACGGTGGCCTGGTTCTCTGATGATTACGTTACATTACTGGCCTCCGGGGCGGTGAATGATATGAAGAGCTACCTTGACAATGGCGGCAAGCTGTGGCTGGCCGGGTGGAAACCAACCGGGGATGTGATGGGCAGCGCCTCATACCCGGATGATTTTATCTTTGGAAACATACTTTATGATAATTTTAAGATATCCCATGCCGAACTATCGAGCACGGTGGACTCCTTCAAAACTGCCATAGGCCTAAAGGGATATCCGGATATAGCTGTGGATACCTTAAAATACCCCTCCACCATCTGGGGCAAGACGTTCCGGAGCATCGAGGCCCTGACCCCGCTGGCCGGGGCAGATACCATCTATGTGATGGACATGAAGAACAATGGCAGTACGTTTGAAGGCAAAGCCTGTGCGGTGCGGGACTCGGGGAAGACGGTGTTCTTTGGGTTCCCGCTGTACTTCATGGACCGGGAACAGGTCAAACTGGCGGCCCAGAAGGTGATGGCAGAGTTCGGGGAGGTGCCGCTGGGGGTGGTTGGCAAGCCGGATAACAGAGAAAGGATATCTGACTTCAGACTGTTCCAGAACTCGCCCAACCCATTCAGCCAGCAGACGAATATCAGTTACCAACTGCCGAAGAACGGGATGGTCAAGCTGAACATCTATAACATAGCAGGCCAGCTGGTGAAAACATTGGTCAATAGTGAACAGCAGGCTGGGAGCTATACGGTCAAATGGAACGGCCGGGACGACAACGGCCTGCAGGCAAGCAACGGTGTCTATGTCTGCAAACTGGAAGCCGCAGGGATCAAAGGCACTAAAAAAATGCTTTTGCTCCGATAGCAGTTGACGGGGGCCTTATAATTTTGCTATAATTACATTCTATTTCAGGCTGGGCCCTTAGCTCAACGGTTAGAGCAGCGGACTCATAATCCGTTGGTTCAGGGTTCGAATCCCCGAGGGCCCACCAGACTTCGCCATAAAAGAAATAATATTTGCCGGCTACGTCTGGCAGGCCAGATTACGCAATAAGAAAAGGCGGAGATTTGTTTTTACAAATCTCCGCCTTTTTGCTTTTTAACTTTAAATTTCTTTTCCGCCTACAAATGTTCTTTTTACCTTTAACCGCCCGATCGCATCTGCCTTTACTTGAAACATGTCTTCGGACAGGCAGATGAAATCTGCCTGCTTGCCCGGTTCCAAGGTACCCTTTACCGCTTCATCATTGGAAGCATAGGCGGCATTGGAGGTATAAGCCCTGACCGCATCTTTGACGGTGATCCCTTCTTCTTTGCGGCACACCGCCGCCTGGATGGCCGGCCAGGGATTGGGGGACTCTATCGGGGTGTCGGAGCCGAAGGCCAGCCTGGCTCCGGATCCGGACAGCGAGCCGAAAGGATAGGCATAGCGGCCCCTGGCTCCCCAGTGTCTGGCGATCAGTTCCCGGTCCGAGGGATAGTGAACGGGCTGGACCGATGCGATGAGGCCCAGCTTCCCGAACCGGGCGATGTCGTCCGGGGCCATCAGCTGGCAATGCTCGATCCGATGGCGCAGTTTGGGGTTCAGATCGCGGACCCTTTCGAATATGTCCAGGGCCAGGCGGTTGGCGGCGTCGCCGATGGCATGCACCGCGCAGGCGATCCCGTTCCGGGAGGCGGCGGTCACCAAAGAGAGCAGCTGATCCTGATCCATGGCCAGTATCCCCTGTGAGCGGCTGTTCTCGTAAGGCTGAAGCATCAGGGCGGTCTGCGATCCCAGCGAGCCGTCAACGAACAGCTTCAGCCCGCCGAATTTCAGCTTTTTATCCCCGAACCCGGACCTGACTCCCAGCGAGATCAGGTCGCCCAGTGACTGATGTCTTAAGTAGCATACGGCAGACAGCTTTAAAGCGTCTTCGTTTTTCAGGTCCTGCAGGGCCTGGAACTCTTCGCTGGTCTCCATGGTATGAAAACAGGTGAATCCCAGTCCGGCCAGGGACCTTTGCCCGGCCGTCAGGGCCTGCCGGTATTCCGGCCAGGAAGGCTTGGGGATCTGCAGATAGCAGGCATTGGCGGCCTCCTCCCGCAGCAGGCCGGTCAAACTCCCCCGGGCGTCAAGCTCCACCACGCCGCCGGTGTTGGCCTGGGTGCTGTGCGACAAGCCCAGGGCCTTGATGGCGGCGCTGTTGACCCATCCGGTGTGCCAGTCCTTGCTCCACAAGAAGACCGGGTTGGAAGGAGCTACGGCGTCAAGATCGTTTTTATGGGGCAGGCGGCCTTCGGCCCAGATGTTCTTGTTCCAGCCGGTGCCGATGATCCACTGCCCCGGTCTTTTTCCCTTGAGATAAGAGAAGACCTTTTCCTGGCAGCCCTTTAGCGATCCGATCCCGTCCAAATTGGGCCGGCTGAGCATCAGGGAATAGCCGCAAAAATGGGTGTGGCAGTCGGTGAAGCCCGGCAGGACGGTCATTCCCTGAAGGTCTATGATCTCCGGCTTCAGAGATTTATAACTGCTCATCAGTTCTTTGGATTTTCCCACCGACAGGATGGTTCCGGTAAAAGCGTCGCAGGCCATGGCTTCGTCAGTGTTTATGTCCGCAACGGCATGGATCCTGGCGTTGGTGAAGAGCCTGACCGTTCCGGCCTTAGGCGTTTTCTTCATTGTAATGCTCCCAGCGGTCATAGAGATATTTAAGCTCTTTGCGGTTCTTGTCAAAATCGTTCATCAGCTCCTTCATCTTAGCGCCGTCCTTGTAAATGGAGGGATCGGCCAGGCCGCCCTGATCGGACTCCAGGGACTTCTGCTTCTTTTCCAGCAAATGGATCCGTTCCTCCAGTTCGGCCACCGTCTTTTTATGTTTCCGCTGTTCGGCCGCCTGTTGGGCTCTTAGTTTTTTGGATTCCTCCCACAGCGGCCTGTCCGGCGGAAGTTTGGCGGCAGACGCCTTTTCCTTGACCGGCTGGGGGGCCGCCGTTGCGCCCTGGGCCAGCAGGGATTCTTTTTTCTCCAGATACTCGGTGTAATTGCCGGGGAATATTCCGATCCGCCCGCCGGCCACTTCCACCACGGTATCCACCACCTGGTCCAGCAGGTAGCGGTCATGGGTCACCAGCACCACGGCTCCCTGATACTCCTTTAAAGCCTGCTCCAGGATCTCCTTGCCCTTCAGGTCCAGGTGGTTGGTGGGCTCGTCCATGATCAGCAGATTGGCCGGCAAAAGCAGGGTGCAGCACAGGGCCAGCCGGGACTTTTCCCCGCCGGACAGCACCGAGATCTTCTTGTAAACGTCGTCGCCGGGGAAGAGAAAAGAACCCAGGATGGTGCGGATCCGGCCCGGGGTCTCCAGCGGGATCACGTCCTCCACCTGCTGGTAGACAGTTTTCTTGTCGTCCAGCATCTCGGCGGTGTGCTGGGCAAAGTAGGCCCGATGCAGCTGGGGCGATTCCACCATCTCCCCGGAGGTGGGGGCTTCCACCCGGGCCAGCATTTTCAACAGGGTGGACTTGCCGGCTCCGTTCAAACCCACCAGTCCCAGCTTGCGTCCGTTCTCCACCAGCAGGTCCACGTTATTCAAAACCTGTTTGGAGCCGTAATGCTTGGAAACGTCCTTCAGGGTCACCATGTTGCGCCCGCAATATGGCGGTTGGGGCAGGTTGAGCCGGAAGCTTTTGACGGTGGAGGGAAGGTCCACCCGCTGCTGCCGGAGCTTTTCGATCATCTTCTCCCGGCTGGTGACCATGGCCCGCTTGATATAATTGCCCTTCCAGCGGCTGACGAATTCCTTTAAATGCTCGATCTCCTTGTCCTGCTCCGCCTGCTGTTTGATCAGCAGCTCCCGGCGTTTTTCCTTTTCGGTCAGATATCCGGAATAGTTGGTGTGGTAGATGTCCAGCCGGCCGTGCTCCAGTTCAAAGATCTTCTTGACGGTGCGGTCGATGAAATAACGATCGTGGGAGATCATCACCGCGGTGCCCTTGAAGCTTTTCAGAAAGCCCTCCAGGTATTCCATGGACTCGATGTCCAGGTGGTTGGTGGGCTCATCCAGAAACAGATAGGAAGGGTCCTGCAGCAGCAGCTTGACCAGGGCCAGGCGCATCTGCCAGCCACCGGAGAACGTCTCCACCGGGCGGGAGAAGTCATCCTCGGAAAAACCCAGCCCCTGAAGCACCGACTTGGTGCGGCTTTCCAGCTGGTAGCCGTCCTGTCCCTCGAACAGGTGATGCAGTTCGCCGTAGCGCTCCACCACCGCCGGCAGCTCCGGGTCATCCTGGGACATGGCGGCCATCAGATGGGAAAGCTCCTCGGCCTCGTCCCGCATGGCATGGCGGTCGGCAAAGACGGAGGAGGCCTCCTCCAGCACCGTCCGGCCCTTGAATACCACCTCCTGCTGGGGCAGATAGCCGGTGCGCATCTTTTTGGCCGAGGCCACCCCGCCGGTAGTGGGGCTCTGGAGCCCCAGGGCGATCTTGAACAGGGTGGTCTTGCCGGCGCCGTTGGGGCCCACCAGGGCGATGCGCTCGGAAAGCCCGATGTTCCAGGTGATGTCCCTGAAGAGGACCTTTTCGCCGAAGGAGACCGATATGTTGGAAAGCTGGATCATTTAAGGAAAACAGTAAAATGGTTATTTTTAAAATGGTGGAGCGCAGGCAGTCAATTCTATCATAATTCCAAAAAATATACAAACGGCACTTGACAAACTGGTGAAATGGGTTGATAATTAAAGGATAATAAAGGATTTATAAGTGAAAAAACAATATTTTACGATTATTCTTTCCCTGACGGCTGTCTCCATAGTCTGGGCCGGCACCGTGCCCCCGGATTCCACGATATTTGCCGGGCAGACAGGGATCACGCTGATAAACTCGCTGGTGGCTTCTTATAAATCTACCACCAACCTGGGTTACGACGCCGGCCGCGATACCATGTATGGGGTGATCGACAAGCTGAACGATAGCCTGGAATGCGTTTACAGCGGTTACAAAATTTACATGCAGCCGGGTCAGGATCCCAGCACCTGGGCCTACAGCCTGGATATAAACTGCGAGCATACCTGGCCTCAGAGCATGCTGGCCTCGGGCACCGCCGAGGCCGACCTGCACCACCTGTTTCCCACCGAGGTCCAGGTCAACGGCGACCGGGGGACGCTGCCTTTCGGCGACATCACGGACAATCAGACCAACAAATGGTACCGCAACAATGTGATCACCACCACTGTTCCCACTTCGAACATAGAGCAGTATGCCGAACTGCTGACCAGCGTCAGATTCGAACCGCGCGAGGCTCAAAAGGGCAATACCGCCCGGGCCATGTACTACGTACTGACCATGTGGCAGCTGGGTGACACCAATCTGGCCTGGTGGACCGGCCAGAGGGACGGACTGTATGCCTGGCATGTCAGCGACCCGGCCGATGCCCGGGAAATAACCCGCACCAAGAAAATAGCTGCCTACCAGCAGAACAAGGTCAATCCCTTCGTGCTGGACAGCACCCTGATCCGCCGGGCCTTCTTTCCGGCGCTGGGGGTGGAGGGCGGAGCGGACAACAGGGAACTGACCAGGGGCATCAAAGTATATCCCAGCCGGCCCAATCCGTTCTCCAGTTCAACCAACATCAGCTTCTCTCTTTCCGCCGGGGCTGCCGCAGAATTTGTCATCTATGATGTGAGCGGCCGGAGGGTCTATAGTTGGACGAAAAAACTGAATGCCGGGGAACACGCCGTTAACTGGAACGGCAGGAACGAAAGGGGAGAGGCGCTTCCCAATGGAGTCTATATGTTCCGTTTTCAAACTAATGGAAAACCGTTTGCGGCCGGGAAGATGGTTTTGGTTAAATAATGTTTTCGGGATTTTCATTTAACAAACGGCGCAGTTTAACTGCGCCGTTTTGTTTTGCCGGTTAGTACCCTGATGCCACTGTTGTTCAATTGGCGGAGAGAATTGGGGCGCTGCCATTGCCATTCTCTTCGAGCTTTTCTTTCTCCCTTAACGTCACATAATACCCGTCCCTGGCCATTAGTTCCCGGTGGCTGCCCTGTTCCACGATCTTTCCGTCCTTCAGCACCAGTATCTGGTCGGCCCGTTCGATGGTGGAGGTCCGATGGGAGATGATGAAGCAGGTGACTCCGGGGAGCTTCTCATTCAGCTCCTGCCAGACCAGGGCTTCGGTGGTGGCGTCCAGGGCCGAAGTGATGTCGTCCAGGATCAGTATCTTGGGATGCCCCAGGGCGATCCTTTCCACGATGGCCCGGGCCAGGGAGGCCCGCTGTTTCTGGCCGCCGGAGAGGCTGGTGCCGCGCTGGCCGATCATGGTGTCGTAGCCCTGGGCGAAGCCTTTGACCTCCTTCTCCAGCTGGGAGATGCGCCCGGCCTCTAACGCCCGGTCCTGGTCAACGTTGTCCCGGTGGAAGATGACGTTGTTCAAGATGCTTTCGGAGAACAGCAGGGCCTCCTGCGGGGCATAGCCGATGATGCTCCGCAGTTCTGACAGCTTGAATTGCCGGATATCGACACCGTCAATCTTGACCGCGCCGGAGGCCGGGTCGTGCAGGCGGAGCAGCATATGGACCAGGGTGGTCTTGCCGCAGCCCACCTCGCCCATCAGGGCGATCTTTTCCCCCCGGGCCACCCGGAAGCTGACATCCTGCAGCTGGTATTTGCCGTTCTTCCCGTAGCTGAAGAACACCTGTTGGAAATCCAGGGAATGCTCAAAGGATATCTTGCTTGGTTCTGACGGATCGCCGACCTCGGGCAAAGCGGTCTCCAGCTCCCGGACCCGGGCGTAGGAGACCGCTGCCCGCTTACCGGAGACAAAGAAGTTGCCCATGTCAAACAGCGGCCCCACCAGCATCAGGCTATATGTATTGAAGGCCACGAAGCCGCCCAATGTTAATTTACCCTGGATCACCAAATACCCCCCGGCCAAAATAACTACCAGCAATCCCAACTGATCAACCAAGTTGTTGGAGGAGTTGAACAGGCCTTCCGACTGGATGCTTTTGACTTCAGTCTTAACCCGCCGATCCATGGCCTTCGAGAATCCGATTTTCTGGTGTTCCTGGCGATTGTAGATCTTGAGCACCCTGATGCCGGAGAAGCAAGCCTCCAGGAAATCGTTGACTGCCGAGATGGCCTTCTGCAGCTTGAGGAAGCGCCGTTCCAGAGTGCTTTCGTTTGCCATGAAAAGAATGGCCACCAGCGGCAGGGGAATAAGGGAAAAGGCCGCCAGGGTGGTGTTCATCTTGAACATTTCAAACAAAACGAAGCTGAACTGCACAAACCCATGGACCGCCCGGAACAAGCCGGAACAGGTGAACCAGGATAGCTTTTCCGCCAGATCGTCGGTCAGACGGGTGACCACATCACCGGTACGGTAACCAGAAAGGGCGGAGGGCCCCAGCCTGGTGAGGTTGGCAAATATCCTGTTCCTTAGTTCGGCCTCGACTTTCATGTTGGTCCAGCCCCGGGTGGACATCAATACCCAATAGACTAGAGCCGCACCCACCCCCAGCAGAAAGAGAATTAGCACGTTGCGGTTCAATTGCTGGGTGGGAAGTTTATTGACCAGACCGTCCACCACCAGTTTAAAATAAATGGGGTATCTAGTGGCCAAAGCTGCCTGGATAACGGTCATGACCAGCAGGACAACCAGTGCCAACCGGTGTGACCCCCAGTAACGGCGAAGCCATCCAAAGATAAGCTTCAAGCTGCCGGAATCTCTAGGCGAATTGGATTCGGTATAATTTTGCATAATAACCGTTCTTTTTCAATAATTCTTGATGCTTGCCGGATTCCACGATCCGGCCCTTGTGGATCACCATTATTTTGTCGGCGTCCAGAATGGTGGACAGCCGGTGGGCCACGATCACCGCGGTCCGGCCCTCCAGCAGGCGCTTGATGCCTTCCTGGATCAGTCTTTCCGACATCGGGTCCACCGAGGAGGTGGCCTCGTCCAATATCAGGATCTGGGGGTCGAAGGCCAAAGCCCGGGCAAAGGAGACCAGCTGGCGTTCGCCTTGGGAGAGGTTGGCGCCCCGCTCGGCCAGCTCCGACTCCAGTCCGTGTGGCATCTTGTCCAGCATCCGCTTCAGCCCCAGTATATCCACCGCCCGGTTCAGCTGCTCCCGGCTCATTTCCGCCCCCAGGGTCAGGTTCTCCTTCACCGTTCCGGGAAAGAGGAAGACGTCCTGCAGCACCAGCCCAAAATGGCGGCGCAGCTTATCCACCGGTATCTCCCGGACATCGGTCCCGTCAATGGCAATGGAGCCCGACTGGGGATCGTAGAACCTGAGCATCAGGTTGATGATGGAGCTTTTGCCGCCGCCGGTGGCGCCCACCAGAGCTATCTTCTCGCCTTTGTTGATGGTGAAATTGATGTCGCGCAGCACCCAGTCCGGCTCGTCCTTCCCGGCCCGGGTCAGGTAGGAGAAGTTCACATCCCGGAACTCAATTGACTCTTTGAACCCGTCCCAACTATTTTCGGCGGCGCTGACCACTTGGGGTCTGAGGTCAATGATCTCGAAGACCCGTTGGGCACCGGCAAAGGCCCGCTGCATTATGCCCACCTGTTCGGAAAATTGATGCACCGGGTAAAAGAACTGCCTGACGTAATTCAGGAAAAGCGCCATGGCTCCGATGGTCAGGGCGTTTCGGGAAACCATTCTTCCTCCTACTATGAGGATGATGGCCAGGCCGATGATCTCGAAGACGTCGACCATGCTAAAGAACCCCATGGTCAAAACATCGGCCGGAAGCAGGGTCTTTATGTAGGACCGATTCAATCTGTCCATGTTATTTTTAACCGCTTCCTCACGGGAAAAAGCCTGGATCACTTTCATGCCCTGGACCATTTCGGTTAGATAGGCCACAATGTCGGCGTATTTTTTCCGGACCACCAGGAACATCGGACGAACCTTCTTCTGGTAAAGCACGGCCAGCAATATTATCACCGGGAAGAGGGTGGAAACAGCCAGGAACAGCTGCGGACTTGTCCTGACCAGTAAATAAACCATTCCGGCCAGCTTAACCATAGCCCGTAGCACCATAAACATGGTGGAACTGAACAACCGGCGGATGGCCTCGGTATCGCTTTCCACCCGGGCAATAAGACGACCGACCGGGTGCTGGTCGAAATAGGCGATATCCAGGCCCAGCATGTGCCCGAACAACTGCTCCTTTAGGGCCGACACTATCTTCACCCCTAACGATTCCAATATTACTAACATCAGATAGTCGACCCCGAAGGTGGCCAGTTGAAGCAAAGCAAATAGCCCCACAGTTATGGCCAACCCATTAATATCCGAGCCGGCGATGTTGACGTCTATGGCCCGCTTCAGCAGAAGGGGAGGCAGCAATTCCAGGGTTGCAGAGACAATGAGGATCAACCCGCCGCCGATTATTTTTAATCTAAACGGTTTTAGCAGGGGCAGCATCCTTCGCATCAGCTGCCGGTCGTAGATCTTCTTGGACGGCAGGTCTTCAATATTTTCGTCGATTTCATCGAACCACATAATATAATTCCAATAATTTCATTTTTAATTTAGAATAGAGGGGGAATGGTCATTCATCTTCCAAAACATTCCGCCGCTGCCCGCTCCGCACTTTTTTCTGGGAGCTCCGGTGTTCCGTGATCTTTTCTTTCAGGGCCTGCCTTTTTTTGTGAGCCGCCAGCTCCCGGTGCATCTTCTGGTAATTCTTATAGCGGGAGGGCTCCAGGCCGCCGTTCTCCAAGGCCTTTTTTACGGCGCAGCCCGGCTCACCGTCATGGCGGCAGTCCTGGAAGCGGCAGGCGCCGGCCAGTTCCTCGATGTCGTCAAAGGTTTGGGCCAGGCCGTCGCCCCCGTCCCAGAGCTGCATTTCCCTTAAGCCGGGAGTGTCGATCACCATCCTCTTGTTGGGCAGCAAAAACAGGTTGCGGCTGCTGGTGACATGCCGGCCCTTGTCTTTGTATGCCGACAGCTCGCCGGTGGCCAGGGAATCGGTCCCGGTCAACCGGTTGACAATAGTGGATTTTCCCACTCCTGAACTGCCGACAAAGACGCAGGTCCCGCCTTCCGGCAGAAATTCCCAAAGCCTTTCCAGCCCCTGGCCAGCCAAAGCGCTGACCACCACCACCGGGATCTCCCTGGCCGCTTGTTCCGCTTCCCTTTGTTTTTTTGCGGGGTCCAAGCAGAGGTCCGATTTGTTCAGCACTATCACCGGACTGGCCCCGCAGTTCCGGGCCGCCACCAGATACCGCTCCAGCCGGCTGAAATTAAGCTCGTCGTTCAGGGCCCCCACGATGAACACCGTGTCGATGTTGGCGGCCATGGCCTGCTGATCGGTCAAGGCTCCGGCCCGGTTTCTGGTCAGACAGTTCTTCCGTGGCAGAATGGCCTTGATGGTCCCGCTGCGGTTGGCCGGATCGTGGTCAAAAGCCACCCAGTCGCCTACCGCCGGGATCCCGGTCAGCCATTCTTCCGGCAGTCCTTCGGTCAGTATCCCGTCCCGCAGTTTTCCCGAGACCGCCAGCTCCAGTTCGCCAAGTTCCGTTAAAACCCTCACTAAGCTTAAATGGACGGCCGCCACCCGGCCGGGCAGGATGTTGTTGTTTTCAGGCAGGGCGGAGACCAGCAATCGAAAATTCCGTTCGAAATGATAATCCCAGCCCAGGATTGAAAGGTTCATTATTTACCTCAATGTCTCTGTTTTTTAATTGATGATGGGTTTCCCGCTGATGGTTCTAAGATCCGGCAACGAGATGCTCTTTATGGTCTGATCCAATTTATGCAATTCGCAGAGTTTGGGGTCATCTTTTAAACAGCGTTCCAGTATCTTCAGCATATTGTCCTCCCTTCGGTGTCGTGGCTGATCTCGCTTTAAACCGCCTCTGCGGGTTGGGGAGATGACAGGTAAATAAAAAAGCCACAGGGTAAAAATTTTCCTGCAGCTTTAGGCCCGGCATCAGCACCGGGGCGAAGAATGGTAAAAGAAAAAGGCCGCAGGTTTTGCGCAAACCCATGGCCTTGTAAAGAAGATAAATTCAAATCAACTGTGGCATGGGGGCGCAACTATCCCAGGAAAATTATCCACGGGAAGCAGATTCGCGATTATGTTAGTATAGTTGATCATTTTTGCGCACCCCCCTTGGGTACCTTTAGAAAATTAAGATTTTAAGTTAATGCCGTATTGTATAGCATAACCAGGTTATTTGTCAAGTCTTTTTTTCAATAATCTGTAAATATTAACGGGAGATAGCCTGCTTTACAATATTTTACGGATCTTTTCTTAACATATCAGGGATTTCCATCAAGGACCTTTTGAAATCAGGGCAATGCAATTAATTGCATTATTCCGTTTGAAAAATGTATATATAAATAAAAAATATGTAAATATTTACATTTTGATATTGACTTCAGGAATGGTATATATTATACTTTTTCAAATTAATTGAAGAGAGATCAATGACCACCAAGATAAAAAGACAGAGCGTCATCAAGGAGCTTTTGAGCGAGCGGGCGATCTCCGGGTACGGTCAGTTGTCACGAGCTTTGGCAGGAATAGGCATCAAGGCCACCCAGGCCACCCTAAGCCGCGATTTCGCAGAGATGGGCGTGGTCCGCACCGTCACCCCGGACGGTCCCCGCTACCAGATGGCCGAGGACGAGACCGGAAAACACATAGACCGGCTGCTGGGATTCGAGATCCTAAGCATCCGCAACAACGAGTCTATGGTAGTGATCCACACCCTGGCTGGCCGGGCCCAGGGAGTGGCCAGATACGTCGAACAGTTGAACCGCAGGGAGATCATCGGAACCATCGGCGGGTTCTGCACGGTGCTGGTGATACCGGCCTCCACTGCCCAGGTTCCCAAAGTGGTCTCCATCATCAAACAGGCCATCCACCGGACATAGCTCAAACTCAAAAATACAAAATAAAACCATTGGGAGTGAAACATGAGAAGATATCTATTCCTGCCGGCTTTGTTGCTGCTGCTGATTTCCGGCATCGCCTGTTCCGGCAAGAAAGAAGCGGAAAACAAGGAGTCTGCGGTCAAAGGCGGCGGGGCCAAGACAGAGTGGATTGGGTTCGACCAGGCCATGGCCCGGGCATCAGCAGAGAAGCGTTTTGTGATCACCGACTATTACACTTCCTGGTGCAAATGGTGCAAGGTGATGGACGAGAAAACCTATACCGATCCCGGGGTGGTGGAGGCCATCAACAGGAATTTCATGGCTGTTAAGATAGACGGGGAAAGCCAGGAGAAGCTGACCTACCAGGGCAAGATGATGTCCCAAACGGAGCTCACCCAGCTGCTCAAGGTGGAAGGCTTTCCCACCACCGTCATCATGGACGCCCAGGGCAAGGTGCTGGTGCAGATCGCAGGGTACATAGATGTTCCCAACTATCTGAAGATGCTGGAATACATAACTTCCGGGTCATACAAGATCAAGAGCTACGATGAATACCGGGCGGGGAAATAGCGGCACGCCCGGTTGTCTTATTATCTGAACAAAGAACGAATTAGTTAAAATTATTATGGGGGGACTATGAAGAAATCCTTAATGTTGGTGCTGCTGGCGGTTCTGTTAACTGCGGGGTTGGTATCCGCCTCCGACCTGGAAACCAGGCTTCCGGTGAATAGTTATATGCCCAAGCCGGGCGGGGTCAAGTTCGATACCATCCTGCCGTATTACATCGATGAGTACAAACTTTACCTCAATCTGCCGATGTACAACGACTCTGTTTACGGGAGGTCATATGTTTCAATGTGTACCCGTGATGCAGGGGGTGTAACGATAACCTTTAACTACGGAGATCTGGTCATAGACTCGGTGTTGGATATGGATGGATATCCTTACGATTATGACACCTCTTCGGGAGTTCTTAACATCTATGTCAGTTTTAAATTCCCCAGCTGTTTTGCGGTAAATATTTACTATCGGGGGGGGGATTTCACCAAGGGTTTTTATTATTATCCCCAGGGCTATGATGCCAACACCTTCCATACTATAGCCTACACCATGAGCGAGCCCCAGGACGCACGTTACTGGATGCCTTGCATGGATGAACCCTGGTTCAAGACGACACAGGGATGCAGTTTTTATGTTACCGTTCCAGACAGCTTTAAAGTGGCCTCCAACGGCCTGCTGATGGACACCATCCGTTCCGGCGACACCCTGACCTGGCACTGGCAGGACGATAAGCCCATAGCCACCTACTTGATGTCCTTTGCCGTTTCCAAATATTCCTTCTGGGCCGATACCGCCTACACCGCCCGGGGCGACACCGTGCCGCTGAATTATTATGTGTGGCCCGAGGACTCGGTTCAGGCCTCGGTAGTCTTCGACTCGGTCTCCCAGATGATGGATTGCTTTACCGCCAAGTTCGGTCCCTATCCATTCAACAAGTACGGGATGGCCGCGGCCTATCCCTTCCAATTCGGCGGCATGGAGCACCAGGGCATGACCACCATTCACCGCAATTGGATAACCGGCAACGCCCAGCGGGGAATAGCCCACGAACTGGCTCACATGTGGTGGGGCGACGAGGTTACCTGCGGTTATTGGCAGGACATCTGGCTTAATGAAGGATTTGCCAGCTATTCCGAGGCTGTTTATGATGAGTACAAGACCGGCCGCCAGCCCGGAGCTTACATGAACCAGTATTTTTGGAGGGCGCTGAGGGCCACCGGCTATCCCATCTACAATCCCCCGCCGGAATCCCTGTTCGCCTCCTCCATGGTTTATTCCAAGGGAGCCTGGGTGCTGCATGGTTTGCGCTGGGTGTTGGGCGATTCCACGTTCTTTGCGGCCCTGAACGCCTATGGCGACAGCTTCAGCTACGGCAACGCGGTGACCGCCGACTACCAGAGGATCGCCGAGCAGCATTACGGTTCCTCGCTGCAATGGTATTTTGACCAGTGGGTATACCGGGCCGGGCACCCCATATACTTCACAGCCACTTACTATAAAACACACGGGGACAGCAATTCGGCCTGGTTGAAATTGACCCACACTTCCAACACCGGAGAGCTCTATAAGATGCCGCTGGCCCTGGCCTGCAGCACCTCAAACGGGATCGACAGTACGGTTGTGGTCTGGGACAGCCTGGCCTCGCAGGATTTCCTGGTGCAGGACGACCAGCCGGTGGCCAGGGTCATGCTCGACCCGGACAGCTGGGTTTTGAAGGAGTGGACCGATTTCCTGCCGGAATTAGGGTATCTTGACACTACCCCAAAAAAATACGCCGGAAGCGACATTCGCGTTTATTGGCATGATTTCTGGATAGACACAGCCTGTGCCGGGTACAACGTTTACCGGGCCGATAACGCGGCCGGGCCCTTTGTCAGGATCAATGCCGATATCATTGCTGACACCATGTACACCGACACAACCACTTACGGCGGCACCGAGTATTATTACAGCGTGACCGCGGTGAGCTCCATTGATACCTGCTACGAAACACACCAATCCAATGTAATGTCTTTGGTAGCCGGAGGTGTGGAGGGAGCCCCGGACAACAGGGAACGGATAAAGGATTTCAGGTTGGATCAGAACGCCCCCAACCCCTTTAAACAATCAACTGTGATCAATTATCAATTATCAAGGCCGGGGTTGGCATATCTTAAGGTGTACAACATTCAGGGGCAATTGGTAAAAACCCTTGTGAACGCTGCTCAATCTGCGGGCCGTTATGGAGTAAAATGGGACGGCCGGGACCACAACGGGCAAAAGGTCTCCAGTGGGATCTACATTTATTGCCTGAGCGCAGAAGGCCAGACCGTTATCAAGAAAATGCAGTATGTCCGGTAAATAACAAACAGCGAGCATCTTTGGTTTTTAAAAATAAGGCCAAAAGGAGAAAGAAAAGTGAAGAAAGTATTGATGCCCCTGGTTTTCATCATGCTGGCCGTTGCGCCGGCGCGGGCCGGGGTCTGGGTGGAAGATTTCGAGCCCGCCACTTTCCCGCCTAACGGCTGGTCGAAAAGCTACGAATTTCCCGTCTGGTTGCGTTCCACCAAATGCAGCGGATACGGAACCGGGGTGGCTTCGGCCAAGGCGGATTTTTTCAATACTTACTATATTTGGACGGTGGCCGGACGCTGGGAGGATCTGATCACTTTAACCGTGCCCCCGACCGGGGCCAGTGACTCGCTTAAGTTCGACCATGCCTATGCCTGCTACTCGTCAACTAGCGGGGGAGAGAAGGATACCCTGAGGATATCCACCTCCACCGACGGGGGCTCTAACTGGACCGTATTGATAACCCTGATCGGGGGACGGCTGGGGCCCCTTAATACCGGGGGATATACAGCATCGGAGTTCGTTCCCACCGCCGCCCAATGGGCCACCAAAATGTACACCCTTCCGGCCGGGACCAACAAGATAAAGTTCATGGCCAAATCGGCCGCCGGAAACAATCTGTACATAGACAATGTCAAGATATCATCGCCGTCCCAGGCCCATGATGTCTGCGCCATGAGTGTAAGAGCCCCGGCCGGACCCATCACCCCCAAAGCGGCGGTGGCGCCCCAGGTGCTGGTGAAGAACATGGGGCAGAACACCGAGAGTTTCAACGTTACCTGCGCCATCGCTCCCATCGGAGGCAGCCAGGTTTACAGCCAGACCCTGCCGGTTACCAACCTGGCGGCCGGAGCCACCCAAACCCTGACATTTGCCAACTGGACCCCGGATTCCGGCGAGATGTATACGGTTGCAGGCTACACCAGCCTGGCCGGGGACCTCTATGCCGCCAACGATACCACCAAAAGCACACCCTCGGCCTATTATTCGCCCAACCGGGTGATGGTGGATCAGTTCACCTGCACCAGCTGTGACCCCTGCGTGGCCGGCAATGACACCATGAATGACGTATACCGTGACCTGAAAGACTCCCTGACCCTGATCCGCACCCATGTCTGGTGGCCGACCAACAATGATCCCTATTACCTGGGACGGGGCCCGGATACCATGGAAAACCGCGCCCGCCGTACCTATAACACGGTTTCCTATGTACCCTGGGTCACGGTGGGTGGAATCGTTCATCCCAATTACACCGAAGCCAGGGCTTACATATTAAACCAGAGGAAGATCGCCAAGCCCCTGACCATCACCCTGGGTGGCTGGTACAGCGCCAGCGGGGATTCTGGAGTGGTAACTGCGGTTATAAAAGCCACCGGCAGATTTCCATCTGCTTCCAAAGCCGCGCTTACCTTGCGCTATGCCATTACCGAGGACAGCAGTTTTTATACCGGTACCAACGGCGACCCCGAGCATTTTCAGGTATTGCGGGACATGATCCCGGACAACAGCGGGATCCCCATCACCATCGACAAGGGCCAGACCGTGGCCGATTCCCAAAAATTCACGGTATACACCGGAGGGGTCATACCGTACACTTGGACAGAAAAAAACTGCCAGTTTGTGGTCTATGTTCAGAATGACGCCACCAAGGAGGTACTGCAGAGCGCTACTGCCAAGGTGCAGGAAATCACTCCGCTGGGAATTGAACTTTCCGAGTTTACCGCCCTGGCTGGGAACGGGACAGTTACCATAAAGTGGCGGACCGGGAGTGAAACAGATAATTATTTATGGCTCATTGAACGGTCCACTTATCCGGAAAACGGTTTTGCCAGAATAACCGAGATAGAGGCTGCCAATAATCCCAACGAGCAGGACTATAGTTTTAATGATAACACTGTTGAACCGTTCACAGATTACTATTATCGCCTGGGCGGCAAGGATATCAAAGGAAACATCACCTGGTACGGAACGGTGCTGGTGACCAGCCAGGGCCGGGTCATTACCGAATTTCAACTGGCTCCCGGACATCCCAATCCCTGCAGTAACCTGACAACCTTTGAATATGTCCTGCCAATGCCGGGCGAAGTTTCAGCCAGGATATACGATATCAGCGGCCGTCTGGTCAGCACGCTGCAGGAAGGGCGGCGGAATGCCGGGGTGCAGCAGGCGGTATGGGATCTGCGGAATGACGCGGGCCAGGCCGCGGCCAACGGAATATATTTCTTCAGGATGACGGCCGGGGGACAAACCGCCACCAGAAAAATAACAGTACTCAGATAGTGCCATCAAAACGGAGGCCTTTAATGAAAATACTTTCATCTTTTCTGATCTTAATTGCAGGATTGTTCCTGACACCCGCAAATGGCGCCGCCGGGGACTTGAATTTCAAACTGAAGCCTCTGGAGGGCAAGGGCAGGGTGGAACTGGCCAAAGTGCTGGAAACGGGTCCGGTGCTGGTGGCTTTCTGGGCCACCTGGTGCCACCCCTGCCAGGATGAGCTGGTCCAGCTGCAGAAGATATACGAGGCATACCAGGACAGCGGACTCAGCTTCTTCGCAATTTCAATCGACGACGCCAAGACCGCCAGCAAGGTGAAAACAGTGGCCAGCGGCAAGCGCCTGACCATTCCCATTCTTTTGGACCCGGAGCAGGAGGCCATGCAGGCCTTCGGGCTTTCAAACGTCCCCGGAGTCTTCATAGTGGGCAAGGACGGAAAACTGCTTTACCAGCATACCGGCTACAAGCCGGGGGACGAGGCCGGCTTGGGGGAGGCGGTCAAAGGCGCAGCTGGCCAGAATCCGCGGCCAAAAAGGTGCCAGCCTGCCGATTCTTCGTCGGTCTGCGACACCACCACAACCTCCGGCAAGGAGGATAAATGAAAAACAGGCACTTTTTCCTGCTTTGGGCCGGGATAATAGTAACGATCGTTTTATTTCTCAACGGCTGCGGCAAGAGGCTTCCTACAACTATCAATTCCGGTCAGGGTTACCAGCGTACTGTGCTGGTGGAGCTGTTCACTTCGGAAGAATGCACGAACTGTCCCAAAGCAGATGCTGCGGCCGAGAGCTTGGCTGCGGAAATGGGTGATGCTCTTTGTTTGGTGGAGATGCATCCGGTGAATTTTGAATCGATGGGCGACAGCATGGGGCTTTTTGCGTCTGACACCCTGGTTCAGAGCTATGAAGCTAACATCAGTCCTATGGGCCTGCCGTTTTTCTCTTGCGATGGCATCGAATACAAGAAAGACATAGTGGCAAATGATGCAGTGGCCACATACCAGGTTTACAAACAAAAGGCGGATCTGCGTAAACTTGTGGCCAGTTCTCTAAAGCTAAGTTTGAGCGCCCAACTGGACCAGAATGACATAGTTTATTCCCTTAAGATCGATTCCGACGCCTCGTTGTCCCAGAGTTCCAACCTGGGCCTGGTTTTGGTGGTGGTTGAAGATTCGGTGAACGAATACGGTAAAGTATTCCGTTATGTTGCCCGTTCGTTGACCCCGAACACCAAAGGTGATCAGTTGGATATCCAGCCGGCTTCCTCCGTATCCAAAGCGGGTAGAATAGCAAGAAATTCCGGATGGCTGCCCTGGCGCCTGTCGCTGATAGCCTATGTCCGCAACAACGATACCAGGGAGATCGTGCAGGCGGCTAAGGTGCGTATAATCGCAGCGGTGGAGCCTCCGGCCGCGCCCGTTCTGAACCTGCCAGCCAATAATGCGATTGAACAAAGCCTAAGCCCCACCTTGAGCTGGCTGGCCAGCAGCGGAGCGGCCAGCTATACGCTGCATTTGGCTGCGGACAGTCTTTTCAGTAACCTGATAAAATATCCCAGCGGATTGACTGCAACCAGCTTAACGCTGAGCGGGCTTTTAAATTCCACAACGTACTATTGGCGGGTCAACGCCAGCAACAATGCCGGGACCTCACCTTGGTCGGTTTGGCACAGGTTCACTACCACCGCCACGTTAAAGCCAGCACAACCGGTGCTTTTGTTCCCGGCGGACGGAGATACCGGGATCAGTAAAAGCCCGGCGCTGATCTGGAAAACTGTATCCGGGGCGAACAGCTACGAACTTCAGGTGGCTACCAGCAATTCATTCTATCCGGCTAGTATTTTTATTTCTTTATCAGGCCTGGCCGACACAGCAAGCTGCCTGCTGGGTCTTGCCCCCGGGGTAACATATTACTGGCGGGTCAATGCCTCCAATGTTGCGGGGACTTCTGAATGGGCGAACACAGGATATTTCACCACCACCACCAATCCAGCCCCCGAACCCCCGGTGCTGATCTCACCGGTCAACGGCATAACTAATGCCGCCCTGGATCCCTCATTGGCCCTGGCCTGGAACTCAAGCTACGGGGCATCCAGCTACGGACTTCAGCTCTCGCCTTACAATGATTTCCGGTATGCTTCATATAATCAAAACGGTTTGGCCGACACCGCCCGGACAGTGCCCGGTCTTGACTCGCTGACCACTTATCATTGGAGGACGAACGCCACGAACATCTTCGGAACATCAAACTGGTCAACGGTCTGGAAGTTTACAGATGCCAGGGGGTATGGATTTTCGCGGGTGATAACACCTGACTCCACTGCCTGGCTGTCGGACACCATCATCAGTTACAGCCTGTCGGATCCCGAACCGCCCGAGCTGGGATTCCACTTCTTTTTGACCAACCTCTCAGCCCGGATGAATATCTATGCCCAGGCTCCTACCGCGCTGAACTCCGATTCGACGCTTTTCTGGGGATTCCTTTGCACCGAGACCGGTTGCCAGGGGCCAAACGGCACAGCCTACGCCACCTTCAACGACGGGGCCACCCAGCACTGGACTGTTCATTTCAACTTCAACACCAACCCGCCGCCGGAGGGTCTGCACTGGCTGATATTGAAGCTTTGGGCTGCCGACAATCCCTCCCACATCATGAGCCGCAAGCTTTATGTGGAGGTGCTGCCATGAGAAAGATGCTTTTAACCGTTGCTCTGATGACGGTGGCCTCCACTGCCCCTGCCTGGGACCTTTCCGGTAGCAACCAGGCAACCATTTGGATATCACAGAACGATTCCGGCAACAGTTACGATGTGCTCCATTACAAGGAATCTTGCGACCTGCGGCTGGCAGGTAGTTTAAAGGATGGTCTAAAGCTCGAGGCCGGGCTAAAATTCCTTTACGACCAGGAGACCTGGGACGATGATCCGTTGTTCTCCGGCTTTTCCAAACGTTATCTCCAGCTTAGAACCGATATGCTGACAGCCCGGATCGGCACCTATTACGCCACATTGGGGCGGGGGCTGGTGCTGAACTGCGCCAACGAGCAGGCCGCCAAGATAGACCGGTATCTGGACGGGGCACTGGTCGCCGCTTCGCTGGAAAATTGGGGCGATGCCCGCCTGCTGTTCGGCCGGATCAAGGAGAATACCAGGGAACTGGATACCTCCAAAACATATATGGGCGCCGAGATCAAATTTGCCAGTCTGTCTTTCATCACACCGGGTTTGGTTTACCTTAGAGCCAATGCGGCCGGGCCGGCCTCCGATCCCTCCCTGGGCCAGACGGTGGACGAGCAATACAGCGGAAGCCTGTCCGGGAACATAGGCCCCTTGGAATACTACGGCGAATACGGTAGCCGGCGCACCTATGGTGAATTTTCTCCCACCGCCGGATGGATCGGTATAAACGACGTCAACGGCCACGCCTTTTACGGCAGTTTGTCAGCATCGTTCAGCGGGGTGGGCGTGATGATGGATTTCAAAGACTACCGGGACTTCGAAGCCGGCATCAATGCTCCGCCGCCTTGCAACCGGGAGGGCCGGCTTTTGAACAACGGCCGGGATGAATACGGTTTTCAGGCCGACCTGACGGCCACCCCCTGGGCTTTACTGGAACTTCGGGGCAACTATTCCTGGGCCAAAACAAATGATCAGCCTGATAATGTGGAAACATCAGACGGCCGGTTATACTCCGGCGCCCTGAAGTGGCAGGATCTTTTCATCGATGGACGCTGGGAGGCGTACGAGACCATCACATTTAACGCCGAGGGACGAATCAGGCTGGAGGATAATCTGCAGCCCGATATCATCGTTAAAAAATACCAGGGGGCTTCGGCCGGGATCGTCTGGAGATACAGCACGGATCAGACTTTGTCCTTAAAAGCCGGGGGCAACCGCTATAACAATATTTACCAAACCGAAGACTTTGATTATTACGAAGTCCTGGCCGAACTGGGCTGGGTGCCTTTGGAATGGCTTAATGTCTTTGCCTCGGCCGACCTGGCCGACAAGCCGGTGGCCGAGTACGATGGCCAAAAAAGCTGGGGCGAGGCCGGATGCACAGCTGATCTCGACCAGGGCAAGCAGCAGCTTAAGCTTTCTGTGGGAAAAACCAAGGGAGGCCTGGTCTGCTCCGGGGGGTTCTGCCGCTGGGAGCCGGCCTTCCAGGGGTTTAAAGCCGTTTGGAACTGGAAGTTCTAAAGAACAGGATCACCAGAAAAACATTAAGTCAATGATAAAAGAAAGGGAAGCGTAGTGAAAAGACCAGCATTGATGGCGGTCTTTCTTGCCTTGCTTGGCGCCATTTCCTCCATGGCGATCGGTGTCAACGGCGGTGTCCGCAAAACTTACGGGCCTGCTGTGTACCTAAGCACCGTTGATCAGGCCGGAGCCAAGGCCGGGGACTATACCGCAAATTCCTTCAATACCTGGCCGCCCAACGGCGGCTGGATGATCAACCCATCCTCTGGATCCGGTGCCTGGCAGCATGGGTCACTGGATATGGGTATCGGGGTGTCCCCGGACAGCGGCTGTGACGGCACACTGAACTTTGCCGAGTTCGATTCCTGGGACTACCCGGTGGGAGTGATGGGCGATATCATCTCCCCGGAGGTCACCCTTCCCAATCCGGCCGATGATTGCAGCTTGAGTTTCTATGTATGGAACCACTCATATTCAACCCCGGGCTACAATTTTGATTCCCTTTTCGTCCAAGTAACAACCAATGGGGGCGGGAACTGGAGCAACATTGCCTCCATTGCCGGGGACATTGATGCCTGGTCGTTCAGGGGCTTTTCCCTTAGCACATATGCCGGACAGAACATCCAGATCAGGTTCCGGGCCAAGAGCGATTACGGGGCTTCCAATCTTGGCATCGACGAGGTCAAGGTCGGAAAAAGACCTTTGCACGATGTAGGTGTGGTCAGGGTGACGTCACCCGGAGCCTCGATGCCAGGACCGGCCGCGCCAGAGGCCATCGTGGCCAACAACGGCACCGGGGCTGAGACCTTTGAGGTCATCTGCAGTATTGATTCGTCGGGGACGGAAGTGTACGCTGATTCAAAATTTGTCACCGGCCTGGCGGCCGGAGCCCAGCAATCAGTTGCTTTTGCTTCCTACTCTCCGATCCTCGGCAATGCAAATATATATACTGCCACTTACAATACAATACTGGCAGGGGACGCTGATCCTAATAACGATACTCTGGTGTGGAATTTCAATACTTATTCGGTGCAACGGACTGTACTGGGAATGGATTTCACAGCCCTGTGGTGCACCTGGTGCCCCTGGCACCAGGTGGCCTGGAAGATGTTGAAGGATGAGACAGGGGATTCCCTTTGCGTGTTGGGGCTTCACTCCAGCAGCAGCGGAGATAGCTTTTATGTGGCCCACTGCGCCGACCTTTACACATATTATACCGCCTCAGCCGGCCTGCCCACATCAATGATGGACGGGCTTATCACATGGGTCGGTTCCGATACGGCTGGAGCCGGGGCCTCCCAGTACAATGATTTCCGCGCAAGCTTCGACAAGCGTAAATCCATAAAATCTCCGTTTAAGATCACCCTGGACGGCACGTACAGCGGAGGCGTCGGCACATTGAACGTGACCACCGATTATCCAGGGTCCTCGCCCATTCCGGTGACGGTCAGGGTTGCCATCATCGAGGCCAGCAAGCACACCCACTGGCCAACGGTAGCCAGCGCCCTGCCCCAGGACAGCATTTTCGATTTTGTGCGCGATGTTCTTCCCTCTTCGATTGGCGACGTTTACAGCGTTAATGGAGGCATGGCCACCAGAAATTATGCGTTTATTGTAAACCCAGGATGGAATATTGCTAATTTATCATTTGTGGCATGGGCCGAAAAGCAGGGTCAGAAGGAAAATTTACAGACCGGGGAGATACGTTTGTCCGAGTTCACCGGTGTGGCAGGTGGCCACGGTCTGCCTGACCAGACGATTGAGACTTATCTGCGGCCTTGCTACCCAAATCCCGGCGGCGGCCAGTTAACGTTCAATTACAGTTTGAAAATTCCGGGGCAAGTGGATCTGAAACTTTACGATATCTGCGGACGTTTGGTCCAGACTTTAGTAAGCGGAAAACAGGAAGCCGGGGATCATAGTGTCAATTGGAACGGATATAATCAAAACGGGAAGAAAATCCAAAACGGAGTATATTTTTACAAGCTTTCAACCGTGGAATATTCGGCAGTTAAAAAAATAACAATAATAAGATAGGAACCAGACATGACGATGGAATATTTTATGGATCATCTGCATCCCTGTCCTCACTGCGGGGAGAGGCATGACATCAGGCTGGTCCGGGTCAAAAAACTGCTGTCCAAAGTGCGCTACCGGGTATGCTGCAAGCACTGCGGACGTTCCGGATTGGAAGTGGCCGCGCCGCAGGAGGCATTGAACTGCTGGAATTTTACTCGAGCGGGATCAATATAAGCCCCATAGAGGTCTTTATCACAAAGGCCCGGTTGAATACCGGGCCTTTGTGATATCGCATTTGGCCGGGCGGTAAAACCCCGCTTCTTTTCTTGACTTCATAAGTGCCCCTTGCTATAATCCCGTTATCCCTTTTCATCATATTGACGAGCCAATTTGAGCTAAAGTTGCATCATGAACAATAAAAAAAGCAATTTTCTGGATTACTTCTTCGTCCTCCGGCCCATCCTTTTGGTGCCGGCCTGGACCATGCTGCTGGCGGGTTTTTACCAGGCTCAGCTCCAGTCTGGGGTCCCGGCCAAGCCGCTCTGGCTGCTGCCGGGAAAGCTGTGGCTGGCCCTGGCCCTGTACAGCGGGCTGATGGGAGCTGTCTACATCGTCAACCAGATATTTGACATCGAGACCGACCGAATCAACAAGAAGCTGTTCCTGGTGGCCGAGGGCTATGTCAGCAAGTCCGGCATCTGGGCCGAGGCGGTGATACTGATGGTGCTGGCCCTGGCCCTGGCTGTCTATTTTTTCAGCCGGACCTTCGCGGTGATCATTCTGGCCTCGGGGATCCTGGGCCTGCTGTATTCGGTGCCTCCGTTCAAGTTCAAGGCCAAACCATTCCTGGACATGGCGGCCAACGGTTTCGGCTACGGCGGACTGGCCTTTGCCACTGGCTGGCTGGTCTTTGGGCAGTATAGTGAAAAAATATGGCTGGCGGCGGCGCCCTACATGCTGGCGGTGGCTGCGGTCTACGTCAATACCACCATTCCCGACTATCATTCGGACAAGGCCACCGGCAACATTACTACCGGGGTCTTTCTGGGCGGAACGGCCACCATCGGGCTGGGACTGGCCCTGATGGCCGGTTCGGCGGGACTGGCTTATTACCTGAACGACAGGCTGTGCCTGATCGCCGCGCTATGCGCCCTGCCGCTGTTCCTGATAGCGGTGATCACCGGAAAGATGAAGTGGACCATGCTGTCCTACCAGGGCGGCTCCCTGGTACTGGTGCTACTGGTGGGAATGATGTTCCCGGTGTTCTTCCTGCTTTTGGGAGCCACCTACCTGGCGCTGAAGGTTTATCATAAGAAGCGGTTCAACATGGATTATCCGAGGTTCGCGGACCGGGGATGACATTGTGAATTGTGAAATGTAAAATGTGAAGCGTGAAATGAATATTCGTCGATCCATCATTGCCGGGAGCTGGTACCCGGGCGAGGCGGCCAAGCTTAAGGCCGAGGTCGAAAAGTATCTGACGGCGGCCCAAACATATCCTACGGATTCCGAACTGCTGGGGATAGTGGCCCCCCACGCGGGATTGATGTATTCCGGGCCGGTGGCGGCCTATGCTTACAAGAACCTCAAAGGTCTCTGCATAAAGACCGTGGTGCTGATAGGTCCAAGCCACCGCGCCTATTTCGATGGTGCTGCGGTCTATGCCTCCGGCGAATGGGAGACCCCGCTGGGCAAAGTGGGGATCGATGCTGGTCTCTGCCAGAAGATCATCGGCCAGGACCAGACCCATATCAATGATCTGCCGGCGGCCCACGCCCAGGAGCATTCGCTGGAGATCCAGCTGCCCTTCCTGCAGACAGTTTTGGAACCCGGGTTCAGGATCGTTCCCATCATGATGTCCGATCATTCCCTGTCCTCCTGCGAAAGGCTGGCCCACTCCATAGTCCGGGCGGTCAAAGGGGACGATGGAGTGATGCTGTTGGCCTCCAGCGACCTGTCACACTTTCACTCCCAGGCCGAGGCCAGGAAGCTGGACCAGAAGGTGGCCAGGGCGATCGAGAACTACGACCCCGAAAAACTGGCCGGGGAGCTGGCCTTCGAGAAATGCGAGGCCTGCGGAGGCGGGCCAATAGTGGCCGTGATGATCGCCTGCAAACTGCTGGGGGCGGATAAGGGCGTGGTCTACGATTACCGGACCTCGGGAGACATAACGGGCGAGAAGGAGCAGGTGGTGGGGTATCTGGCTGCGGGGCTCTACAGGACAAAATAAAAGATCAGAAATCAAAAATAAAAAACATCCCAGATCTCAGTCGGCAGATCATAATTAAAAATATGTTAACCACAGAAGAAAAAAAAGAGCTTTTTCGGATAGCTCACCTGTCCATCGAGGCTGAGGTCAGGGGACTGCCAAAACCGAAATTCACACCTCTGACTCCAAAACTGACCGAACTGCGCGGGGTGTTCGTCACCTTAAAAGAACAGGGGCAGCTACGGGGTTGCATCGGGTACATCGAGGGCATCAAGCCGCTGTATCTAGCGGTGGCCGAGATGGCGGTGGCCGCGGCGGTGGGCGACCCAAGGTTCCCCGAAGTGACCGAAGAAGAACTGCCTCATTTGGAATACGAGATCTCGGTGCTGACACCGAAAAGGCAGATAGGTTCTCCGGAAGAATTCATTCCCGGCCAGCACGGGATAATAGTCCAGCGGGGCGGGCGCTCCGGGGTGTTCTTGCCGCAGGTGGCGGCCGAAGAGGGCTGGACAGGCGAGGAGACCTTGAATTATCTCTGCGCCCACAAGGCGGGCCTGCCGGCCGGGGCCTGGAGGGAGAAGGAGACGAAGTTGTTTGTGTTTGAGGCCGAGGTAATAGAGGAAAAGGACCTGAAATAATAACATGTTGAATCACCGTCGTTCCATCCGCCTGCCGGAATATGATTATTCGCAGGAAGGGGCGTATTACGTTACAATCTGCGCTCGTGACCGCAAATGTTTGTTTGGCGAAATAACCAATGGGCAAATGAAATTAAACCCATACGGAGAAATTGCACGCAATGAATGGGTTAAAACCGGTGAATTGCGGCCATATGTCATGCCGGACGTATTTGTGGTTATGCCGAATCATATTCACGGGATATTGATAATAACAGATAATGATCATTGTAGGGGCACGATGCATCGTGCCCCTACGGGTACGACCGAATGTTTTGGAAAACCCGTCGCAGGATCATTGCCAACAATCATCCGTTGTTACACGGCGGCGGTGACCCGTCAAATAAATAAATTGCGTAATACGCAGGGTCACAAAATATGGCAACGTAATTATTTTGAACATGTCATCCGAAACGATAAATCATACGATAGAATAAGACAATATATACTCGAAAATCCTTTATACTGGGCGCAGGATGACAAAAACCCTGACCGACCGACCATAAATAAAAAATGAAAAACGAAATCAAATAACGGACAAATATGCGCGACAATCAAATAATCGAAACCATGACCGGGCTGGCCGAAAAGCTGGGCCTGTCCATCAAATTCGACGAGTTCGACGGCCGGGGCGGCTGGTGCAAGCTCAAGGGCACCGAGAAGATCATCATCAACAAGCGGATGATGCCCAAGGAGCAGACCCGGATCCTGGCCCAGATCCTGGCCCGGTATCCCACCGAGGAGCTGGCCATGCCGCCCAGGGTCCGCCAGATGATAGACGACGCCAAGGAGGAACTCCCGGAAAAAGAGGAGCCTCAAACCGAATTGGAGGTCAAGGAAAAATGAGCCTGTCCAGCTGCCGGGAATGCAAAAAGGAGGTCAGCCCCAATGCCCGGAGTTGCCCCCACTGCGGGGCTCCCCAGCCGGCCAACCAAAGCTGGAACGGGTGGGGCTTCGACTGGAAGTCCAAAACATCCTACTATGGCTGGCCCTTGGTACACGTCTCGGTCGGCAAGGACCGTAACGGCAAGCTCAGGGTGGCCAGGGGCTGGATCGCCATCGGGCAGTTCGGCATCGGCGCCATCACCATCGCCCAGTTCGGGGTGGGGATAGTGTTCGGCTTCGGCCAGATCATCCTGGGAACCACGGCCATCGCCCAGATCGCGGTAGCCCTGCTGTTCGGGATGGGGCAGCTGGCCACCGGTTACATCGCGGTGGGACAGATCGTTTTAGGATACTATGGCCTGTGCCAGTCCGGTTTGGCGGCCCACCTGTGGAGCCAAAAATTCAGGGACCCTGAAGCGGTGCGGTTCTTCAAGCAGCTGGCGGAATACCTGCCTAAACTGTGAAACGTGAAGTGTGAAGTGTGAAGTGTGAAGTGTGAAGTGTAATACGTATACGCTTAACGGTAAGCACTAAACTTGTCCTGAAGAAGGCCGGCTTGTCTGACAAACGAATGGACGCTAAACTGTAAACTTGTCAACTGTAAACGTCAAACGTTAAACGTTAAACGCCGAACGGTCATAAATGCCCAACAGCAAGAAGAACATCTCCCTGCCCGAGCAGGCCACCAGCTTTACCAAGGACTTCCTGGATCTCTGGGTCTTTGACAAGGAAGGAATCAAGATCGGGCGGGTGTCCGACCTGGCCATCACCATGGGCGAGGAATTCCCCAATGTCTCCTCGCTGGTGGTGGCGGTCAAGTTGAGGATCAGCCTGTTCGGCTCGGCCAAATTCGAGGCCGTCATTCCCTGGCGCCAGGTGAAAAGCCTGGATGAGGACGGGATCGCCCTGGGCATCGCCTTCAGCGAAGTGAAGACCGGCAAGCTGAACCAGAGGGAGCTGCTGTTGAAGAAGAACGTGATGGACCAGCAGATAGTGGACAACGAAGGCCGCAAGATCCTCCGGGTCAACGACGTTAAGCTGAAGGCCTTCAACGAGCACCTCCGGCTGGTGGGGGTGGAGACCGGCATCAAGGGCCTGTTGTACCGGCTGGGGGCGGGGCGGCGGCTGGTGCGGGTGGCCAATCTGCTGAACGTGAAGATCATGGAAAACATCATCATGTGGGACCTGGTGGAGCAGTTTGACAACGAAATGAAAAGGATAAAACTTTCCATCTCCCAGGAGATGCTTAAGGACCTGATAAACCTATGAGATACCTATCGCACTATCTTCACCGCCAGGTGCATTTCAAAAAACAGCACCTTGGAGAACTGGTGGACTGGGTCATGAACGCCCGGCCCACCCAGGCCGAACTGGCCGGTCTGGTGATCCTGGACAATGAGGGACGGGAGAGGAGCATTTCCCTGAACGACGTGGAATCGCTGGGCCACAGTTACATCTACCTGAAGCGGAGCCTGGGCGAATGCCCGGAGCTGGCTCCGGCCGATGACCAGATCCGGCTGGCCGAGCACATCCTGGACAAGCAGGTGGTGGACACCAGGAAGAAAAAAGTATACCGGGTCAACGATATCGAAGTGGAGCAGGAGGGCGACCGCTTCCTGGTGCGCTGGGTGGACGCCGGGCTGGCCGGGCTTTTGAACCGGCTGGGACTGCCGGAATCGCTGCAGCCCAAGCCGGGAAAGATGCAGCGGCGGATAGCCTGGGCCGACGTGGAGCCGCTGGACCCCGACCTGAAATCCAGCTTTGAGAAGCTTTCCAAGATGCATCCGGCCGACATCGCCGACATCGTGGAGGAACTGGGGGTCACCCAGGGGGCGGATCTTTTGGAGCGGCTGGACGACGAGACCGCGGCCGAGACCCTGACCGAGGTGGAGCCGGAGATGCAGAGCGATATCGTGGAGGAGATCAAGCCCCAGGACGCCGCCGACATCATCGAGGAGATGGAGCCGGACGACGCCGCCGACCTGATCTCCGACCTGCCCCAGGAGACCGCCCGCCAGATCATGAACGAGATGGAATCCGAGGAAAAGGCCGAGGTCCAGGAACTGCTGCAGTACCCGGAGGACTCGGCCGGCGGCATCATGAACAACGATTACCTGGCGGTGACCAGGGGGCTGACGGTGGAGCAGGTGCTCAATAAATTCCGGGCCGACCAGCCCGAGCCCGAAGTGGCCTATAACCTGATCGTGACCGAGGCCGGGGAAAAGCTGGCCGGGATGCTGTCTCTGCGCGACCTGGTGGTGGCCCAGCCCCAGTCCAAGATCGACGACCTGATCGCTCCCGACACCCCCTCGGTCCGCCCGGATACTCCCTTAAGCGAGGTGGCCGACCTGTTCTCCAAGTACGACCTGGTGATGCTGCCGGTGACCGACCAGGCCCGGCAGGTGCTGGGTGTGATCACGGTGGACGATGTGATAGAACTGATGGTCCCGGAAAAATGGAAACGCTCCCACCGCAAACGCCTGATCTGACATGAAGAAACTCTGGATAAAATTGGTGCTGATCTTCGGCATAGTGGGGCCGGGCCTGATCACCTCCTTTGCCGACAACGACGCCGGAGGCATCACCACCTACTCCATCGCCGGGGCCCGCTACGGGTATTCCCTGCTGTGGATGCTGCTGTTGATCACCTTCGTGCTGGCCTTTTTCCAGGAGATGGTGGCCCGGCTGGCGGCGGTCACCGGCAAGGGGCTGTCCGACCTGATCCGGGAGGAGTTCGGCCTGCGCTGGACGCTGTTTGCCATGATCGTCCTTTTGGTGGCCAATTTCACCACCACCATCGCCAATTTCGCCGGGATCGCGGCCAGCCTGGAGATCCTGGGGGTCAGCAAGTACGTCTCCGTTCCGGTGACGGTTTTGGCCCTCTGGCTTTTGGTGGTCAAGGGTTCCTACCGTTTTGTGGAAAGGTTCTTCCTGATAGTGGCTTTGTTCTTCGCCGCCTATGTCATCGCCGGGTTCATGTCCAAGCCGGACTGGGGCCGGGCGGTGGGCAGCCTGATCAGGCCGACCCTGGTCTGGAAGGCGGATTACTGGGTGATCTTCATCGCCACCATCGGCACCACCATCACCCCCTGGATGCAGTTCTACCTGCAGTCCTCGATCGTGGACAAGGGGATCACCATGAAGCATTACAACTATGCCAAGCTGGATGTGTTCGTGGGGACCTTCTTCACCAACTTCATCTCCTTTTTCATCATTGTCACCTGCGCCGCCACCCTGTTCAAGGCCGGCATTCCTGTGCACAACGCCGAGGACGCCGCCCTGGCCCTGGCTCCCATCGCCGGAAAATATTCCTCGGTGCTTTTTGCCCTGGGGCTGTTCGTGGCCTCGATGATGGCCGCCTCCATCGTGCCCCTGTCCACCTCCTACGCCATCTGCGAGGCCTTTGGGATGGAGACCGGAATCAACAAGAACTTCAACCAGGCCCCCATATTCTTCAGCCTGTACACCCTGCTGCTGATACTGGGCGGGGCGGCCATCCTGATCCCAGGCCTGCCCCTGATCAAAGTGATGCTGTTCGCCCAGACTGTGCAGGGCATCCTGCTGCCCATCATCCTGATCTTCATCCTGCTGCTGTTGAACAACCGGGACGTGATGGGGAACCATGTAAATTCAAAATTCTACAACATCGCCGCTCTGATCTCGGTGGCCGGGATAGTGCTGGCCTCGCTGATCCTGCTGGTGCTGACGCTGATGGGGAAGACCTGACAAATATTCAGTTGAAGATGTTTAACGGGTTCAACAGGTGAAAGGGAGGTTTAAGTGAAAACAGCCGGGTATATCGTCGCATCCATCCTGATATTCTTCGGGGTGCTGTTCCTGATGTCGGCCCGGGCCGAATATACCGCCGATCCGGGAAGCCGGATCATCACCGGGCTGGCGCTGATCGGGACCGGTATCGCCATTGCGGTGGTGCTCAAAAAAAGCCAGCCCAAGCCGGCCCAGAAGATCGAGATCGTCCAGAAGATAGACCTGGCCGGGAAGTCTTTGCCAGAGCAGATGAAGTGCCGGCAATGCGGGGCCCCGCTCTCCAAAGATACGGTGGCGGTCAGGGAAGGGGCGGTGTTCATCAACTGCCCCTATTGTCAAAGCACCTACCAGATAACCGAAGAACCGAAGTGGTGAAAAGATGAATATTGAAGATCAGGCCAAACACTATTTCAACAACGGCTACAACTGCGCCGAGTCGGTGCTATTGGCAGTCTGCGGTCAGATGGGATATGATCCAAAAGAGTATGGGATATGCATACCCCGGATAGCCACCGGATTTGGCGGCGGGATCGCCCGCAACGGCGGAATATGCGGGGCATTATCCGGTGCAATCATGGCCCTGGGTCTGGCCCTGGGTCGGGATGACGCCCAAGAAAGCCGGGACCCCTGTTATCCGGCGGCCGACCGGTTATACAATGAATTCGTGGAAAGGTTCGGCCACTCCACCTGCCGGGAACTGACCGGACTGGACATGAAGCACGAGCCGGACCGCCAACGTTACCAGGAGCAGTTGCACAACGATCGCTGTGTGCCCATGGTCTGTTGGACCGCCCGCCGGACGGCGGAGATCATTTCTGAATATTCACCGGGCAAAGCTCAAACAGCCTGAGATACCGAAACTTAAAAAGGGAGATCGCAGGATCTCCCTTTTTTATTTGCTTATTAAAAATAAATATGATATTCTTTAGTCATGGCTTTTTTACCGACAACCAAAAAAGAAATACAAGCCCTGGGCTGGGATCAATGCGATGTGATCCTGGTCACCGGCGACGCTTATGTGGACCAGCCTTCGTTCGGCGCAGCGGTGATCGGGCGGGTGCTGGGGGTACAGGGTTTCAAGGTGGGCATCATCGCCCAGCCGGACTGGCGCAGCCCCGCCGATGTCATGCGGCTGGGGAGGCCCCGGCTGTTCTTCGGGGTCACCTCCGGGAACATAGACAGCATGCTGCACCATTACACCGCCAACAAAAAACTACGGCACGACGACCCCTATTCCCCCGGCGGCCGCCACGGCCTGCGCCCCAACCGGGCGGTGATAGTTTATTCCAACCTGATCCGCCAGTCCTGCAAGGATGTTCCCATAGTACTGGGCGGGATAGAGGCTTCCCTGCGCCGGCTGGCCCACTATGATTATTGGGACGACGCGGTGCGGCGCTCGATCCTGTTCGACGCCAAAGCAGACCTGCTGGTCTACGGGATGGGGGAGAGGGCGGTAGGCAGAATAGCCGGACTGCTGAATGCAGAATGCAACCCTTCGACAAGCTCAGGGTGCATGCAGAATGCAGAATTACAAAGCATACCCGGAACGGCGGTCATTTGCCGAAATTCGGAACTTCCGAATTTCGGAGCATCAGAATATGCCGAGCTGCCGTCGTTCGAGGAAGTGTCCTCCTCAAAGGAAGCATTCAACCAGGCTTTTGTCATTGCGTCCAGCGAGGCCAATCCGCATTTTGGAAAAAAACTGCTGCAAAAGCACGGGGACAGGTACCTGCTGGCAAATCCCCCGGCCATGCCTTTGGATACCGAAGAGCTGGACGCGGTCTATTCCCTGCCATATCAGCGCCAAGCCCATCCTTCATACAAAGAACCGGTCCCGGCCCTGGAAACAGTTAAATATTCCATCACCTCACACCGGGGCTGTTACGGAGGCTGCAGCTTCTGCACCCTGTATTTTCATCAGGGCCCGGTCATCCAGTCGCGCAGCCAGGAATCGATCGTAAATGAAATAAAACTCCTGGCCAAGGATCCCAAGTTCAAAGGTGTGATCAGCGACATCGGCGGGCCGACCGCCAACATGTACGGCACCGGGTGCAAAGCTGATGGCCGGGAGAAATTCTGCCGGAAGCCCAGCTGTCTGGCGCCGCAGATCTGCGAAAACCTGAAGCCGGGACAGCATCCCAGCGTCAAGCTCTGGCACGAAGCCCTGAAAGTGCCGGGAATGCGGAAGGTCTTCGTGGCCTCCGGGGTGCGCTACGACCTGGCGCTGCACGACCGCAAATATCTGAAGGAACTGATACAGGAGCACACCGGGGGGCACCTTAAGGTCGCCCCAGAGCACTGCTCGGCCACCGTCCTGAAACAGATGAACAAGCCAGGCATCGGCACCTTCGTTGAATTCCTGGAGATCTTCCGGCGCTTGAGCAGGCGGGAGCAGTACCTGGTGCCGTATCTGATATCCAGCCACCCCGGCTGCCGACTGGAGGACATGCTGGAACTGAAGCGCTTCCTAAAGAAGCACATCCTGGCTGTGGAACAGGTACAGGACTTCATACCCCTGCCCATGACCGCCTCGGCCGTCATGTATCATACTGGTAAAAACCCATTTAACGGTGAAGAGCTTTTCGTTGAGCGGACTGCTGCCGGGAAATTGAAACAGAGGTATGCCCTTGATGTAACCCAGGATGAGGGATGGAAAAGGGCTGGGGATCATGAAAGAAAACTTCAGGCAGGTAAACGCAATAAGAGGCAATCATGAGAAAACCAGCCAAGAACAAATGGGCCAAAGAACGTTATAAACGTAGAATCATTGATCAGAGAAAGCTCATGTGGGAGCCGGAATACGTCACTCTTTTGTCCAGGTGGACAGGGTTCAAACACGGACAGACGGTGGTCGATGTTGGTTGTGGCCTGGGGTATCTGGGAACATTATATTGGCAGTACTTTGGGAAAGGCGGGAAATATTGCGGGGTGGACATAAGTCCCAAGCTGGTAACTGAGGCAAAAAAACTATCGCTAAACTGGGCCAAGGGCGGTACCACCGAGTTTAAAACAGGAGATGCCTATAAACTGCCGTATCCTGATAATTTTGCCGATGTGGTGATATGCCAGACAATGCTGATGCATCTGTCTAACCCACAGAAAGCTGTAAATGAGATGCATCGGATATTAAAACCGGGCGGGACAGTGCTATGCAAAGAACCGGATAATTTATCAATGTCTCTGCAGCACACAATAACCTCGGAACCAGAGTTGCCGATAAAAGACGAACTGTTTTTCCATAAAATATCTATATTGTGCAGCAAAGGCAATGCCGCCTTGGGTTTGGGTCATTATAACGCCGCACAGTACGTACCGCAATGGTTGAAAATCGCCGGTTTCACTAAGATTGATGCGAAAATAAATAGCCAGCCCTTGATGGCCATACCACCGTATGAAACCCCAAAACAAAAAATGGTAATGGAAAACTGGAGAAAAGAGTTAAAAATAGAAGAAAAGAAAAATGAAAAAAGACAGGAGATGAGAAAGCTTAAAAAATTGATTATTGCGGGCGGCGGCAATACAAAGGATTATGAAAGATATTTGTCTTTGAAAAGCAAGTACCGTTGCCGGGAGAAGCTGTATAAACGGCATGTTCAAGAAGGCAGTTATTATGTATTTTGCGCCAGGCAGTTCTTTGCCATAAAGGGGTGCAAGACTAAATAGAAATTTCATTGGCATAACTATAATTGGGAAAATATTGAAAACCTTTAAAAGGAAGTGGGCTTTATGAATGTCAAAACGCTTGTAATAATGTTGCTGTTACTTGTTAAGGCATCAGTTTCCGTTGCCCAAGCCCCCAGCCTCAGGGCGGTCCGGGTTGAACAGGCCCCAGTTTTGGACGGCAAGCTTGACGACTCATGCTGGCAGAACGCCGGAATGACCGGAGAGTTCTATCTTTTATTGCCCACACCGGGCGGCGCCGTTACCCAGCCTACCAGGATATACCTTTGCCACGACGACCAGAACCTGTACATCGGCGCCTACATGCATGAGGACCAGCCTGACAGAATACAGGCCTCCTGTAACCAGCGGGACGGAGAGGTATATCTGGATGACTGTCTGGAAGTGACCATCGATACTTATAATGACAAGAGCAATGCCTACTATTTTGCCGTCAATCCTCAGAGCACCAGAACCGACGGCAGGATAATTGACGAGGGCCGGACCGTGGATGCCAACTGGGACTGCCGCTGGCAGGCCCGGGCGTCAATTGGTTCAGCCGGTTGGGCGGTGGAAATGGCCATTCCGTTCGGAGAACTGCGTTTTAACAAAGCCGATACCATGTCCTGGGGAATAAACTTTTACCGGCTGGAACGGCCCCACTGGGAAACCTCCAGCTGGGCCAGGATCGACAACTGGTGCCGTGTTTCCCAGTACGGCCAGCTGGCGGGAATGACCATCGACCCGAAAATTAAACGTTTTGAGCTGCTGCCTTTTGGCTTGTCCCAGTACCAGCATGGCACCGATTCGCTCAAATTCCGGGCCGGCTTGGATTTTAAGTATGGCATTACATCGGATCTAAACCTTAACGCCACCTACCTGCCTGATTTCGGGCAGATAGAGGCCGACCAGTTCCGGTTCAATCTTTCCTACCAGCAGGGGCAGGAGCTTTTCCTGGCCGAAAAAAGGCCGTTCTTCATGGAGGGCGCCAGCATATTGTATACGCCGATCAAGCTTTTCTATACCCGCCGGATGAACGAGATAGAGGCCGGGGCCAAGCTTTACGGCAAGATCGGACGGGCCGAACTTCTCTGCCTGGACGTCCAGACAAAGGATAACGGCCAGAATTTCTCCCTGCTGCGGGCCAAACACCCGTTATTAGGGCAAGCCTTTGCCGGGATCACGGCTACCAATCAGCAGAAGGGAGGCAATTACAGCCGGTCAGCCGGGCTGGACCTGAACCTTCCTCTCTACGGTCCGCTGCAACTGACCGTTCAGACCGCCAGATCCGCCAATCAGGGAATTACCGGTGATGAATGGGCCGGAGTGGCGGAGTTCAAATCAGAAACGGCATTGAACTTTTGGGAAGCAAGGTTCTTCCGGTCCGGGCCTGAATTTTGGGTATCCCAGGGATTCATAGAAACAGTGGACATTGATCGGTGGGGATCGCACTTTGAGGGGTACCATAAATTCCCGTTGAGCGGGACATTCCAGTATCTAGATGCGGGCGGCAAATGGATCCGCAAACAGGAGTTGGGTGACCGGATGACCAATAACGAGGTGGGTCTGTGGACCAATATTGTTACCACCGGCAAATACCGCTTCGGTCTGAACGGCGGACGTTCTTTTGAGCGGTACGGACAGGAGGAGTTTGCAAACAAGATGGGCGTCCTGGAATTCGAGACCAACGTTGGCGGTATGACCGGGATCGCCTTGTCATATGGCGCGGGAGAACTGTACAATGACAATTTCCGGCAGGCTACCATGGGGCTGATCTTTTTGCCGCTTTCCAACCTGACGGTGTACCCCTCAATTTTCGCCGTCAGGCAGGGAAGCAATGAATGGCAGTGGATCTCCAACACCAGAATATCCTGCCAGATAACCTCCAGGCTGTTTGCCCGGGTGTTCATCAGGACCAGCACCACCTCCGGGACCCCGGCTCAAAGATATTTTCAATTAGAGGATGTGGAAGATCTCAATTCAAATATCCTGCTGGGTTGTGAAGTGCGTCCCGGATCCATGCTGTATCTGGTCTATAACCATCCCCGTAACCTTATCACGGATGAGTTCGATCACTATTTTCTGGCAAAGTTCAGTTATTCGATCAGATTCTAACGATAAAAATATTTCAACAGGAACAACATGCTGAAAGAAAAAACGCCATCCCTCTGGAACCGCAATTTCCTCCTCCTCTGGCAGGGACAGCTGGTCTCCTCGCTGGGCGACAATTTTTACGCCATAGCCCTGGGCTTCTGGGTGCTGGAGAAGACCGGTTCCACCGGCCTGATGGGGACCCTGATGGCCGTCTCCACTTTGCCCCGGGTGCTGATCTCGCCCTTTGCCGGGGTGTGGGTGGACCGGGTCGAGCGCAGGAAACTTCTGATCGTTATGGATGTCCTACGGGGACTGGCCTCAGCCGGGGTGGGACTGGCAGCCTGGGCCGGGATGCTGGAGATATGGATGGTCTTCGCCGCCGGGATAGTCTTAAGCATCTGCGGGTCTTTTTTCAACCCGGCTGTCAGCTCGGCCATTCCGGACATCGTGCCGCCGGAGCAGATCGTCCAGGCCAATTCGGTGTTCAGCCTGGCCTACAACGGCACCGCCATCATCGGTACCGCCGGGGGCGGATTTCTGTACCAGGCGCTTAAGGCTCCGCTGATGTTCCTGTTCGACGGGATATCTTATGTCATTTCCGCAGTGGCCATACTATTCATGAAGATCCCGGCAGTAAAGCACCAGGCTCACAAACTAAGTTTTTTTGAGGATATGAAGGGAGGTTTGCTGTTCGTAAAAAAATTCAGCGGGCTCAAATATTCTTTTGTGATCTTCGGGGTGCTGAATTTCTTCGCCAATATCGGGTTTTTCCTGGTGCTGCCGATGTTCCAGAAGATCCCCTACCTGGGTGCGGCTAAATACGGCATAGTGATGGGAGTGCTGACCGGGGGGTCCTTTTTGGGCTATTTTATGACATCGGTCATAAAAATTCCCATCAATAAAAGATTCCTGGTCTTCTACCTGGGAGCATTGATGAGCGCGGCATGCATGGCGCTGTTCCCGGTGCACATGAACATGATATACATGTCGGTGATGGCGGCTCTGATCGGTATGTCCATAGCGGTGGTCAACGCCCTGATCAGCGCGGTGATGCAGATCACCGTGCCGGCCGAGATGCGGGGCAAGGTCTTCGGCCTGCTGGGAACCATGGCCGGCAGCCTGACTCCCATAGCTTTTGCGGCTGGCGGCTGGCTGGGCGAGATATTCCCGTTAAGACCATTGATGACCAGCTGCTTCATCCTGACCTTTACGGCCTTCTTCGTGTTGATCTTTGTGCCCTCGGTCATCAGGTTCTTCAACTTTGACCCGGCCAAGCAGACCTTGGAAGAGATAATGTGATGATCTGATTGATCATCTTTTAAAACCGCCGATCAAGGCGGTTTTTTATTTTCTCTTAACCCCTTGACAAACCGCTTTTCCGGGTCTATATTGCCATAATAAAAGGGCTTCAACCCGGTCTGACCGAAGTAACTCCCGGCAAAGAAAGCCATTTCCATGAAAGCCCTCCTCGTCTACCCGGAGTATCCGGACACCTTCTGGAGTTTTAAGCATGCCTTAAAATTCATCCTTAAAAAGGCCAATGTCCCGCCCCTGGGGCTACTGACAGTGGCCGCCCTGTTGCCCAAGGACTGGACACTTAAGCTGGCGGACCTCAACCTGGAAAAACTGAAAGAAAAGGACATTGCTTGGGCCGATCTGGTGCTGATCAGCGCCATGGACGCCCAGCGGCCCTCGGTCCGGCGGATAGTGAAATTGTGCAGGAAGCACGGAGTAAAAACAGTGGCCGGCGGCCCGCTGTTCTCGGCCAACCCCCAGGATTTTCCCGATATCGACCACCTGGTGCTGAAGGAGGCGGAGATCACCCTGCTCCTTTTCCTGTCCGATCTGGAGAAAGGCTGTCCCCAGCATATCTATGACACCGACCAGTGGGCCGACCTGGAAAGATCGCCCCGTCCCTTGTGGGAACTGGCCGACGCCAGAAAATATTCCTCCATGAACCTCCAGTATTCCCGGGGCTGCCCCTATAACTGCGATTTCTGCGACATCTCACTGCTTTACGGCCGGGTGCCCCGTGCCAAGAGTGCCGGGCAGATCACCGGCGAACTGGAGGCCCTTTACAAGATGGGATGGAGGGGAGGGGCCTTCATAGTGGACGACAACTTCGTGGGCAACAAGGCCCGTCTGAAGACCGAGGTGCTGCCCCGGATCATCACCTGGATGGAGGAGCACAAGCATCCATTCACGTTCATCACCCAGGCCTCCATAGAGATGACCGACGACGATGAACTGCTGTCTCTGATGGCCCGGGCCGGATTCGACCAGGTGTTCGTGGGCATAGAGACCCCGGACGAGGACAGCCTGAAGGAATGCGGGAAGTACCAGAACAGGGACCGGGACCTGATCGCCAGCGTAAAAAAGATACAGGGCTACGGCATCCAGGTCCACGCCGGGTTCATCGTGGGCTTCGACAGCGACCCCAAGAGCATCTTTGACACCCAGATAAAGTTCATTCAGCAGAGCGGGATCGCCACCGCCATGGTCAGCCTGCTAAACGTTCTTCCCAAGACCAAACTTTACTGGCGGCTCAGAGACCAGAACCGTCTGACCACGGCCTTCTCCGGGGACAACACCGATTTTAACCTGAATTTCATCCCCAAGATGGGCCCGGACCAACTGCTGGATGGTTACAAAAAGATAGTCAGCACCGTTTACTCGCCCCGGAACTATTACCGGAGGCTCAGGATCTTTTTGAGGGAATACCAACCGGTGAGGGTGCAGAAGCCCAGGTTCAGCTTCTCCCGGCTGGCTGCCTTTGCTAGTTCCATCGTGGTGCTGGGAGTGTGGGGAAGGGAGCGTTTTCAGTACTGGGGACTGGTATTCTGGACCCTGTTTAAAAGGCCGAAACTGTTTCCCACCGCCATCACCTTGACCATCTACGGTTACCATTTCCGGAAAGTGTTCAACTGCTGAAAGATTTAAGGGAATTGCCCAAAGCCCGGTCTTAAAGACCGGGCTTTTTTGCTTGTAAAGCCCCAATAATTAATATAAAATATCCCCATGTACCTTTCTTCGGAAATAATTAAAGCCATTAACTCCTCCGGCCGGCTTTACGAGGTGGGCGGGGCGGTGCGCGACCGCATCCGCTTTGCCCTTGATGATTCGGGCAGCATAGACCAGGAGAGCTTTTCCCAATTCCAGCCGGAAGAGGTGGATTATCTGGTCACCGGCATTCCGATGGACGAGCTGACCAGACTGCTAAAGCAATTCGGCCGGGTGGAACTGGTGGGACGGTCATTTGGCGTGATCAAATATAAATTGCAGATTGCAGATTGCAAATTCAAGACGTTTGACATTGCCCTGCCGCGCCGGGAGCAAAGCACCGGACCGGGTCACCGGGATTTTGCGGTGGAGTATGACCCAAATATTCCGGTGGAGCAGGATCTGGGGCGGAGGGACTTTACCGTCAACGCCATGGCGCTGCAACTGCAAACTGCAAACTGCAAACTGCAGAATTCGGAATTGATAGATCCATATGATGGACTTCAGGATGTCAAGGACAAACTGATCCGGATGGTCTCGCCGAATGCCTTTGCCGAGGACCCCCTGCGGATGCTGCGAGCCTGTCAGTTCGCCGCCCGGCTGGGGTTCTCGGTCGAGGAAAAGACCTTCAAGTCCATCAGGAAGAACGCCAAACTTATCACTACCGTTTCCCCTGAGCGGATCCAGCAGGAGCTGAACAAGATGCTGATGTCCGATCAGCCATCCATCGGCCTGTGGCTGATGCAGCGCAGCGGCCTGCTCAAAATATTGCTGCCCGAGCTGGAACAGGGGGTGGATGTCACCCAGCCAGGAGGCTTTCACCGCTACAAAGTTTTTGAACACTCCATCAAAACCGCGGACTTCGCTCCCAAAACTCTGGAACTGCGTTTGGCGGCCCTGCTGCATGACGCGGCCAAGCCCCAATGCCGGGAGATCGTGGAAGGCGGGGCCCATTTTTACGGCCACGACAAACTGGGGGCAAAAATGGCCGGAGAGATCCTGGCCCGGTTGAAATACTCCGGTCAGATCACCTCCCGGGTCACCGGGCTTATCGCCAAACACATGTTCGCCGTGCCGGAGACCGGCAAGGGATTAAGGCGGCTGATATCCAAGACCGGCCTGGAGGGCCTGGAAGACCTGATCGGGCTGCGCCGGGCCGACATCCTGGCCCAGGGCATGGAGGGCGATACGGGTTACCTGGAATCCTTCAAACAGGCCGTCAAAGAGGAACTCGGCAAAAAACCGGCCTTTTCCCTCAAGGACCTGAAAATTGACGGGAACGACCTGATGAAGGAACTGGACCTTGCCCCGGGGCCGGAAATGGGGCGGATATTGAAACAGCTTTTTGAAATGGTGCTGGAGAATCCCAAAAACAACCGCAAAACCTTTCTTTTAAAAGAAGCCCGGCGGCTGGCCGGCCAACCTTGACGCTGGCGGTTATATTTGTTATAATTACTTTCTGTATCCCCCGGTTTTTTCAAGGTTTGCGAGGGTGGCGGAACTGGCAGACGCGCCAGACTTAGGATCTGGTGCCGTAAAAGGCATGGGGGTTCAAATCCCCCCCTTCGCACCAATCTGCGTAACTATAATGTCATTCTGAGAAATACTTACCGGCTTCGGCCCTCGAAGAATCCGGTTAATTTCAAAGAAATCCTTCTTCCAGCCAATGATGGAGCCGGGCTCAGGATGACACAGAATAATCATAAAGGAGATATTTTGAAGGTCGAGTTAAAGGAACCAAAGGTTTGGCAGCGCGTTTTTGAGATCGAGGTGCCGGGCGAGCAGGTCAGGGCCGCCATCGAAGAACTTTATCTGGATTACAGCCGCAATGCCAAGATCCCCGGGTTCCGCCCGGGCAAGGTCCCGCGCACCGTGCTGGAGGCCCGTTTCGGCAAGGGTATCGAGGCCGAGGCCATCGAGCGGCTGGTGCCGGAATCCTACGAAAAGGCCCTGGTGGACCACAAGATCGTGCCCATCAACCGGGCCGAGATCTCGGACCTGGACTTCACTTCCGACCGGAGCATCAAGTTCAAGGCCACTTTTGAAGTGCTGCCCCCGGTGACCATAAAGCAGTATAAGGGCTTGCCGGCCACCAAGCGTCTGCGCAAGATATCCGGCCTGGATGTGGACCGGGAGATAGAGTACCTGCAGGGGCTGTATGCCGAATACAAACAGACCGATAACCCGGCCAAGGACGGCGACCGGCTGATCATAGATTTCGTTCCGGTTTCCGGCCTGGACAACCCAGAAAAATCCAAGGGCCAGAACTATCCGGTGGATCTGGGCACGCCCCAGGTACTGCCGGAGTTCAACAAGAACCTGGTCGGGACCAAAGCCGGGGTCATAAAGGATATCACCGTCAAGTACCCCGACGATTACCAGGGCGGCGGATTGGCCGGCAAGGAAGCGGTGTTCAAGGTCACGGTCAAGGAGGTGCGGGAAAAGCACCTGCCGGTGCTGGATGACGAATTTGCCAAAAAGGTCAGCGAGTACCAGACACTGGCCGAGCTGAAGGAAAAGATCAAGAACGGGCTGGAGTCCCGCTCCAACTCCGAGGCCGCCGAGGGGGTGAGGGTCCAGGTGCTGCAGAAAATGATAGAGGACAACCCGATGGAACTGCCCCAGTCGCTGGTCAAGAGTGAACTGGAGAAGATGGTGGCCGATGCCAAGGAGCGCCACCACCACCAGCATAAGCACCAGGACGGCAAGGAATGCCAGGACTGTCCCGATGACGCCAAGCTGAAGGAACAGTACCAGCCCATAGCCGAGTGGAAGATAAAGGAGGAGCTGCTGCTGGCTGAGGTGGCCCGGCAGGAGAAGATAGTGGCTTCAGAGGCAGAGCTGGAAGAAGCCTTTGCCGACCTGGCCCGCTATTACCGGAAAACAACCGAGGAGATCAAGGCCACCTTCAGCTCCAGCCAGGACCGGCTGGACGACCTGAAGGACCGGATAGCGGTGACCAAGGCCGGCAAACTGGTGGCCGAAGCGGCCGCGGTCAAGGAAGAATTCATCGAGGGGCCCAAGTAGAACACCCACCCACTAAAGACACGAAAATTTCCAATAACCTCATACCCGCGAAAACGGGAATTTAAAAGAGGAAAAACAATGAGCTTAGTCCCATTTGTGATCGAGCAGAGTGGCCGCGGCGAACGGGCCTACGACATCTATTCCCGGCTGCTAAAGGACCGGATCATCTTCATCGGCTCGCCCATCGACGACGTGGTGGCCAACCTGATCATCGCCCAGCTTCTGTTCCTGGAGGCCGAGGACCCGGAAAAAGACATCCAGTTCTACATCAACTCCCCCGGTGGGTCGGTCACCTCGGGCATGGCCATCTACGACACCATCCAGTACATCAAGTCCGACGTGGTCACCATCTGCATGGGGATGGCTGCCAGCATGGGGGCCCTGCTTCTGGCCGCAGGGGCCAAGGGCAAGCGCTTTGCCCTGCCCAATTCCCGGATCATGATCCACCAGCCGCTGGGCGGGGTCCAGGGCCAGGCCACCGACATCGACATCCACGCCAAGGAGATCCTTTTGATCCGGGAGAAGCTCAACGGCATACTGGCCCACCATACCGGGCAGTCGGTGGAGAGGATCGCCAAGGACACCGATCGGAACTTCTGGATGTCGTCCGACGAGGCCAAGGAGTACGGGATCATAGACGATATCATGAAGACCAGGGTCCATGCCCTGAAGAACGAGGATAAAAAGTAACCTGCTCCAATATTTCACAAAAGCCGTCCCGCTGTCCAGCGGGGCGGCTTTGTTTTGTCCTTGCTTTTAAGCATCCAGCGTTGTAAAATACTTATCTATGCGCATTACCATTTTCATATCCCTTTTCATCGTGCTTTTGGCGGGCTGTCTGTTTGCCGGGCCGATAGACATCGCCCGCCTGAAATACGGCGGAGGCGGCGACTGGTACAACGATCCCGAGGAGGAGACCAATCTGCTGAAAGAGTTCTCGGCCAGCACCGGGGTCAGCGTCAATGCAGGGAAGGTCTCGTTTTCGGCCGCCGATGACGACCTGTTCATGCACCCCTTCCTGTTCATCACCGGGCACGGGGAGATAAAGTTTACCGCCCGCGAAGTGGAGCGGCTGAGGCTGTTTTTGACCTCGGGCGGCTTTCTCTACGCCGACGACGACTACGGGATGGATGTTTCCTTCCGCCGGGAGCTGAAGCGGGTGTTCCCGGAATCTGAACTGCAGGAACTTCCGCCGGATCATCCGTTGTTCACCTGCTACTACGACCTCTCCGCCGGACTGCCCAAGATCCACGAACACGAAAAGGGGCGGCCCAAAGCCTACGGATTATTTTACCAGGGGCGGCTGGTGGTCTTTTACACTTTCAACACAAATATTTCAGATGGCTGGACCAACGACCACAACGACCCGCCCGAGACCAGGGAACAGGCGGTCAAGGTGGGGATAAATATATTGTGGTACGCGCTGACCAGGCCGTGAGTCCTGGACAACCATGGAACTAACCAGACAGGATTAACATGATTTACGGAGGTTAATACCCTAAAATCCTAAATGAAAATCCAATCAGCGCAGGAGACATGGAGAACAAAAGGTGCCAACCCCGGTATGTCGCGTTAAGAACCATCAGTGAGCATCGCAGTTGACGGCGGTTAAAAGCTTGTCTGGCGTGTTTGAGGGCATGGCCAAAGCCCGAGTTCAGACAAGCCCGCTGGCAACGAGAAGCGCAGCGCGGGCCCGCTGAAGCCCTGCTTGCCCGCCGAAGCTATACGTAGGCAGGGCGTAAGCGTGGCCCGGATAGTTCTTTGCGACGAGCTTTTTCTTTTGGTTATTTGCTTTTTGGCGGTACAAAAAGAAAAGAATTTAATCGGGCTAAATCAGGATTTTTGCCATATCTGTTACATACATTCTACTTTTCCTGAGCAAGTTAGATATTCATTTACTGCAAACCATGAAAGACGAACAGATCCAAATCAAATCGCGCAACATTCCCATCATGTATGCCACTACGGCCATAGGCGGGATGCTGTTCTTTCTGCCGGTGCTGGCCTTGTATTTCCAAAGTAAATTATACACCGCCACCAATGTGGCCCTGGTATTTTCCATCGAAGCCATCTGCCTGGTTTTGTTCGAAGTTCCCACCGGCGCAGTGGCCGACCTGTTCGGCCGTAAAAGGACGCTCATTCTCAGCCGGGTGGCCGATCTGTCGGGTTTGGCCTTCCTCTATTTTGCCAGGTCCATGCCGATGTTCGTTGGTTATGCTGTTTTTAACGCCCTGGCCCGCAGCCTTTCCAGCGGGACGGAAAGCGCTATTATCTATGACACATTAAAGGAAGAAGGCAGGGAACAGGATTATAAAAAGATAATCGGTATCAATTACGCCCTTTGGCCTTTGGGCGCTTCGGCCGGCTCGATAATCGGGGGATACCTGGCCAAAGATTCACTGCAACTTCCAGTACTCTGGACATTTGTTCCGGTAACAATGGCCTTGGCGGGATGTTTTTTTTTGACGGAACCCCGGTATCAAAGGGTGGAACATCGGAACATTTTAAAGCATATGAAAGACGCGTTCAGGACCATTTCCGGGAACAAACAGTTACTAGTGCTGATCTCGGCTTCCCTGGTCATGATGTCGCTGGGGGAAACGATACATTACCTGAATCCATTGTACTTCAAATTCAAATTGATACCCATACAGCATTTCGGTTATATCTCAGCGCTTACCTACGGGCTTTCATCGCTGGGGCATTATCTTTCGCACAATTTTGCCAAGCGGCTGGGAGACAAAGTATCTTTGATCATCATAACGTTGATATCCCCCATCCTGACGCTGGCCGCCACCTTTGCCGGAGGCTGGGGTACGGTGGTCTTGTTCACCCTGCCATCGATCTGCTTCGGACTGAAGAACCCGGTGATAGACCATCTGTTGAACAAAGAGATATCATCCGGCCAAAGGGCCACGATCATCTCCGCCAATAGTTTTGCCAGCCAGCTGGGGATTGCGGCGGCGGCCCCGTTGTTCGGGTTCATTGCCCAGACCTTTAACATCAACCGGGCGGTCCAAGCCGGTTCCTTAGTGCTGATGGCGGTTCCCTTGATGCTGCTGCTATTGAAGGGCAAGGAATAAACAAAACAACTTGAATGAAATCCACCACTGACAACATAGGGCCGGTAAAGAGCGGATTACAGGCCGCCACCAGCCGCTTTAAAACAGCCGGTCTGCTGAGATCGGGGATATTTGCCGTGGCCCTTTCCCTGGGCTGGGCGCTTCTGTGGCATTGCCTGGATGTGCTGCTGATCCTGCCTTCCAGTGCCAGATCTTTTGCAGCCCGGTCTTCGCTGTTTCTGGCCGCAGCCGACGTTATCTACCTGCTCTATCACCTGTTCAAACCGGCCTCCCCAAAAACGATCGCCGCCATGATCGAAGCCAGGGTCCCGGAAATGCGCCAGGAGCTTTCCACCGCCCTGCAGTGGGAGGATGCCCAACTGTCCATAGAAGGTTATTCCCCGGACCTGTTGCAGGCCTTGCAGGACAAGATGGCAAGAGAGCTGGACCAGCTTGACCACAAGAAAATATTCCCCGGACCGTCACCGAAGATCAAAGGAGCAGCACTGGCTTTGTCCGCGGTGCTGGCCCTGACCCTGCTGGTCTGGCCCGATTCCTGCAAACTAACCTGGCAAAGGTTCCATGATCCCAACGGCATCTGCGGCGACTGGGATGGGATCCAGATCCTGCCCGGCCATGCCCTGCTGGCCAGAGGAGAAACTTTTACTGCGGAATTGTCTTTGGCCAACCCGGACAGTTCGAGGTTTGACCTGTTGGTCCAAGAGCACAATAAGTCTCAGAGAATAAAATTCCAGGATGCCGGGAGCGGACGTTTGTCCGCAAGAGTGGAGAATGGAAACGAAGCCTTTGGCTACCGCATCATTCAGGGCCGCAGGCAGAGCGCAGAATATTCAGTTCAGGTCTACCAGCCCCTGACCCTGAGCTATCTCAGACTGGAGATATTCCCCCCGGCCTACACCGGAATCCGTTCCTATTCCCAGGAGAACGACGGCAGCATCACCGCGCCCAGGGGAACCAAAGTATCGCTGACAGCCCGGGCCAGCCAGCCCCTGCAATCGGCCGGGATGATCCACGACGACGGTTTGGTAAGCAAGGCCCAGGATATCAAGGATAGTTTGTTCAAGCTGAGTTTCAAGGTTCAAAAAGATTCACGATATCATCTTTGGGCCAAAGGCGGGACAGGGGACACTCTGTTGCATGGCCTGGAATATGCCATCACCGCGTTGGAGGATTCGCGGCCCGCCGCCGAGATCCTGGCCCCGGCCGATGACAGCCCCCTGCCCGAAGGGATGTTGGCGGAGATCCGGCTCAGGTTCTCCGATGATTACGGCTTAAGCCGGGCCGTGCTTCATATCCAGGATACTCAATTCGAGAAGCTTTACCAAATAAAAATATCTTCTGCCGTTTCCGACACCCAGGTGTTATTTACATGGAACAGTTCCGAGTCCTTCCTGCTGCCGGGAGACTCGGTGCTTTACTGGGCCGAGGTCTGGGACAACGATGCGGTCAGCGGCCCCAAAAACTCAAAGTCCAATATCCAGAAATTCCGGGTGCCCACCAAAGAGGAATTCTTTAAGTCGGCGGCCCAGGCCGACTCGGCCTACCAGCAGAACCTGGACCAGGCCCAAAAGCAGAACCAGTCCCTAAAACAGGAGATGGAGCGCTTAAGCCAGGCGGTGAAGGAGAACCGCAAGATGGACTGGCAGCAGAAGGCTGCGGTGGAAGAGGCTTTGAAGAAGCAGGAGGAGCTGGTCAGCCGGATGGAGCAGACCGCCGAGCAGGCCCGCCAGGACGTGAAACAGCAGGCCCAGGGCTTTAAGTTCGATCCCCAGACCGTGGAAAAACTGGCCGAGCTGAAAGAGCTGTTTGACCAGGTGGCCAGCGAGGAGATGCGCAAGTCGATGGAGCAGATGCAGCAGGCTTTGCAGAACATGGACCGGAAACAGATAGAGCAGGCCCTGGAGAATTTCAAGCTGTCCCAGGAGGAGTTCCAGCAAAAGCTGGATGCGGCCATCGCCTCGCTCAAGGAACTCAAGCAGGAGCGGATGCTGTCCCTGCTCAAACAGGAAACGGACAGGATGGCGGCGGAGCAGAAGGCCGTCAAGGACAGTCTGGCAAAAGATCCCGGCAAAGAAGCCTCAAGCAACCTCAAACAGCGGCAGGAACAGCTGGCCAGGGACCTGGAAACCTCACTTCAGCAGATGAACGAACTGGCCAAGCAGATGAACGAGGGGAACCGCGAGGCCTCGCAGAAGATGCAGCAGGCCATGCAGAAGGCTCAAGAACAGAAGACCTCCCAAAAGATGCGCCAGGCCGGGCAGAAAATGGAATCCAACCAGAACCGGGAAGCCCAGGAACTTCAGCAGGAAGCGTTGACAGATCTGACCGAACTATCGGCCGGACTGCAGAGCGCCAAGAACACCATGGGCTCCCAGCGCAGCAAGGCGGCCTCAAAAGCAATGCGGGACAAGGCTAAGGAACTGATAAAGCTTTCCCAGCAGCAGGAACAGCTCAACCAGAGGATCCAAAATAGTTCGGACGACCCGGCCGAACTGGCCTGGAGACAGCAGGTCTTGCAGAGACAATCTGCACGGGTCAAACAGAAATTGGACGAACTGACCAGGAAGAACTTCCTTCTTTCGCCTCAGGCGGCCCAGGCCCTGCAGGAGGCCGGCAGGCAGATGGAGAATTCCGCCCGGTCCCTTTCCGAAGGCCGGGGCCAGCAGGCCGGGATCAGCGGCAAGGCGGCTCAGGGGCTCTTGAACCAGTCGGCCGCGGCCTTGATCCAGTCTTCTTCCAAAAGCGGCGGGTCCTCGGGGTCCGGCGACATGCTGGGCGATCTGGAGGGCATGTCCGGGATGCAGCAGAACATCAACCAGGCCAGCCAGGGGCTGATGCCCATGCCGGGCGGGGAGCAGGGCGGGATGTCCCAGCAAGCCCGCAGCCAGATGGCCCGGCTGGCCGCCGAACAGGAGGCGGTGCGCCAGGGGATGGAGGAGTTCAACCAGAAATACGGGGGCCGGCCGGACCGGGCCGGAAATCTGGACGACATGGCGCAGGAAATGGAGAAGGTGGTGGAGGACCTGAAGAAGAATAAAGTTGACCGACAGACCATAGATCGGCAGGAGAGGATACTGGCCCGGATGCTCTCGGCCGGGCATTCGTTAAAGGAGCAGGACACTTCGCCCCAGCGGCAGGCCCAGCCGGGAGAATACCAGGTGCCGGGCCGGCCGGCAAAGCCCAACCAGGGCGACCCGGCCTGGAAGAATCTGCCGGACTGGAGAAACCAGCCGTATCCGCTGGAATACAGGGAATTGCTGGAGAAGTATTATAGGTCGCTGGGACGGTGAATTGCCACCCTTCGATATACTCAGGGTAAACCCTTCGCTTGTGAAATTCAATGTCATGCTCAGGGCAGGCTTCCGGCACAGAGACACAGAGGAACAATAAACTGGGTACAGAGGGTGTCACTGCGAGAAAGCTTCCGTGCCAGGCAGACAAATCAGTCCACCTTTTATTTAAGCAATTACACGATAGAATCATGTTCCCCAAAATACCATTAATATTACTTTTGTTTTTCTCCGCCGCTTCAATTCAGGCCCAAAAGCCTGACCAAAAGCTGTGGCAGGAGGCCGCGGCATTGGCCAAATCCGGCCAGCATTCCACCGCGCTGGAAAAATACCAGACAGCCTTGAACCCGGTCAAGGACCAAAACATCTTCCGGCAGGCGGCCACAATATTACAGAACAGCGGGGCCAAGGACGAGCATTTGAAGCTCTATCTTTGGAGCCGCAAAACTTTAAAAGACAAAAAGGCCTTTGCCCGGGAGCTGGCCGAGATCTACTCGGCCCAATTAAGCTACCCCCAGGCCTTGCCCGAATGGGCCGTAACTTTTGAAACCCTGCCCGATATTGCCCGGCTTAAGATAGAGGAGATCGCCCCGGTGTTCGGCTTCCTGCCCACCGCCAAACTGCTGGAGGATGCCGGTGAGTCCAAGAGCGACGACTGGCAGGCTCTATTGGCCGGTCTTTATCTTAAAGGCTCCGATCTTAAGCAGGCCTGGGATCACTGTAAAAAGATCAAAGACAAAAATGTCTCGGGAACGATCCTGCGGCGGCTTTTGAATGCCCCCGGCCTTTCCTCTAACCTGGCCATTGATATCGTAACTGAATACATCTCCCAAGAACCCCCGGACAAGAATTACTGGCAACACCGTCTGGCCGGATTGCTGGCAGAGAACGGCCAAACCGATAAGGCCGAACAGGTCTACCGCAGTATGAATGACGGCCGGGCCGGGCTGGAGCTGTCCCGGCTGTTGCTAGAGCAAAGCCATAAGCCTGATGAAGCGCTGGAGATCGTCAAAAGCAAGCAAAGAACCTGGTCCGATTCCCTGAAAACCGAAGGCCAGTTCCTAAAGGCCCGCTGCTTCATCGCCCTGGACCTGCCCGACAGCGCCAAGGCAATTTACTCTGCGCTCAGCGATTCCGCCAAACCCGTAAATGTACGCCAACCGGCCCTGTTCCATTCCGGGGAGCAGTCCCTGATGAACTGTGACTTTGATGGCGCTCTGGCATTCTACCGGCAGGCATCCTTGCTGGGTTCGGATAACGATGTGGTCAACGACGCCCTGTCACGATTACTCTTGATTAGTGACCATAAAACTGATAAAATAAATCTTTTACAGGAATGGGCCAAGGGGTTCAAATATCAGAACCAGTTCAGGTATCCCCAGGCGGAAACGTCATATAAAAAGGTGATCCAAAGCGACACCTCGGGACAATTGTCCGACCTGTCCCTTTACGGTCTGGCCGGGATGTCTTTAAGCGAAGGGGACCACAAAAAAGCGGCCGAGTACTGGGGCAGGCTGTTCAGCACATCCCAAGATTCCTTGCTGGCGGCCGAAGCCTGCTACCAAAGGGGCCTGCTGTTAAGGGATAAGTTATCCGTTCCCAAGGAAGCCATAAAGTGCTGGGAGGAAGGGGTCATCAAATATCCAGCCACCTCCTGGGCCGAGCTGATGCGCGAGGAATTGGGGCGGGGCAAAACAACCCAAAAATGAAAGATTGTTCTTCCTCTGCCGGGGGAGAATAGGGATAGCCGTAAACCTAAACTCAACCCCTTCGCTTCCCCTTCTCTTACTCTAAGATAGTCCTAATTTATCCAAGAGAAGGGGACAGAGGGGATGAGTTCCAAAGAAAACCATGTTCTATAGCTTCTGAACCAACAATATATCAGGCTTTACTACTTTACTACTTTACTACTTTGTACATTAATACTTTTAAAATATAAAAATTAAGGAACCATCATGGCCAAAGAGCACAAGCTTTTAATGAACCCTAAGTCGATCTGGGAGACAGCCAAGGAAAGCGACAAGAAGAATTTCTTTGCCCTGGCCAAGGATTACTCGGTATTTCTGGACGAGGGCCGCACCGAAAGGATGGCGGTGGATTTCCTGACCAGGCTGGCCCAAAAGCACGGTTTCGTTCCGCTGGAAAAGCAGAAAAAATGGCAGGCCGGGGCCCGGGTCTACGCCCTCAATCATAGCAAGAACATAGTGCTGGCGGTGCTGGGCAAAAAGCCCCTGGAGCAAGGCGCCAACTTGATCGCCTCGCACCTGGACGCCCCCCGGGTGGACCTGAAGCAGAACCCGCTCTATCAGGACGAGGAGCTGCAGATGGCCCTGCTGCGGACCCACTATTACGGCGGGGTCAAGAAATACCAGTGGGTCAACGTACCGCTGGGGCTGTTCGGCCGGGTGGTCCGCCGGGACGGCACTTACGTGGACATCGCCCTGGGAAAGGATCCGGACGATCCCTGTCTGGTGATCCCCGACATTCTGCCCCACCTCAACAAGAAGGATCAGTCCGAGCGCAAGGCCGGCGAGGTAATCAAGGGCGAGGAGATGCTCTTGATCTGCGGCGGGATCCCGGTGGCCGACCAGGACGTCAAGCAGAGGGTCAAGGCCGCGGTGATGGAGCACCTGCACAAGCTGTACAAGATGGAGGAAGAGGATTTCGTCAGCGCCGAGCTGGAAGCCGTGCCGCTGACCCCGGCCCGCTTTGTGGGCTTCGACAAGAGCTTTCTGGGCGGCTACGGCCAGGACGACAAGATCTGCTCCTATACCTCGGTCCGGGCCATCTTCGACGTAAAAGTCCCGGAGCGGACCGCGGTGGCCATCTGCGTGGACAAGGAGGAGATAGGCTCCGAGGGCAACACGGGGATGCAGTCCAATTTCATCGTCAATTTCCTGGGCGACCTGATGGCCCTGGCCGAACCGAAGTACTCCGAAAGCAGCCTGCGCAAGTGCCTGGCCAACAGCCATTGCCTGTCGGGCGACGTCAGCGCGGCGGTGGAGCCGAACTTCAAGGGGGTGCACGAGATGTCCAACGCCTGCCGGGCCGGCTTTGGGATAGCCATCACCAAGTACACCGGCCACGGCGGCAAGGGCGGGGCCAGCGACGCCAACGCCGAGTTCGTGGGCCATGTCCGCAAAGTATTCAACCAGGCCGGGGTGCCCTGGCAGGCGGCGGTGCTGGGCAAGGTGGACGAGGGCGGCGGCGGAACGGTGGCCAAGTACCTGGCCAAGTACGGAATGAACGTGCTGGACTGCGGCCCGGGGCTGTTATCCATGCACTCTCCGTTCGAGCTGGTCTCGGTGGCCGACCTGCATGCTTCGTATCTGGGGTACAAGGCGTTTCTGGTCAACGGCTGACCTGTTTGCCTTTGCGACCGGCAGACAGCCATAGACTAAAATTCCCTTGAATCCCCTTTCCATTTAAGCTATAATTAAAGGTCAGGGTCAAAACAAACCGGCCGTCCCTGACCTCTAACTTTTACAAAAAATCCAAGTACAAATAAGCAGCAGGGAGAAAAATCGTTATGGTCATGCAAATGATGCGCCGCAAAATGAAGGCTATCATGTGGGTAGTGGTGGTCACCTTCGTGGTGGGATTCGTCTATGTCATCATGGGCACCGGCGGCAGCCTGGGAAAAAGGCAGGACAAGCTGGCCCGGGGCATAATCGGCGAAGTGGGCGGGCAGGAGATCTCCACCCGCCAGTACCAGCAGGCCCTGAGCCAAAGCCGGGAGCAGTACCGCAGCCGGTTCGGAGCCGATCCCGACGAGGCCACCTTCCGCCAGCTGGAGCAGGAGGCCTGGCAGTCGCTGCTGGGCTCGATGGTCCTGCAGCGGGCCTACCGCCAGTACGGGATCAGGGTATATGACGAGGAGATCGTTGGCATCATCAAGAACCGGCCTCCCAACGAGCTGATGCAGGATCCCCAGCTTATGACCAACGGCCAGTTCGACATGCAAAAATACCAGTCAATAATCTCCAACCCCCAGAACCTGGCCTGGCTGGTCAATTACGAGAATCAGCTGCGGGAACAGCTGCCCCAGCAGAAGCTGAACCTGCAGGTGCTGGCCGGGGTGCGGGTGACCGATCAGGAGATCATCAAAGCCTTCCAGGACCAGAATGAAAAGGTCAAGGCCAGCTTCATTGCTGTTGATCCGGGCAGGTTCTTCAACGCCCAGCAGGAAGTGGCCGCCGCCGAGATAGCGGCCTATTACAAGTCGCATCAGGACGATTTCAAGGCTCCGGAGCGGGTGAAGATCTCCTTCGTGGCTTTGATCAAGGAGCCCGCCGAAAAGGACCTGGCCGAGCTTAAACTGAAGATAGACGACATTTATGCCCAAGCGGCGAGACCCGGCGCCAACTTTGACACCCTGGCCATGGAATACTCCGAGGATCCGGGCTCGGCCGTCAACGGCGGCGATCTGGGATTCTTCGAGAAGGAGACCATGGACCCGGCTTTTGCCGAGGTGGCCTTCAAACTTTCGCCCAGGCAGATCTCAAAGCCATTCCAGAGCAGTTTTGGCTGGCACATAGTCAAGGTGGAGGAAAGAAAGACCGAAGCCGGAAAGCTCAAGGTAAGGGCCCGCCACATCCTGCTGCGCAAGCAACCGGGCGAGGAGACCCTGTCCCAGCTGCGCACCAAGGCCGAGGCCTTGGCGGAAAGGGCCAAAACTGAGGATTTTGAAAAGGCGGCCCAGGCCGAAGGATTGCAGGCCACACCCACCGGCTTTCTGCCCCGGGGTTCCTACATTCCGGGACTGGGCTCCTTCCCCGAGGCCCTCAACTTTGCCTTTGACGAAAAGGCCGGATCGGTGAGCCAGGTGATGGAGAACGAAGGAGCGCTGGTAGTGGTCCGGGTGCTGGAGAAACGCAAGGAGGGCATCCAGCCCCTGGCCGACGTGGAACAGCGCATTAAGATGACCATCATCAGAGAACGGGCCATGGACCAGGCCAAGGCCCTGGCCCAGCAGATAAAATCTTCCATCGATGCCGGGCAGACCATGCCGCAGGCCGCCGCCGCCGCCGGGGCCAGGTTCGACACCACCGCCCTGATCACCCGCGATGACATGGTGCCGGGTGTGGGCTCCCGCAACGAATTCTCCGGAGCGGCCTTCAACCAGCCTCTGGGGATAGTCGGCATCCCGGTGGCCACCGAATACGGGGTATATCTGATCCGGGTGGAAAAGCACATCATGCCCGACCAGGCCCTGCTCAGCCAGCAGGCCCCCCAGATCTCCCAGCAGCTGCTGCAGACCAAACAGCGCCAGGCCATGCAGCAGTGGTACAACTATTTCCAGAGCGGGCTGAAGATCAAGGATTACCGGGTTTCGGGGATCTAGCCTCCGGTATCTGCCAAATAAAAAACCGCCCCGCTGTCCTTCTTCGTCCCGTTTTGGCGGGATTATGGCGGACAATTTTGCGGGGCGGTTTTTTGTGGCCATACAAACTCAAAAACAAAAAAGCCAGACTTTCGTCTGGCTTGAAGATGTTCTGGTAGCGGCTCAGGGATTTGAACCCCGGACACGCGGATTATGATTCCGCTGCTCTAACCAACTGAGCTAAGCCGCCACTTGATCAAGAACCGGGGTCACGCTTTTCAGCTTTTGGTTCTTGTGGTCTATCCAAAGTAAAAGCCCAAGTATGTCTGCTTGGGCCGATGGCCTCGTCCCTAAGGCCCAATGTAATGGTAGCGGGGAGAGGATTTGAACCTCTGACCTTTGGGTTATGAGCCCAACGAGCTACCAGGCTGCTCCACCCCGCGACGTATTTCCACTATAAAATCCAATGATACCAAACTTTGGGGCCTAATGTCAAGGTAATTCTATCTGGGGCTTGACAGCCGGGGGGTAGGTAATTTATAATTACGGTACATATCAACCGCAGGAGACCTATGTCCAAAATCTTTCACAGCCTTCAGACCAAGCTGACCTTGAGTTTTGTATTGCTGATAGTCGTCATTTCCGGGATGGTTTTCTTCTATACCTTCAGGGCCACCAAGAAGGCCCTCAAGGACCAGCTCCGGAACGAGCTGATGTCCACGGCGGCGGCAGTGTCGGCGGTCATCGACGGCAATGTCCATGCCGGGCTTAAACCGGGGGACGAGAACACGCCGGAGTTCCGGAAGATCCTGGAGCAATTGCGCGCCGTACAGGGGAACAATCCGGGCATCAAATACATCTATACCATGCGCCGGACCCAGCAGGGGCCGGAATTTGTGGTGGACGCAGATTACGGCACCGGCGAAGACACCGTCAGGATCGGCCAGTTCTATGAGGAAGGCCTGCAGTTTCCCCAGCTGCTGGAAGGATTTGAGAAGACCAGCGCCGATTATGAGATGACGACCGACCAGTGGGGGGTGGTGCTTTCCGGGTATTCCCCGATCCGGGATTCATTGGGCAATCCGGCAGGCCTGGTGGGCATAGACATGGACAGCAAGGATGTGGTCGCCCGTTTAAAGGTCATCCAAAATTCCATTTATTATCTGATAGGGATCGCCATCATCCTGGCCGGGGTCATCGTGCTGCTTTTCTCCCAGACCATCATCCGGGACATCAACAAGCTCAACCAGACAGCCAACCAAATCAGCATGGGCAACATGAACATCAATCTTGACGTCAAACGCAAAGACGAGATCGGCGATCTGGCGGAATCATTCTCCCGGATGGAGGCCAGTCTTAAGATCATGATGAACCAGGACGAAAACCCAAACGAAAGCGAGAAGTAAGGTGACGCCAGTGACACCATTAGCGCAAAAAGTTTTAGAGACCACCACCCCCTATCTGGGTCCGGCCTCCAAGATCTTTTTGGACCGCCAGACCAAGCGCCATATGAACGGGGTGATCTTCGATTACCTGGAAAAAAACCACCTGCCCGATCTTTCGCGCTGGGTGATGATCTCGGCCGGGCTGTTGATAGACAAGAACAAGGCCAAAGAGCTGTCGGAGAAGATCTCCACCCTTCAGGCGGCCTAATCTCCTGCTATTGTCAAAAGGGCTTTCCCGATTATTTCGGGAAAGCCCTTTTTTGCCTTCACAGGAAAATTTCCCGGCCACCGGGAAATTTCAGCGTTTCCGGTTCAGGGAGTCGGAAGAATAAAAGCGGTAGGAGATCTCGCCGGGTTTCACCATTCCCAGGTTCTCGCGCACCAGAGACTCAATTATCAGCCGGTTCTCCTGGACCAGCCGGATCTCCCGCTTCAGGATCTCGTTATGGGCCAGGTTGACCATTATCTGTCTTTTAAGCGAGGCCTGCCGTTTGTGCATTTTGATGGTCTTGATCCAGCCGTAATTCCCCAGGCCAAAGGAAACCACCACCACTCCGGTGATCCCCATGATCAAAGCCAGCGCCAGCTTATGGCGGATTTTTTTATTTTTTGCCGAACGGTTCATTTACTGATAGTAGCTGTTCAGCCACAAAGACACAAAGATACCAAGATACCAAGAAGATTAAAATTACTTAAATATAATCTGGTGTTGATATACTTTGTGCTTCCGCGCCTTTGCGGCAGGTACAATTTATTGTTTAAAAGCGGACTGTCCGGGGTAGACTGCGGACCCGCCCAGTTCCTCTTCGATCCTCATCAGCTGGTTGTATTTGGCCACCCGCTCGCTGCGGGAGATGGAGCCGGTCTTGATCTGTCCGGCATTAGTGGCCACCGCCACCTGGGCGATGGTGGTGTCCTCGGTCTCGCCCGAGCGGTGTGATACCACAGCCGTGTAATGGTGGTTGCGGGCCAGGGCGATGCAGTCCAGGGTCTCGGTCAGTGAACCGATCTGGTTCAGTTTGATCAAAATGGAATTGGCCACGCCTCGCTCCAGCCCCAGCTGCAAGCGTTGGACATTGGTGACGAACAGGTCGTCCCCCACCAGCTGTATCTTTTTGCCCAGCCTCTCGGTCAACAGCTTCCAGCCGTCCCAGTCGTCCTCAGCCAGCCCATCCTCCAGCGAGATCAGGGGGTATTTGGAGGCGAAGGAGGCGTAGAGCTCCACCATCTCGGCCGAGCTCAGCTTCTTGCCGCCCACCTGGTAGAATCCGTCCTTGAAGAACTCGGTGGAAGCCGGGTCCATGGCCAAAAATATTTCCTGGCCCGGTTTGTATCCAGCCTGCTCAATGGCCTCTACTAAAAGCTGCAGGGCCTCTTCGTTGGCTTTCAGGGGCGGGGCAAAACCGCCCTCGTCGCCCACCGTCACCGGGTAACCCTTCTTATGCAGGATCTTGGTGAGGGCGGCAAAGGTCTCGCTGGCCATCTGAACGGCCTGGCCGAAGGTCTTGGCTCCGGCCGGGACTATCATGAACTCCTGCATCTCAATGTTCCAGCCGGCGTGCTTGCCGCCGTTCAAGAAATTCATCATCGGCACCGGCAGGGTCTTGGCGTTGGCCCCGCCCAGATAACGGTAAAGCAGCAGGCCGGAACAGGCGGCGGCGGCGTGGGCCGCGGCCAGGGAAACGCCCAGCACGGCATTGGCCCCCAGTTTGGACTTGGCCGGGGTGCCGTCCAGTTCCAGCATGGTCCGGTCAATTTTCACCTGGTCCCGGGCGTCCATTCCCGTCACAGCCGGGGCGATTAGCTTGTTGACGTTGTCCACCGCTTTTTTGACCCCTTTGCCGACGAACATTTTGGGGTCGCCGTCCCGGAGCTCCAGCGCTTCGTGCTGGCCGGTGGAAGCCCCCGACGGCACCGCGGCCCGGCCAAAACTTCCGTCCGCCAGGTGACAGTCCACCTCCACGGTGGGGTTGCCCCGGGAGTCTATTATCTGCCGGGCCCAGAGTTTGGTGATGTTTGACATGGTGGCGCTATCTCCAGTTATCTTTTAATGAGTATTTGTTGATCTAGTCAATGACCTTTTCCAGTTTGAATTTTCCGTCCCGGTAAACGGCATAGGTGAAATTCTTAAAGAAATCACCCAGGTTCAGGAAGACATGGCCCCCCATGTCCTTCAACGCCGGCTGGTGGGTGTGGCCGAACACCACCGCCCGGTAGCCCAGGGCAAAAAACCTGGCGGCTTGGCGCTCCAGCGGCGCCTGGTCCACATATTTATGCTTGGTCAGGTGGTTGCGGGAAAATCTAGAGAACCAATGGGCAAAGGAGACGGCCAGGCCGGGATGGATCAGGCTGAAAGCCCGGATGCTGAGGGGATTCCTCAGCACCGCCTTCAGCGCCCGGTAGCCCCAGTCCATCTGATCCAGTCCGTCGCCGTGGCAAAGCAGCACTTTTTGGCCGTCCAGTTCAATGGTCAGGTCGTCCTTGACGGTCTTTATCCCCAGTTGTTCTTCCAGGAAAGGCCCGGTCCAGTAATCGTGGTTGCCGGCCAGCAGGGTGATGCTGACCCCGGACTTCCGCAGCTCCAGCATTTCCGACAATACTTCAAAATGTTCGGACTGGATCACAGTCCGGTATTCAAACCAGAAATCGAACAGATCGCCCAATATGTATAAGGGTCCTGGCTGATCCTTGATCCTGGCAAAAAGCTCCTTCAGCCTTGTCAGTTTCAACCGTTCCAGTTCAGGGCTGCTCGCTCCCAGGTGAACGTCAGATAAAAAGTAAAAGGGTATTGACATAAAAATGCAGTCGTGGTATCTTAAATTGTTTAAAGTTTTGGCAGGGACCTGCAGGCTTAAATACCTTAAAACTATATCACATGCAAAAATAAAAGGCAACTGAATTTTTTATTGACTTTTAACCAGATGATGCTTAAAATAGACAGATAAAAAATGATCAGAACAAAAAGACTTGCAGTGCATGCCGCATGCCTGTTCCTGGCACTGACAGCCTTAAGCTGCGGCCACAATGCGGCCATCAACAAAGGAAGGCAGTTCCTGGAGATCGGCGATCTGGGCAAGGCCATAGAACAATTCTCCCAAGCCGTGCAGGATTCCCCCAAGGATCCCAGGGGCCATTACTATCTGGCCAAAGCGTACTGCCTGGCCGATTCGGCCGGACCGGCCTGCAAGGAGTACGGGATACTGAGCCGGTTGGATTACACGGCGGCCCAGGATACCTTCCTCCGCCAAAGGGTGGCGGTGTATCTGGGAATGGAACCCTATGAAGTGACCCGGCTGACATTTTCGCCGGGCAACGACGCCCTGCCGGCACTGTCCCCCGACGGGAGTAAGATAGCATTTTCCAGCAAGCGGGACGGCAACCCGGAGATTTATGTTATGGATGCCGACGGCCAAAACCAGAAACGGATCACCAACTACCAGGGCCTTGATTTTATGCCGTCCTTCAGCCCGGACGGAAAGAGCCTGGCCTACGTTTCCGATCGTGACGGCAATGATGAGATCTATCTTTTTGACCTGCAGACTAAAAATGACCGGAGGCTGACCTTCAACAAATTCAATGAGCAGATGCCCCGGTTCGCCCCGGATGGAAGCGAGATGTATTTTTTAAGCGACAGCGGCACCTTTTGGGCGCTTTGGAGGCTGTCCCTGGCAAAGAATGCCCGGCCCCAATTGGTTCGCCCCGACCCGCAGGAAAAGGGGGACAAAGAATTCTTTGACATCGTATCCGGCCAGGTGTTATACCAGCAGGCCCAGGAAAACCAGAAGGTACTGAAATTATGGCCCCTGGCCGGGGGGGAGCCCAGGCCGGTCAGATGCCCGTCGTTCCGGGGCGGGATCCCCACCATTCTAACTCCGGATGTTAGATATCTGCTGTATACTTCCTCCCGCCAGGGTAATGATGAGATCTACCTTTACGACCGCCGTGAAGATGAAAATATCCGGCTGACCGTCAATCCGGCCGAGGATATGGTTTTCGGCATTTTCCCGGACCAAAAGACGATACTGTTCGATTCCCAGCGCGACGGCGACCGCGAGGTCTACCTGCTGCATCTGGACCGGCTGATCCCGGCCGACCGGATCATCCAGGCCCTGGCCCAGGGGCAATAAAATAATTCCGACAACAATAAAAATGGGAGGCAAAAATGGAATGGCGATGTTCAATCTGCGGCTATGTCTATGATCCCAACCTGGGGGATCCGGACGGCGATGTCAGGCCGGGAACCTATTTTGAATATCTGCCCCTGGACTGGATCTGCCCCGAGTGCGGAGCCGGCAAGGAGGTCTTTGAAGGGATAGACGAGGATTTTGAGGACGAGGAGTTTGTGCCCCGGAACATGCTGTGAGCTTGGACCCGTCAGACGGCATTTACATTATTCCTCGGATCAAACCTTTTCAGGTAGGGTCGGGATCAGATCCCCAATAAATAAAATCCTGCAAATCCTGTCAAAAAAGTTATATACAAGGTAAATCAGGATCTAACTCGACGGTTGATCAAAAACCACCAAATAAGGCAGAATATGGAACAGTGCAGCAGCGCCTTCGATAAACTGGTCAGGATCGGCATCGCCCTTTCCTCGGTGCGGGAGCTGGAGAAACTGCTGGAGTTGATCGTAAGCGAGTCACGGGCTTTCGCCAACTGCGACGCCGGCAGCCTGTACATCAAGGAAGGCGACCACCTGAATTTCGTGGTCAGCCAGAACGATACCCTGGCCGCCCGGGAGGGCAAGAAGGCCGAGGAGATGCTGTTCAAGCCATTTCCGGTGCCCATCTCCAACAAATCCCTCTCCGGCTATGTGGCCAACACCGGGACCTTGGTCAACATCCCGGATGCCTACGCCATCCCCGATTCGGCCGAATACCATTTTGACAGGTCGTTCGACCAGAGGGTCAGTTACCGCACCACCTCCATGCTGCAGCTGCCGATGAAGGACGCTCAGGGCGGGGTGATCGGGGTACTGCAGCTGATCAACGCCAAGGACGAAAACGGGAAGATAATTCCCTTCAACAAGGACTCCGAGGAGCTGATGCTCTCGGTGGCCTCCCAGGCGGCGGTGGCCGTCAAGAACGCCCAGTTGAACAAGGAGATCAAGGAAGCCCATCTGGACACCATCATGCGGCTGGGCCTGGCGGCCGAGTACCGGGACAAGGAGACCGGAGGCCACATCCACCGGATGAGCCACTATTCCGCCATCATCGCCAAGATGATGGATCTGCCCCAGGAAATGGTGGAGGCCATTCGCCTGGCCAGTCCCATGCACGACGTGGGCAAGGTGGGCATCCCCGACGCCATCCTGCTGAAGCCCGGCCACCTGAACGTGCTGGAGAGGAAGATCATGGAGTCCCACACCATCATCGGGGCAGAGATACTCAAGGACTCGGCGGTGCCGATGCTGCAGCTTTCCCAGACCGTGGCCATGACCCATCACGAAAAGTGGGACGGCACAGGCTACCCCAACAAGTTCAAGGGCCAGGAGATCCCGCTGGAGGGCCGGATAGTGGCCCTGGCCGACGTCTTTGACGCCCTGTCCAACAAGCGGGTCTACAAGCCGGCCATGTCCCTGCCTGAGACCATGCAGATCATCACCGAGACCTCCGGCACACATTTCGACCCGGCGGTGACGGAGGCCTTTGTCAAGGGAATGGACCAGGTGATGGAGGTCTACGAGAAGTACAAGGAAGTCTGATACAATGAACTGTAAAAAGTAAACAGCCCTTCGACAGGGCTTCGGCACGCTCAGCCCGGCGGCTCAGGGCACGTAAACAGTAGGCTCAGGACAAGTAAACGGCAAACGGAACCAGAAACACCTTAAAGGCAAAGTTATGCAGATCACCCATTACGGAGTGAGGGGCTCGATCCCGGCGCCGGGGCATGACACCGTTGATTTCGGCGGCAACACCACCTGCGTGGAGGTGGTCACCAGCAAGGGCCAAAGGCTGATCATCGACTGCGGCACCGGCATCCGCAAGCTGGGACTGAATCTTTTAAAGGAAAAAGAAGTGCCCGAGATTCCGATCTTCGTGACCCACGTCCACTGGGACCACATCCAGGGTCTGCCTTTCTTTCTGCCGATCTATATGTCCCGTTTCAAGATCCGCTTTCTGGGGGCCAAGGAAAGCTTCGGCCGCCTGTATTCCACCCTCTACGACCAGATGGACGGCTACGTCTTTCCGGCCAAGCTGCAGGAGGTCCAGTCCAACATCAATTACCAGGTGGTGGACGACGACGAGGGCTTTAACCTGGGCGAGATGCACTGCGACATCATTCGCAACAACCACCCGGTGCCCACCTACGGGGTCAAGATCCACGACCAGGGAAAGACCTTCTGTTTTTTGACCGACAACGAGCTGAACATAGACAAGCCGCAGACCGAGTACAAAAAGTTCGTGGATTTCTGCGCCGGTGCCGACCTGCTGATCCACGACGCCCAGTACACCGAGGATGATATGAAACGGACCCGGGGCTGGGGGCATTCCACCTTCCTGGAAGTGATCAAGCTGGCCGAGGACGCCGGTGTAAAGTCGCTGGGCTTCCACCATCATGACCCGGAACGCAGCGACCGGCAGTTGGAGCAGATAATAGGGGAGATGAAGGCCAACACCAAGATCCACATCTTTGGGGCCCGGGAAGGCGAAAAACTGGAGGTCTGATTTACAATAGCCCCGGCCTTAAGGCCGGGGCTATTCTGTTGGCAGGTATAAGCCCGGTGACACAAAATAAATTTGGCATAAAATTATTTTGAAGGGAGCATAAATGAAGAAGTTCAAAATTAATATGGCAGTATGTTTTTTATTTTTATTTTCATTTCAATTTATTTCAAACCCAGCATATGCAACCCTGCAAAAGGTATTGATTAAAACAAACGACCTCCAAGCATTAAAACGCTTATGCCGCAATTATGAATTAGATATAATATCGTATGATCCCAACAAGGGTCTGGTGTGTTTGCTCGACAAAGATATTGCCTCCGAGCTAAGTTCTAAAGGCATTGCCATAGAGATTATTATATCTGATGCGGCAAAGTATTATGAAGACCTAAAAAATGCAAAAATGAAGCTGGATCTTGGGCCATACTACACTTACCAAGAGGCCCAGGCCGAGGCCTACAATCTGGCGGCGCTTTATCCGTCCCTGGTTTCCCAGCCCGAATCCATAGGAGCCAGCCATCAGAGCCGGAAGATAACCGCCTTTAGTCTGTCAAAGGACCCCGGGCTTGACAATGGTTGCCCCGGGGTATTGATTACGGGCGTGCATCATGGCCGGGAGCCCATAGGTTGCAGCGTCTGTTTGGGATTCGCCAGATACCTTTGCGAGAACTATAACAACGATCCGGCGGCCAGGTACATGGTCGATAACCGGCAGTTATGGTTCGTCCCGATCATAAATCCCGACGGGTATATTTTTAACGCCGATTCATCAAGCGACGGACTTTGGAGAAAGAACAGAAGGGACAATGGCGATGGCACTTTCGGGGTGGATCTGAACCGCAACTATCCATACATGTGGGGATATGACGATGAAGGGTCAGGCGTTCTTACTGAGCGCGAAGACTATCGCGGACCTTACGCCGCCTCGGAACCGGAAGTGCAGGCCATGGTCAACTTTACCCAGGACAAAGGCTTTTTTAAAAGCATCCTGAATTTTCACAGCGCTGCAAATCAATACATCATCCCCTGGAACTATGAAAACATCCAGACCCCCGATTCCCTTAAACTCTATGACCTGGCCCGGGAAATGAGCCTTTATAACGGGTATACCTACGGCGTCATCTGGGAGATATCAGCCCAGTCAATTAACGGATGCGCCGAGGACTGGCATTACGGGGAACGGTCAACAAAGCCCAAAGCCTACCCCGTATGCGTAGAGGTGGGTGAGGATTTTTTTCAGCCGGACACGGCGATCATACAGGAGCAGATCGCCGAAAACATCAGAGCCTGCATGCTGGCCGGGCTGGCCGCCGGTTACTTTGTGGGACAGACCGGGGGCATGGAACTGATAGATGAGAACGGCAACGGATCAATCGAGCCGGGAGAATCAGTCTGCTTTGCCGACAGCGTTAAAAACCATTCCATGGATTATGCCGCCAGCCAGATAAAGGCCTACCTATCCAGCGACGACGCCTATATAGATATCATCCAGGCCTCCGCCGATTTCGGCGATTTTGCCCCCCGGCAGGTAAAATCGAACCAGATAGAAAAATATGAATTCAAGGTTGATGCCGCCTGTCCTCCGGGCCACCAAGCCCAGTTTTACCTGACTTTTATATCCGATTACGATAGTTACTTGTATTCCGAGGGGCTGGCGGTACGCCTCGGGAACCAAACGGATGGTTATGTGTTTGAAGACAGCACCGAGAACGGCACCGGCAACTGGACCCATTCCGGGGACGGAGACCTATGGCACATCACGGCCAATTCATATAACTCCCCCAGCCACAGCTGGTATTGCGGGAACGAGGGGACCTGGGATTATTTGGATAACATGAACTGCCGTCTGGTCTCTGGGGTGATGACTGTGGACAGCTTTACAAGTACCGAGTTCTGGCATTCCCATTCCTTGGAAAACGGATACGATATCGGCTATGTGGAGATATCAACCAATAACGGCCTGACCTGGAAGCAGTTGGGAGATAAAATCACCGGAAATTCCGGGGGATGGGTCAAGAAAACGATCAGTCTGGCCGGATATTCCGGTTCTATCCGGCTGGGATTCAGGATGGATACAGATATTTCAGTGCACAATTACAGCGGATGGCATATCGACGATATCAAGGTCAGCGGCTATAATGTTGCTAACGCCGCCCCAGCCCGGCCGTCTGCGCTGGAGCCTTGCGATGAGACGATTGCCGATCCCCTGCCGGTTCTGCATGTCAGCCGGTCCGGCGATCCCGACGGGGATGCGGTTCATTACGGCTATAAGATATACAGCGATTCCCTGCTCACCCAGATATACGCCGAAACGGACAGCTCGGCCGCTGACACCAGCTGGCAGGTGCCTATCCCGCTGGTCCCGGGGAATTACTGGTGGAGGGCCTATGCTGATGACGGCAAAGAGAGGAGCCTTTTTTCGCCCAAAACGAGGATATATTACTCTGCTACCGGTGCCGGACAAGACAGCAGAACCTCCGAACTTCCGGCAAAGTATGCGCTCAGTCAGAATCATCCCAATCCGATGACAGGGTCAACCAGGATAGATTACCAGATCCCGCGGCCCGGAATGGCCTGCTTGAAAATCTATAACATTCAAGGGCAGCAGGTGAAAGTGCTGGAAAACTCCATTAAGCAGGCCGGGTACTATTCCGTAAAATGGGACGGAAAAGATTATCTTGGCAAAAGAGCTGCCGCCGGAATTTACATCTGCCGGATGGAAATAAACGATTTTAAAGCGATAAAAAAGATAATAGTGTTAAGGTAGACCCCCCCAAAAAAAACAAAACATCTGAAGGTGATAGAATGAAACGTAGGATATTTCCCAAAAGCATAGGAAAAACAATATCTCCCAGTGCAGTTATTCTGGCAGCATTGCTAATCCTGGGGGTCTCAACCGCCATGGCCGATTCGCTCAATGTCAGAACTATCGGATATTATGATCTGCCAAGCTTGGCATGGAACAGCTGCATTGTCGGAGATCTTCTTTATGTGGCGGATCATGACATGGGTTTGCGGGTATTGGATGTCAGCGATCCGGCGAACCCGGCTGAAATTGTCAAGTTCATGACCTCCCTGGCCCAGGACGTGGCGGTGCGGGGCGGCCTGGCCTATGTGGCAGACGGGGACCAGGGCTTGAGGATCATAGACCTTAATGATTATTACGATCCTCAGGAAATAGGGTATTACGACACAGATAATTACGCCCTTTCGGTGGTTTTGTCTGGCAATTATGCTTATGTAGCCGATCTCAGCAGTCTTCAGATAATAGATATCAGCGATTCAACCAATCCTTGTCTGGCCGGATCAATATCATGTTCCGGTTATACTTGGTGGGTGGTTGTAAAAGATAATTATGCCTATTTGGCTAACGGATCCGGCGGGCTGATCGCAGTGGATGTAACCAATCCCGCTCTGCCAGTAATGGCTGGATATTATAACACCAACGGCGAAGCGTATTATGTATGTGTTGATGATAGCTTTGCCTTTGTGGCTGACGGGCCTAAGGGTTTAAAAATTGTTAATATAGCGCGGCCGGATTCAATGTATCTGGTGGGTACTTATGCAGTTTCAATTGACGAAAATTATGGCGTGAAAAGCCTGGGTAACACAGTGTATCTTGCAGATTGTGTTTATGGATTGATAGTATTGGATGTCAGCAATCCTGCCCTGCCAGTTAATATTGGCCATTATAAAAGCACAGAAGGGTGGATGACTTTAACGATAGATGATGAGTATATATATATGAATAATGCAGGAGCTGCGCCTGGCATAAAAATATTTGAATATTATGGAAGCAGCGGGATAACGGAAGAGTACAACGGCAACTGCAGCCGGGAAAAATCTCCACGCATATATAATATCGGCCCCAATCCATTTAAAAGCAAAACCACCTGGAGGGTGCAAACAGCAAGAACAGAAGCAATAAATATACAAATCTATGACGTTTCGGGGAAAAGGATCAAAACGATATCTTATAAACCCCAGAATACCGGCAGTCATACCATCTCCTGGGATGGTTGCGGCAATCGTGGCAGAAAAGTGCCCAACGGTGTGTATTTTTACAGTGTCTTAATTGACGAGAAAAAATATTGCGGTAAAATTACGGTCTTAAAGTGAGCAAAAGTGTTTTACTCTGGCCGTCAGGCAAGCCGGGTTAGATTCACGTGGCTGATCTTATAATATGATCGATCTCACCATCACCATAGCCGGCGCGGCCGGACAGGGGATGCAGACCATCTCCTACACTTTGGCCAAGGCGCTGACCCGCCAGGGCTACTTTGTCTATTGCTACCAGGACCTGATGTCCCGGATCCGGGGCGGGCACAACTTCGCTGTCTTGCGGATCTCCGACCAGCCGGTGGGCAGTCTGTCGGAAAGGGCCAACATCCTGATCGCCCTCAACCGGGAATCGATTGACATCCATTCGCCCGGAATGGTGGAGGGCGGGGTGGTGGTCTACGATGAAAAAATATCAGATGCGGGCGCTTCGACAGGGCTCAGCGCCCACGAGGGCGGCACTTCGACTGAGCTCAGCGTCCGCGATGATAAAAAGCTGAACCTGTTCCCGGTGCCACTGGAGAAACTGGCCCTGGAAGCGGCCCAGAGCAAGATCATGGTCAACGCCGCGGCCTGCGGGGTGTGCTTCAGCCTGATGGAGTACGATTTTGACGTGCTGGCCGACACTTTGGGCGACCTGTTTGACCGCAAGGGAGATCTTATAGTAGAGGCCAACATCCGGGCGGCCCGGGCCGGGTACGATCATGCCGAGCGGGAGTTCAAGGGCGTCTGCCCCTACTGTACTTTGCACCGGAAAGCTTCCACAAGCCCCGGCAAGATGCTGATGACCGGCAGCGAAGCGGCCGGGTTCGGCAGTTTGGTCTCGGGCCTGCAGTTCCTGTCGGCCTATCCCATGTCGCCTTCCACCGGGATCATGGAATACTGCGCCGCCAAGCAAAAGGAAGTTACGGGGCTGCTGGTGGAACAGGCCGAGGACGAGATCTCGGCCGTCAACATGGCCATCGGGGCCTCAGTGGCCGGAGTGCGGGCCATGACCTGCACCTCGGGCGGCGGCTTTGCCCTGATGACCGAAGGTCTCTCGCTGGCTGGGATGACCGAGGTACCGATGGTGGTCTTCATTGCCCAGCGGCCCGGCCCGGCCACCGGCTTTCCCACCCGCACCGAGCAGGGGGACCTTTTGTTCGCCCTCTACGGTGGCCACGGCGAGTTTGCCCGGGCCATTCTGGCCCCCGGCGACGCCGAAGAGACCGTCTACGCCATGCAGCAGGCTTTCAACCTGGCCGACAGATACCAGACCCCGGTAATAGTCCTGGGCGATCAGAACCTGAACGACTCCTTCTGGACAGTGGACGGCCTGGACCTTGATAAAATATCCATTGACCGGGGCAAACTCCTGGCTTCCTGGGATCAGGCTTCCGGTTCCTACAAGCGGTACCACCTTTCCCCGGACGGGGTCTCCGACCGTCTTATACCCGGTGATACCCAAGAGGTGCAGTACTGGGACAGCGACGAGCATACCGAGGAAGGGCACATTGCCGAAAGCGCTTCGGTTCGCCTGCAGATGACAGCCAAGCGCCTGGCCAAGCTCAAAGGGCTTAAGGAAGATTCGCTCCGTCCCGAAGTGTTCGGGGAGTCCAGGGAAACAGCCCTGGTGGGCTTTGGCTCTTCTAAGCACGCGGTGAGGGAGGCGGTCGAAAAGTTGCAGGAAAAGGGGGAGAAGGTGGCGGCAGTGCATTTCCCGCAGGTCTACCCGTTGCCCAAGGAAACGGTGGCACTACTGTCGGGTTTCAAAAAGATCATCGCAGTTGAGCAGAACGCCACCGGGCAGTTTGAGAAACTGCTGCTGGGCGAGGCCGGGATCAAGGCCGACGGGGCGATAAGGAAATTCGACGGCCGCCCGCTGACGGCGCAGTATATAGTGGACACCTACAACACCATAGGATAAACATTTATAAGGAAGTCAGGAAGAAATGAATGGGATTGGTTTATGGCACTAGAACATGAGAATTTGACTGATCAAATTATTGGTTCTGCCATTGAAGTTCATAAAACTTTGGGACCGGGTTTTCTGGAATCCATTTATGAGAACGGCCTGATCATATTGCTAAAAAAGAAGGGCATTTTTGTAGAACAACAAAAAGAGATACCGGTTGTTTTTGAAGGCACTGAGATCGGGTTGCACCGGCTGGATTTGTTGGTTGAAAAAACAATAATTGTAGAATTAAAAGCCATTAAAAATCTTGAAGATGTGCATTTTGCAGTGGTTAGATCATATTTGAAAGCAGCTAAGCTACAACATGGTCTGTTAATAAATTTTAACAAACCAACCATCGAGGTTAAGCGTGTTATTAATAAATGAATTCCTTTTTTCCTGGTTTCATTAGAAAGTAAAATATGCTGGATATAAACATTTATAAAAGCGAGGACGATGTCGCCTGGTGCCCGGGCTGCTACAATTTCTCGATCCACAAGGCGGTCAAGCAAGCCTTGGCTTCCTTGGACATCGCGCCCCACCAGGTGATGTTCTCCTCGGGCATCGGCCAGGCCCCCAAGCTGCCACACTACCTGAAATGCAACCTGTTCAACGGCCTGCACGGGCGGACCCTCCCCGTGGCCACCGGCATCAGGCTGGCCAACCACGGGTTCCACGTCATCGCCGAGGGCGGGGACGGGGACGGCTACGCCGAGGGCGGCAACCACTTCGTCCATGCCATGCGGCGCAATCCTAACATCACCTACCTGGTCCACGACAACCAGATCTACGGGCTGACCAAGGGCCAGACCTCGCCCACCTCGGAGCCGGGTCTTGTCACCGGCACCACCCCCTTCGGTAATTACAACGCTCCGGAGCATCCGCTGGCTTTGGCCATTGCCGCCGACTGCAGTTTCGTAGCCCGGGGCTTTGCCGGGGATTCCGACAGGCTGGCGGAACTGATCGCCCAGGCCATCAAGCACCCCGGCTTTGCCCTGGTGGACATCCTCCAGCCCTGCGTCACCTTCAACAAGCTTAACACCTTTCAATGGTATAAAGAACGGGTCTACCAACTGGAGCCGGAATACGATCCGGCCGACCGGCAAAAAGCCTTTGCCAGGGCACTGGAGTGGGGGGACAGGATACCTTTGGGAGTCATCTATAAGAATGACAGGCTTCCCCTGGAAAACCTGCTGCCCCAACTGAAACCCGGCCCGCTGGTCAAGCAGACGGCCGATCTGAATCAAAGGAAAGCCCTGGCCGAACAGTTCAAATAAAGAGGAGTTTATGGACAAAGTGGATTTTATGCTGTACCGGGGGGTGCGGATATTGGTATTGGACGTCAGCCATTCCAAAAGCGTTGACGAAAATATTGCAGCCTTTCAGGAGGCCCAAAGGATCATATCCCGGGAGCCTTCCAAATCAGTAAGGCTTTTGACCGATGTAACCCAGGCCCATTACACCACCCAGGCGGTGGATGCCATGAAGGAATTTTCCAAGGCTTCCACTCCGTACATCAAGGCCAGCGCCACTGTGGGGGTCACAGGCATCAAGCGGGTGATAGTCCACTCCCTGATCAAATTAACCGGGCGGCACATAGAAATATTCGGCGATCGGGAAAAGGCCCTGGATTGGCTGGCGGGACAACTATAAACAATCAATAGCAAACATAAAACACCAAACGCTAAATTGAACAGAGAATATGCTAAAAAAACTTGATCCCAAAAAACTCAAGGTCAATCCCTTCACTCTGATGGAGGACGAATGGTTCCTGCTCACCGCTGGAAAAAAGGGGGACTACAATACCATGACCTGCGGCTGGGGGGCACTAGGGACGCTATGGAGCAAGCCGGTGGCCTTCGTTTTTGTTCGTCCCACCCGCCACACCTACAAGTTTGCCAACAAACACGAAGACTTCACACTGTCGTTCTTCGGGAAAAAATGCCGCACGGCTCTCAAAATTTGCGGCACCAGATCCGGCCGGGACGGCGACAAGGTCAAAGAGGCCGGGCTGACACCGGTTTTCACCCCCAAGGGCAATGTTTATTTCAAGGAAGCCCGGCTGGTGCTGGAATGCAAAAAAATATACTTTGACGACCTTGATCCCAAGAAGTTTTTGGTTCCGGGGATCGAAAAGAACTATCCCAAAAAGGATTACCATAGGATGTACGTGGGTGAGATCGGGAGCATTTGGAAGGGTTAGGAGGGCCGGAATGGATGCAAGGGCTGGATCATTTACATTCTATGATCATGGATTTTAAACGGGGTTGGGAATCAACCCCGTTTTTTTTTTCATAAGCCTTGCGACTGGCCGGTTTTTGAACTTAAGACAATATGGTCAGATGTTCTTAAATTTGGCTTGATTTTATCGGGCCTTCCGTGTATCCTTAAAGGGATTCGCACATGTGACAATACCGGCAAATGCCTTCAACCAGAACCGCTGAAACAACAATGCCCCGAAAGAACGAAATTACACCTCGCCATGAATTCCCGCAATGGCTTCTGATCGAAGCTTCTGCCGGCTCGGGCAAGACCCACGCTTTGGCCCGTCGCTACGTTGAGTATCTGCTATCGGCAGACATAGCCCACCGCCGTCCAGCCAACCTGCTGGCCATCACCTTCACCAAGAATGCAGCCCGGGAGATGAAGGAGCGGATACTGGCCTGGCTTAAGGAACTGGCCCTGTCGGCCGATTCCGAAAAGCTGGCCCAGATCCGGCCCCTGCTGGGGATCGAAGATCAGGAGATCAAGGTCCTGGCCGGGGATATGGTGGGGCAGATCATCACCGGCTATTCCGATTTCCAGGTCCAGACCATAGACAGCTTCACCAACCGGCTGGCCAGGGCCTCGGCCCGGGAACTGGGCTTCAGGCCGGATTTTAAGGTGGCCATGAGCTATGGCCAGCTGTTGGACTTTGCCCTGGCCCTGCTGTCGGCCAGGACAGGCCCGGGCCGGGACCGGGAATTGACCGGAGCCATGGGCGAATTTCTGAAACAGCTGAACGAGGGAGGGGGGGCCTTTGCCTGGGATCCCCAGCCGCGGATGAGGGAAAAGTTCCAGGCCTTCCTGAAAGTGGAGGCCAAGGAGACCGGCCGATTCGAATTTCCCGGCCGGACCGAGGACATCGAAAGCTGTCTTAAAGAACTGCAGGAGATATATGATGAGGTCGAGCAGACCGGGATCAGCCACGGGCTAAGCGTCCGGCCTCCGGATGCCAAACTGCCGGAGCTGATCCTGGAGAGACGGATCGATGACATACTGAAGAGGGAAAGCTTTCATTCCAAACACACGCCCCTGCTCAAAGGCAAGGCCAGGGGCGAACAGGCGGATGTTTACCAAAGGTCCATGGCGATCTGGGGACGGACCGGAGAAATAGTCGCCCGGCTGGCGGAGGCCAGGGCCGTGGACAAATACTCCCCCTATGGCCTGCCCTACGGGCATTTCAAAAAATTCCTGATGGAAGCCAAGCTTCGCCAGGGAACCTATCATCTCGACGACATCTGCCAGCAGCTTTCTTCTTTCATCAGCCGGCAGAACATTCCCGAGATATACCTGAAACTGGGGGCCAGGATCCATCATTATTTAGTTGACGAGTTTCAGGACACCGATCCGGCCCAGTGGAGAAGCCTTCAACCGCTGCTGGAGGAGGCCATGGCCTCCGACGGCTCGGCCTTCCTGGTGGGCGACCTTAAGCAGGCCATCTATATGTTCCGCCAAGCCGACTACCGGACCATGAAGCAGATCAAGCAGGAGATCCTGGGGGAACTGCCCCGCTGGATGCTGCCGGCCAGCGTGGCTGAAAGCGCCAAACTGGAAAGCCTGCCCAATAACTTCCGGAGCGGCCAGGTGATCGTGAATTATACGGCCGAAACCTTCAAGACCAATCTGGCCAGGCTGATAAAGAGAGGTGACTATTCGGCCGATCAGACCGGCCTCACCAGCTATGAACAGGAACCCATCGCCGAAAAACTGGACCAGGGCTATGTGGAGGTCCGGCATTTTCCGGTCCCTTCCCAGCCCGGCCCGGAAGAGGAAGGGGGACAGCTGGAAGAGCCGCTGCGGGTGGCCCTGCTGGAGATAGTCGGGGACGCCCTTAAGCGGGGCCACAGGCCCCAGGACATCGCGGTGCTGGCCGGCAGCAATGACGAGCTGGAGCAGGCGCTGGACTGGCTGACCCAGGCCGGGATCCAGGCCACCAGCTCCTCGGGCCAGGACATCCGGCGGCGGCGGGTGGTGGCCGAACTGCTGGAATTGCTGGGCTGGCTGGATTCGCCGATAGACAATCTGGCCTGGGCCGGGGTGGTCCGGGGAGAGCTTCTTTTGCGGGCGGCTTCAGCCGACGGGCTGGCCTGGGACAGGGCCCGGGCCGATGCCCTGCTGGTGGCGGCCGGACAGCGTTCGGCCGGCGCCGGCAATCTTTACACTTCGTGCCAGGAGGACCGGGACTTTCTGCCGCTGTGGGAAAGATATTTCCGGGAACCTTTCCAGCTGGCCGGGTTCCTGCCGGCCTATGACCTGGTCTGTCTGGCCATGGAACGTCTGAAGGCCTTTGACAACTTTCCGGATGAGGCCGGCTCGCTGATGCGGCTTTTAGAGGCCGTCAACCGGCAGGAGGCGGAAGGCTCGTCATCCTTAAGCGATTTTCTGGAAGCAATCCGGAACGGCGATGACAGCCAATTCCAGATGGAATTGCCGGGAGAATTGCCGGCGGTAAGGATCATGACCTATTACAAGGCCAAGGGGCTGGGCTTTCCGCTGGTGGTCAATCTCTTCCGCCAGACCGGAAAGAAGCGGGCGGACATGTATTTCCGGAAGAATGAAGGCCGGATAGTGATGTACGGCCTTACCGAACCCATCGCCGCATGCACCGCCGGATATCCCCAGGACCTGGGGCCGCTCAAGGCCGAATTCGACCTGAAGTACGAAGCCCAGGAACTGAACTGTCTTTATGTGGCCTGCACCAGGGCCGTGTCCGAACTGTACAACCTGGTCAGCTTTCCCCAGCCGAAAGATGACGGTCAGACCGCTGCTTACGCCGGGCTGTTTCCGGCCGGAAAAAAAGGCAGCAAGGCCAATGGTCCTGCGGTTGCCAAGTCCAAGGAACCGCTTACACCAAGGACCGGCTGCGCCCCCCTGCCTTTGGAGAAAGGATCAAAGCCGGCCTGGACGGCCTCCCGGTATCAGGAGGCCAGGCTGGGCGAGTACCTGCACCGGGTACTGGAGGACATCGAGTTCCTGCCCCCGGATCCCCGGCAGCTGGTCAAAGAACTGCTCCTGCGACATGGGCCTATGCCTGCCGGGACCGGCCTAACGAATCTGGCAGAGGATCTGCTGTTCTTATTGAGCCAGCCGGAGATACTTCCCTGGTTCACCCTTAAGCCCGGGCGCACCGTTCACCGCGAGGCCGAGTTCGTTGACTCCGCCGGGCGGCTGGTGCGGATGGACCGGGTGGTCTGCGACCCGGAAACGGTGACAGTGCTGGATTTCAAGACCGGCCGGGAGATTTTGGCCGGCAGCCAGGCCCACCAGGTACAGATGTCCGGTTACCTGCGGACCCTGGGACAGGCCTTTCCCGGCAAAGCCCTCGGCGGGCTGATAGTCTACCGGGACGGCACAGTGCTGGAGGTGCGGCTATGAGCAGATCATTTTTGCTTCCCCAGGGGGCCGGAGTGGTGGATTTCGTCAGCAGCCTGATCAATGCCACCGGCCGGGGGTCGGAGCAGGCCCTGGTGGTATTCCCCAACCGCCGTCCGGTAATGGCCCTGGCCCGGCAGCTGGCAACCCAGCGGGGGCAGACCATCATGGCTCCGCGGGGTTCTTCCATCGACGACTGGATCAACGATGAGGCATTGAGGCTGGGTTTTGCCGGCCGCCGGATAGAGGCAGCCGACGGGGCCGCCCTGATTTACAGGATGCATCCCGAGTGCCGGCTGCCGGGCGGAAAGGACAGGCTTTCGATAGAGGATTTTCTGACCTGGGGTTTTACCTTGTTCGCCGATTTTGAGGAGCTTAAGATCGAGGAGATCGAGCCCAAGGACCTGGAATCGGTCCAGGCTCTGGCCTTGGAACCTATGCCGGAATCCTTCGGCCGCCAGCTCAACCACCTGGGGCAGTGGTACGGGGATTTTTACCGGGAGCTTTCAGAACAGGGGCTGGCCACCCGGGCCAGCACCTATAACTGGCTGGCCCGGAATATCCAGGGGACCGACCTGTCCGGCCATTCCATAGTGGTGCTGGCCGGGTTCTACGCCCTGTCCAAGACAGAGCAGAGGATATTCAAGGAACTGCTTAAACGGGAAAACACGGTTCTAGTGCTGCGGGAAGGGCCGGGGATGGAGCGGACACTGGGACAATTGGGGGTAAAGCCCGAGATCATCCCCGGCAGTCCCGGCCACCCGGTCATAAGTTACCTGGCGGCCGGAGACAGCCACGGCCAGGTGATGGCGGCCAACCAGGTGATCAACCCCGGAGACGATCTCTCCCGGACCGTTTTAGCCCTGCCCCGCGAGGACACTGTCTTTCCGGTCATCCAGCACCTGCTGCCCCGGCTGGACGGAGATTGGAACATCTCCATGGGCTATCCTCTTAAGCGTACGCCGCTCTACGGGCTGGTGCAGGTTTTGGCCCAGGCCCACGAGGGCCGGGACGGGGAGAACTACTTCCTGCCCCATTACCTGAGCCTGATGCTGCATCCTTACGTCAAGAACTTAAGTTTTGGCGAAGCCTCATATCCCACCCGGATCCTGCTGCACGGCTTGGAGGAGGAGCTCAACCGGAGTTCGCGGAGGCTGGTCTCCCCGGCCTGGATTGAAAGTGACCCCGGGCTGAAGAAAAAGCTGAGCCGGCGGCTGGCCGGCCTGCTGGAGCAGGGATACGAGCTTGACAAGCTTTACGCCCATTTGTCCTGGATCCACGGTCTGGTGCTGAAGCCGTTTGAGAAGATAACCTCGGTGGCCGATCTCGCCGCCAAGATGGAGGCCCTGGTCACCGGCGTGGCCGGGCGCAGTCCGGTCAACCAGCATCCCTATGCCGACCGTTTCTTTTATCAGATGACCGGGGTGCTGCAGGCCATGAAGGCTTCGCTTCTATCAGGGGAGTCATTCGGGAACATCCGGACCTACTTCGGACTGCTGGAGCACTTCGCGGCCCAGGTGAAGGTGCCATTCTCCGGGGACTCTTACCAGGGACTTCAGGTGCTGGGTTTTCTGGAGACCCGCAACCTGAATTTTTCCCGGGTGATAGTGCTGGACGCCAACGAGGGGGTGATCCCGGCGGGGGACGGCGTGGACACCATTTTGCCCCAGGCCTTAAGGCTGGAACTGAAGCTGCCCACCCGCAAGGACCGGGAGCTGATAGAACAGTATCATTTCATAAACCTGATCCGCGGGGCCAAGGAGGCCGTATTGTGCTACGGCCAGGGGGAGGGCGCCCAGCGCAGCCGGTTCATAGAACAACTGGTCTGGGAGCAGGAGCAAAAGGAGAGGAAACCTGGGCTGGTAGGAGATCAGCTGGTTCATTTCAGATCCAGCTTTTTCCAGCAACCGCCGCAGCCAATCATCAAGACGGCCGAGATGACGGAGATCGCCTCCCGGCTGGTATACAGCGCCACCATGCTGGACTGCTACCTTAACTGCGGCCTGCGGTTCTGCTACCGGTACCTGATGCGGATCAAGGAAAAGGAACAGGCGGCCCAGGACGTTGAGGCCAGCGAGGTGGGGACCCTGGTGCATCTGGTCCTGGACAGGTTCTTTAAGGGGAAGATGGGCCACGAATACCGGCATTCCGACCAGCATTTCGGAGAGATGGACGGCACGGTGGAATCAGTATTCTTGGACCAGTACGGCCCGGCCCAGGACGGGAACATCTTCCTGATCAAATCCCAGGTCAAAGCCAGGATGCGGCAGCTGCTGGGCCATCACCGGGACAAGCTCCAGCCTTTTAAGGTGCTGGCCTGCGAAGAGGAAGTGAATCTCCCAGTGGACCTTCCGGGTCTGGGCCCGGTGCCGCTGACCGGCAAGCTGGACCGGATAGACCTGAGGGGCGGCCAGACTGTGATCGTGGACTACAAGACCGGGCAGGGGAAATTCCCGTCCTCAGGATTTGAATTGGACGACCGACGGGAATGGGCCCGCCGGTTGCGTTCGGTGCAGCTGCCTTTCTACCTGATGTTGTATCTGGCCAAGAACCCTGGAATTGAGGTCTCCGGCCTTAACACCGAGCTTTTGCTGCTGGCCGAACCCGGTTTCAAATCCCAGCCGCTTTTTAAGGAACGGGATGACCGGTTGGCCACGTTCTCGGCCTACCGGGAGGCGATCACTGCCTTGATCAGGGAGATCCGGGACCCGGTCCTGCCGTTCGGGGATACCTGGAAGCCCCGGCAGGAGTGCGTCTGGTGTCCGTACAAGGTGTTGTGCGGAAGGCAGTGGATAAGGGAGGGGCAAAGATGAAAATTTTAGATATACCTGCTTCCAAGATTTAGGTTGACACCATAAAATTTAGGTGCTAAAATTATTCCTTAACCGGAAGCGTGGCCGAGTGGTCGATGGCGGCGGTCTTGAAAACCGTTGTGCTGAAAGGCACCAGGGGTTCGAATCCTCTCGCTTCCGCCAGATCTCGTTGAGCATTGGACAAAGGATTCTGCTATCGGCCCGGAGGCCGGCTGCCATTTTCAGGTTGACAATGAAGTGGCCAGATGTTAAAATTACATGGTTGCGGAGGGGTGGCCGAGTGGCCGAAGGCGACGGTTTGCTAAACCGTTATACGGCCTTAAAGCTGTATCCAGGGTTCAAATCCCTGCCCCTCCGCCAGACTACGTCATATAATGGCCGGGCAAGTAAGAGACTTCGTCTGGCAGGCCAGATGAACGGTTTATTGAAGTTATGGGATTTTGTGAGTTATGTCGCAATATGTTTATGTTTTGCAGAATCTATCCAAGGATAGGATTTACATTGGATGTACCATAATCTTGACAAGAGATTGACCCAGCATAATCAAGGTGAGTCAATATATACTAAAGATAAAGGCCCGTTCCGCATTGTCTGGTATTGTTGTTTTGACGATGCAAAGCGGGCTTTCTTGTTTGAAAGATATCTTAAAGGAGGCTCGGGCCGGGCGTTTATCCGGAAACAGATACTTCCATAATAAATCCCTTTATCCGACGAAGCAGGTTAAAAATTATGAACAAATGGCGCGTAGTCGGATGCCCCTCCGCCAGACTACGCCATATAGAAGCAACATAAGTGAGAGACTTCGTCTGAGGGGCCAAACTGCTAAATATAAAAACGGGACGCTATAAGCGTCCCGTTTTTTATTTTTCTCAAAGATCAAAGCCGTTCACTCCAGACTGAAAACCACCGGGTAGCTCAGCCAGACCGCCACCGGCTTATCTCCCTGCAGGGCCGGGAAAAGGTGGAGGCTTTTAATGCCTCCATGGCCGCCTCGTCCAGGGCCTCGTTGCCCGAGCTTTTAAGCACCCTGACCTTGGCCACCTGGCCGCCTTTGTCCACCAGCACATGGAGCGTGACCTTGCCCTCGGCCCCCATGGTCCGGCAGATGGAGGGGTAGACCGGCCGGAGTACATTCAGGGGGGCGGGCGATATGCTATAGGCCACATAATCTCCGGGCTTGGGCAGATCGGAGTTGCTGTCGATGACTGCGTTCTTGATCAGGCTGTCGGTGGCCGGACTGTTCCGGTTGGAAAAGGAGTTCACTATGTCATTGTTGGTCCGGTCGTCAAACTCGGTGGTGTCGGAAGCGTTGTCATCCACCAAAACTATCCGGCTGGCAAGGGCCGGGCGCTTGATCAGGCCCAGATCCTGGGGTTCCGCATTCTTATTGGGGTCAACCGACTTGGGCTGGGGGATCATCCGGATCAGGGAGTCCCTGAGCATCGGGATGATAACCTTCGTCCCGCCTTCCGGCTCCGCCGGCTCCGGCTGCAGCAGGTTCCGGATGACCGGATAACCGCCGGCCGCTCCCATGGCCAGGACCATCAGAAGCGCGGTGCTGAAAAGGGCCGACTTCAGGTCAAAGGTTTCGATGGCCCGGTAGGTGGCCCTGGTGTAGCCGGGAACGGGGGCCAGTTTGAGCTTCAGGTAAAGGGCCAGGTAACTTGCGGCGAACCCCAGCAGGGCTCCAGCCAGCGGTAACAGCCAGAATATGTTCTTCATGGTGCTTGCTCCTCTTTTTAGTTCTGTAAAATATACAGGAGAAAGCGGGGTTTTATTCCCCTAAAAACAAAAAAAGACGCCGGCAAACTTGCCGGCGTCCTGATGTCTTGTGTCGGGAAATATTAAGACCGCGTTTTTTTGACCAATGGGATCAAAACTCCAATGGCGATCAGCAGGATCAGACCATACTGGAACAAATCCCCGAAACGGCTGTAAAAGGTCCTGATGCCCAATAACGGAAGGGACTCCACCGTCACCGTCTGTTGATAAAGCGGGGTGGGCTGGATCACTTTTCCCGTAGGCAGGATGAACATGGATATTCCTGAGTTGGCGCAGCGGGCCACGGCCCGGCGGTTCTCCACCGCCCGCAGGACGGCCATCTGGGCGTGCTGCATGGCGGCCCCGGAGCGCCCGAACCAGCCGTCGTTGGTAATATTGACCAGAAGTATTGAGCCTTTGTTCACCTGATGCCGGGATATTTCCGGGAAGATGGACTCGAAGCAGATCAGGCAGGACAGGGCGGCCTCCGGCGTTTCAAACACAATGGTGTCGGAGCCCGCGGTCCACTCCCCCTCGCCGAAATTGACGTTCTTTAAAAACGGGATCCTGTCCTTTAATGGAAACCTTTCGCCGAAGGGCACCAGCCGGCTCTTGGCGTAACTGCCCAACAACCCCCGGCCAGGGGCAAAGAGGAAGGCGGCGTTGTAATACAGTTCCTTTTGGCTTTCATCCACGGCCATATCCGGGGTCCCGGTCAGGATCAGGGAATTTGTCTGATCCGCCAGCTGCCGCATCTGGTTGCCGTAATGGGGTTGAAATCGCAGGTAGAACGGCAGGGCCGTTTCCGGCCAGACCACCAGGCCAACCTTTTGGGCAGAGGCGTCCAGTGTCAGTCTTTTGTATTCCTCAAAGTTGAAACGCTGGAATTCCCGGTCCCAGCGCATACCCTGCTGGATGTTGCCCTGGATCAAAACGGTATTCAACCGGGGAGAGGTTAAAGACAGTTTTTCCACCGAGCGGACGGCTATGCTTCCCAGCCAGGGGGGCAGCACCAGCAGCAAAACCAAACCCAGGGCCATTGCAATCGTTTTGGGCTTTCTTAATGTTTCTGGCAAACCGGCCCGCTGGCCCCATATTCTTGATCCCAGACCAAAGAGCAGGCCGTTTATAAGCACCGTCCAGCAGGTCAGGCCGTAAACTCCGGTCAGCGAGGCCATCTGGATCCCGTTTGTCCAGGGGACAAGCGCGTATCCCAGGCTGCCCCAGGGAAATCCCAAAAGCCCCTGGCTGCGCAGAAGATCAAGCGTAGGGATGCATATTGCCAGCCAGGCCCAGAAGGGCATCCTGGTCCTGGCGGCCAGCCATTTGGCCAGGGCAAAGCTTAGGGCAAAATAGAGCGAGAGGTAGAAGCCGATCAGCACTACCCCCAGATAGAGCAGGGGTTTTACCCAGCCCTCCACCGCCGGGTTGAAGACTATCCAGTGCAGCAGGCCGATGTAAAAGAGCGTTCCCGAAAGCCAGGAGAGCAGGAAGGTCTTTCTGGCCGAAAGCCCTTTGACCGCGGACATCAGGGGGATCAGGCAGACGAAGGCCAGGGGCCAGATCGTCAACAGGGGGAAGGTCGAAAATAAAAGCAGGCTGGTGAGACCTGCTAACATGAATTGCAGGGATCGTTTTTGGATCATGGTTTTATCAGGACCTTTCTGTCCTTTATCTCCAGCCGGTTCTGGGCAAAGAGCTCGATAGCCTGGGAATAGGCTTTGTGTTCTTCATTCAAAACCCTTTCGGCCAGGGTCTCCGGGGTATCGTCAACAAGGACCGGCACGGTGCGCTGGAGGATGATGGGGCCGTGGTCCACTTCTCTGTCCACGAAGTGGACGGTACAGCCGGATACAGTCCTGCCCGCAGCCAGCACCGCCTCGTGGACCCTGTGGCCGTAAAAACCCTTGCCGCCGAAGTCGGGCAGCAGGGCGGGGTGGATGTTGATGACCCGGCCGGGATAATGCTCCACGAAGAAGGGGCTGAAGATCCTCATGAACCCGCAGAGACAGACCAGGGTCGCCCCCTGCCGGTCGATGATGGCGGCCAGTTCCCGGTCGAACAGCTCGCGGGATGCAAAGTCCTTGTGATTGATCACAAAAGCCGGCAGGCCGTGTTTTTTAGCCCGTTCCAAGGCTCCGGCCCCGGGGATGTTGGAGATCACGGCGGCAATTTCCGCCTTCAGTTTTCCGGCTTCGATGTTGTCGATGATGGCCTGAAGGTTGGTGCCCCCGCCCGAGACCAGGCAGGCTATCTTTAATTTCTGTTCCATGGGTTTAATTTTATACAAAGCAGGGGGATAAGTCAAACTAAATATTGAAGCCCGGCTTAAATATAAGCCGGGCTCCAAAGATCAAAATTTAAAAAGCTTTTAATCCCACAGCTCCAGGGTTACCCCGAACGACTGGGTGCGGCGGGGCATGGGATAGCCGTAGCGGGTCTGGTAATTGGCGTTGAACAGATTTTCCACCTTGTAATAGACCCGGGCGTCGGCGATCTTTAGTGAAAGTACCTGGTTGCTGACTATGTAACGGGGAAGGATCTGGTTGTACATATTGTCCCATTGGATGTCGGAATACTGGGACCAGAACTTCCAGCCCAGCTTCAGGTCGGGCACGATCTGAATATCGTTGATGGTGATGGAACCGTTGGCGATATGCTGTGGCTTAAAGGGAAGACCGGGCCGGCCCACGGTGTCCTGAACCGTCAAACAATAGGTATAGTTCAGGCCCAAAGTGACCAGGTTAAAAAGAGTGCGGCCGGCCTGCAGTTCAACTCCCTGGGATATGGTCTTGCCCAGATTGGTGGTTTTGGACACCCAGGTCAAAGGATCATAATCCCAGATGATAAGGTCAAGCGTGTTCCTTTGGAAGACGGACAGGGAAGCCGAAATCTCCATAATCTCCGTCTTTATCCCGGCTTCGAGCTGGCTGGATCTCTCGGGCTTGAGATCCGGATTGCCGTACATCATCCAGGTGTCGTCCTTCCAGTAAAGCTCGTTCAGGGTCGGGGCCCGAAATGCCCGGCCGTAGCTGGCGTAAAAATTCAAGCCTTCAAAAAAGCCGTAGTTAAGCGAAACAGAGGGCGAGGTCTGGGCCGGGTAGGCAAAATCCTTGTCGTACCTGACACTGCCCACCAGCAAAAAGCCTTTTAACGGCTCCATCTGTTGGATCAGGAAGGCGGCTTGATGATGAACTTCCGGCGTTCCCACATTGGAGATGTCGCTTTCCACCATCTGGTAACCGGCCCCCGCCGTGGTGGTCATCTGGGGCATCCATGAATGCTGATATTGGCCGTCCACATTGGTCTGGAGGGTGTAGTTGCGGCTGTCAACAGAGGAATAACTCATGTTCTCGATGGAATTGCGGGAGACGGCCACAAAGCTGTTCTGGTCGTAGCTGACCTTTATACTTAGATCCTTTCCCCAATCCTTCTGCCGGTCGGTATAGGAAGGATCAAGCAGCGAGCCCGGCACACCGTTCTGGGACTTATACTCCTGATAACGCAGCTTTGTCTCGATCTTGGAGTATGGTTGGGCGAACAGGTCCAGGAAGTAATTTGTTCCATCGTAGTCGGAATTGACCCGTTGTCCGCCGGTCTTCTTCCAGGTGGCGCCCATGGAGATGGAGGCCCATTGGGTCAAAGGTCTTGAGACCATGGCCTCCCAAACCTGGGAACCGTAGCCGCCTTTTTCAAAATTTATCTTGGAATACGGCTTTAGTTGTTTGGAATCCCGGGTGATGATGTTGACCACCCCGGCCGCGGCATTGGCCCCGTAAAGGCTGGAGGCTGGCCCCCGCACGATCTCGATCCTTTCGGCCTGGCTCAATATCCGGTTGAGGTCGTAAGACCCGTTCTGGGCCGAATTGACCGGCAAACCGTCCAGCAGGTAAAGCACCTGGTTGGTGGCCGCCCCCCGGATGGAAAGCGCCAGGGCGCTGCCCAGGCCGCCGTTGCCGCCCAGGGACGCTCCGGCGGTCTGGGATAGTCGGTTGGCTGCGTCCACATTCGGGGTCAGGGGTTCGGGCTCGATCACCGACACCGAGGCCGGGGCCGAACGCTCGGCCAGCGGGGTCCGGGTGGCGGTGACCACCATTCCCTTAAGCATATAGACCGCCAGGGAATCCTTCATCTCTTTGGTCTTAACGGCGGCTGTGCTGTCCAAAACGGCTATCGAATCGGCCGTGCTGTCAGCAATGGCCGGGGCAATGGCAGCGCTGTCGGGGCTAGCTGAGGATATTAATATAATTGTAATCAGTGAGAACAACATGGAAAGAACGCTCCTTATTGGGTTTTTACCACTGGTAGTCCAGTAGGCCGTGATTTGTATTTGAAATAGCGAACGGATGTAATTCGAGCTCCGTTTGTTGCGGTCGCTTTTGTTTCCGGATGAGGTAAAATATCTCACATACTCAAGTCCCTCCTTTCGGAATAAATCTTCTTTTCTCCCTCTTTTCTATCTGAACGATTTTGGAGTCATGAATGGTTATCAGTATCTCGCCATAGTTGATGTTATGTATAGCGGCGAGTATTTCATCCAGTATTTTTGTATCAGAGAAATTTTTATTTTTTTCCGGCATATTATTTTTTCAACAGTTAAATTATTATCTGGGGGCGTCCGGTCACAGGATGGGATATCTTATGGACATTGATCTGGTAGACCGGGTTCAAGTTCTCCGGCGTCAGCACTTCCTCCGGAGTTCCCTGCGTTACCAATCGGCCTTGGTCCAGCAGCAACAGGTGGTCGCAGAACTGTCCGGCCAGGTTCAGGTCGTGCAGAACCACCACCGACAACACTCCTTTGGACTCGGCCAGTTCCCTAACCAGAGACAGGATCTGTTTCTGGTGCTTCAGGTCCAGGTGGTTGGTGGGCTCGTCCAGCAACAGGACCGATGTAGTCTGAGCCAAAGCCCGGGCCAGCACCACCCGCTGGCGCTCGCCGCCGGAAAGGCTCCTGATGGGCCGGTCTTTAAACTCAAAACAGTCGCATTCTCGCATGGCTTGTTCGGCGATCCGGTGGTCTTCCGGTCCTTCGGGCTGGAGTGGCCTTAAGTAGGGGCTGCGGCCCATCAGCACGATCTCGTAAGCGGTGAAGTCAAAGGAGAACAAATTGTCCTGGAAGACCACGGCCATCTTCAGGGCCAGCTCTTCCGGGGCAAAACTTTCCAGGTCTTGGCCGGATATATTTATTTCTCCTGAAGATCCTTTTTTATCCAGCATTCCGCCTAAGCTCAGGCAGAGGGTGCTTTTGCCGGACCCGTTGGGGCCCAGCAGGCCCACCACCTTTCCCTTTGGCAGGGAAAAACTGACATCATTCAATGCCTTTAACGGGCCATAGCTATATGAAAGGCCTTTTACTTGTATCATAACCCGTTCCTCTTTTTGCGCCGCAGCAGGTAAATGAAGAACGGCACGCCCAAAAGCGAGGTGATCACTCCCACCGGGATCTCCTGGGGGGCGATGGTCCGGGCCAGGGCGTCTGCCAGCACTAAGAGATCTGCTCCCAGCACCACCGACAGGGGAAGCAGCCTGGAATTCTTGGGACCGGCGATCATCCGGGCCAGGTGGGGGACCACCAGCCCCACGAAGCCGATCACTCCGGCCAGCGAGACCACCGCCGCCACCATCAGGGCCGAGGCCAAAAGTATCCGCACTTTCAACTTCTCCACCTTAAGCCCCAGGCTTTGGGCAGGCTGTTCCCCCAAAGAAAGAAGGTCCAGGTTGCGCCCCTGGTTCCAGAGGTAGCCGGTACAAAATACAATAATGGCGGCACAGACCCACAACAGATAGAGGCTTTGGGTGCCGAAGATCATCCCAAGGTTGCCCATCAAAAGATAGATCATCTCCTGCAGCTGGCGCCCGGCCAGAGCCAAAAGCAGCATGATCAGGGCCGAGAAGAAGGCGTTGACTATTATTCCGGAGAGGATCACCGTCTCCGCCGGCAGCCTGGACCCAACCTTGCTCAAACTGTAGACTACATAGAGGGCTAAAAGGCCGAAGGCCAGCGAGAACAAGGGCAGTCCCAGAGCTCCGCCCAACCCGGCCGAAAGTCCCATCAGCAGGGCCAAAGCCGCCCCAAAAGCCGCGCCTCCGGAGACGCCCAACAGATAAGGTTCGGCCAGCGGGTTGCCCAGGGCGGCCTGCAGGGCCGCACCGGATGAGGCCAGCCCGGCTCCGGCCAGCATCCCCAGCAGCACCCGGGGTAGGCGGATGGCCATCACCTGCGGGTCGCTTAACAGCCCAAAACCGGCCGGCCCGGAAGCAAGTCCCAGCAGGCCGGTCATAAGGCTTAAGGGCGCCAGGTAATACCAGGCTTTGATGTTACGGCGCATAGAATATCCCATGAAGTATCTTCAATCCTTCCGTGAAACGGGGGCCGGGGCGCAGGATCACGTCCTGGTCCAGTCCGGGGTAGATCTTTCCGCTTTTGACGGCGGAGATGTTCTGCCAGCCCACCCGTTGCCTGATCTGTTCTTTGCCGGTCTGGGGGTGGAGCACGATTATGATGTCGGGGTCGCCTTTGACCACCAGCTCGGGATTGACTGCGGCGTATGATGAGGGGATGCTTCCGTTGACATTGATGCCCCCGGCCAGGGCTATCATCTGGCCGATGAAACTGGAGTCTCCGGCGGCGAACAGGGGGGAGGAACCCAGCTCGGCGAAGACCTTCGGCCTTTGATTCATAGGCACCTGATCCACCGCGGCTTTGATTACAGCCAGCTGAAGATCCATTTCCCGGTTCAAGGAATCCGCCCGGCTCGGACAATCCAATATCATGCCCAGCATTTTTACCGCCCTTTGGATGTCGGCCACGGTCTCGTCCTTAAAGCAGAGCACCGGAATGTTCAGGGCTTCAAACTTCTTAAGCAGCGGGCTGGGCCGGCTGCCGATCATCAGGGCCAGGTCCGGTTTAAGCGAGACCATCCGCTCAAAGTTGGGGCTCATCATGTCGCCCACCACGGTCTTCTCTTTGGCTTGGGGCGGCCAGTTGCACCAGGCGGTGATCCCCGTCAGCCGGTCCCCTCCGCCCAGGGCGTAGACCATCTCCGTCAGGCTGGGGGCAAAGGAGATGATTCTTAAAGGGGCCTTGCTCAGGCTGACGGTCCGGCCCAGGTCGTCGGTAACTACCAGCGCCCCCTCATTGTGCGGCCGGGGCTGGGTGCTGCAGCCCAGGAGGAGCAACAGGAATATGTAATAAAGTGATCGCTTCATGCAGTCGGTGTCCTTGATTATTGATCTGTTCTTAAAAACAAAAACCCGTTCCCCCGGCTTTTTGGCCGGAAGAACGGGCTGGCAATCTTTTAACAAATGCTACATTCAGCCCGGCCTTCCCGCGAAGCCGGAGTACTAGCTGGGAACAGGGGATAGATTTTTGGGATTAGTGAATAAATCTCAGTAATCCAGTCCCAGTTCCCTTTTCAAGGCCGGTCTCCTGGCTTGCCTTTACCAAAGCGCCTTCCCGTCGTAAAACAGTGGCATAAACTTTGGCACTTTGCCCAAGTGACACACAGCATAAAGTAAATTGTCTTTGTGCCTTTGTGTCTTTGTGGCAAAAAAGGTTCACAGTTGCGGGGCAGCTCCCGGTTTTCACGGGATTCCCGATTATCCCCAAAAAAGATGGGGCACCTTGAAGATGGGATTATATTCCAAAACCCATGCCGCTGTCAACAATTGATTTTTTTGACCCGGGGTCAGACAGGAGTGCCTCCGCTAAAGCTATGGCACTCGAGGAAGTCTAATAGATAGCGTAAGCGGATTTACACGATAAAAAAATCAGAATAACATATTCGGGCATTAGGAAAAAATCCAGCCAATTATGTTAATCCTGTCAATTTAGGAGAATTCGGGCAAAAGGCCCCTAGGCAAGAAATATTAAAATATTTTCACTTACCCCTTGACAAGTTGCGGTTATTGTGTTATTATTGCAACAGTAACAATAGAACGTTTGGAGAAGTAGAATCCCGTTTCGGTTGTTAAACCAAAACGGTTTTTTTTATCCCTCCAGACAAAAAACCAAAATTCCAAGGAGAAACATGAGTTTCACGGACAAGACCCTATCCTGCAAAGACTGCAGCAAGCCATTCACCTTTACTGCCGGCGAGCAGGAATTCTACCAACAGAAGGGCTTCCAGAACGAGCCCCAGCGTTGCCCGGATTGCCGTCAGGCTAACAAGAACTCCAAGCGCGGACCGCGCCAGTTGTTCAAGGTGACCTGCGCCGAGTGCGGCAACGAAGCCGAAGTCCCCTTCAAGCCCACCGGCGACCGTCCGGTGCTTTGCTCGGACTGCTTCAACAAGAAGCGCTAATCGTAATTACTGTACATTAATATACGGTAATCAAGAACCCCTCCGTCCCAACCGGAGGGGTTCTTACTTTGTCCCTGGATGCTCCGAACTTATTTTTCGGTGTGCCCAGGGCATTTTTCTATTGACATTACAACAGGTTAGGATATAATTAAAAGTTAAATTACGGATTTTACCGATCCACAATGACCGCAGTCAATTGAAAACAGCAATGAAGCTCAAAGAAGGGATATCCATCAGCAAATCCTCCCCCATAAGCATCAACAGAAACTTAGCTGAAGCATACCGCAAAGAATTATGGCGACGGAGATAATTGACCGTTCTCATTTGAGCGAGAAAGCTTGGAATCTCCTGTTGCAGGGATCTCCGCATTCTTCATTCTATCACGGTTTGGATTGGATAGACGCCTGCTGCCGGGGAATGAGGGGCTACAAGCCTTTTTTTGCTGTGAGCGTCAACGGACAAGGCGAGTTTCAGGCCGGCCTGCCCTTCGTGACCTCGGTCCGATCGGGGATCCGGCAGAATTTATCGCTTCCGTTCGGGACTTACGGCGGCATATTGGCTCTGGCAGATATTGGCGCAGGACAGCTTGATGCTTTTGCCAGGACGGCAGTTCTGGCAATGTCAGGACCTTTGGTGGCCAGGCAGAACATTGTGGATTTCAACGGATTGATTGATTGGGGACTGTACGGATTTGAAGATACAGTGCTTCAGACCCACATCGTAGAGATGGGAGAATATGCCCAAGACCCGTTTCACTTGCGCAAGCGGGGAGCGGTTCAAGCCAGGAAGCATGGGGTGGAGATCAGACCTCTGCGTAACGAGGGTGAGATAAGCATCTGCCATCAGATCATCAAGGACAGGGACCGGCGTCTGGGACAGGCGACCCGATATCCACTGGAACTTTACCGCAGCATTTTCCATTCCATAAGCCCGGGCGGCAGGCTGTGGTGGAGGCTGGCTGTCAGGGAGAACCAGATACTTGGATTTGCCCTGAGCTTTATTGATTCTAAAACTGTTCATTATTGGGATGGTGCTTCATACGGCGCTCAGGCCAGGTACCGGCCCGGAGATGCATTATATGGGGACATCTTCACCATGGCCGCCGGTCGCGGGATCAGGCAGGTCAACCTGGGAGCCTCGCCGCCGGGAGCTGAAGGTCTTGTAGGTTTCAAACAAGCCTGGGGAGGCCGTCCCAAAGAATACCATTCTTATCTGCGTCAAGCAGGCTGGATAAACCTGCTGCAAAAAATAAAGCGCGGAGTAACGGGATGAAGATACTGTTGCTGGGCGATGCAGGCAATCGTCACTTTCTGCGCTGGGCCGACTATTTTGTGGAGCGGGGGCACCAGGTGCACCTGTTGTCGCTGGAGAAAGCCGGGCCGACCCGGGCCGAGGTGCATCAGCTGAAAGCCCCGCCCCTGCCGCGTCCCTTGAGATATCTCAGCGTCATGCCCCAGGTCAGGCGCCTGGCCGGCGCGTTGCGCCCGGACCTGGTCAACGCCCATTTTCTGCCGAACTACGGCTGGGTCTCGGCTTTGGCCGGATTGTCGCCGCTGGCCGTCTCCATCTGGGGCTCGGACATCCTGATCTCAGCTCAAAAATCTCCGTTGCACCTTTGGCGGGCGCGGTATGTCCTTTCCCGGTGCCGGGCGGTGACCTGCGACGGGAACAACCTTTTCGGAGCCTTACAGGAATTGGGAGTGGAACCAGGGCGCATTCTGAATGTCCCGATGGGCATTGAGGAAGAAATCATCGCTTCCCGCAAAAACGGCTGGACCCCGGATAAAAAAATACGGATAACCAGCATCAGGCAGTTGGAGCCGGTATACGATGTGGCCACCCTGATCAGGGCCCTGCCACTGCTGGGGCCAGAAATCAGCCGCATCAGTTTAACGGTGGCCGGAACAGGAAGCCAGGCCGCAGTACTGGCCGGTTTAGCCAGGCAGGCCAATGTTGCGGGATCCGTGGATTTCCTTGGCTCCCTGGGGCACAAGGAGGTGACAGGCCTTTTGCAAAATACCGATATCTATGTCTCCAACTCAATATCCGACAGCACATCGGTCTCCCTGCTGGAGGCCATGGCCTGCGGCTGCCTTCCAGTGGTAACCGACATTCCCGGCAACCGGGAGTGGATAACAGACCGGGAAAACGGATATCTCTTTCCGGCCGGGGATCACGCTTTCCTGGCCCGCTTATTGAAGGGGCTGATCAGCCGTCCGCCGGACGCCGAAGCCATCAGCCGGAGGAATGCGTTGGTCATAAGGCAGAAAGCCCTTTGGAAAAACAATATGGCGGTGATAGAAGAAAGATTTGCCGGGATCACAGGCGATAAATAATCAACAGCAATAGGATCAGTATTTGAAGAAGCGGATAATAATAATCCTTTTATGTCCCCTGCTGGGCTGGGCCTCCCTGGCTCCCAATCAGCTGACCATAATCGACGGGCGGGGCAGCGCCAGGATCACCGAGACGGTGACCTTCGACAAGGAAGAATATATTAGCTTGGCCGACCTGTCGGCCAACTGGAACGCCCAAGCCAGCTGGTCCGAGCTGACCGGCAACGCCGACCTGAAACTGCCGGGGCACACCCTGCGTTTTTCGGCCGACAACACCTTTTTTCTGGCCGACGGAAAATCCTACAATCTGTTCAATCCGGTCCGGCTTTATCAGGGTGAGCTCTACGTACCGATGGAACTTTTCACCCGGTTTCTGATCCCCTTGTGGGGCCGGAGCATCATCTGGGATCAGGGAGGCCGCAAGTTGAGCCTGGGCGGGATCAGCCCGGAGCAGATCAAGATCCCCGAAGCCCGGCGCCGCAATCAGATCCCGGAAAAGCAGGGCATCCAGAAGGTGGTGGTGGATCCCGGACACGGCGGCAAGGACCCCGGTGCGGTTGGTCCCACCGGTTTGTGTGAAAAGGACGTCAACCTGGAGGTGGGCCTGATGCTGAAGGCCATCCTGGAGCAGGAACACAACCTGATAGTGGTGATGACCCGCAGCGACGATACCTTCATTCCGCTGGGCGACCGCACCAAGCTGGCCAACCAGGAGGCGGCCGACGTCTTCATCAGCATCCACTGCAACGCGGCCCCGCGAAAAAAAGTGAAGCTCAAGACCATGCGGGGCTCGGAAACCTACTTCCTATCCCTGGCCAAGACCGACGATGCCCGGGCCACTGCGGCCATGGAAAACTCGGCCATCGACTTCGAGCAGCCCCAGAAGAACGTGGCCAACCAGGACGACGTCCAGTTTATATTATGGGACATGGTGCAGAACGAGTTCCTGACCGAGTCCAGCGACCTGGCCGAACTGGTGCAGGAATCGCTGACCAAAAAAATGCCCGCCGTGCCCAACCGGGGGATCAACCAGGCCGGGTTTTACGTGCTAAACGGCGCCTACATGCCGGCCATCCTGGTGGAGACCTCGTTCATCTCCCACCGGGACGAGGAAAAGCTTTTAAAAAAGCCGGACAACCTGAAGAAGATCGCCCGGGGGATCGCCGACGGCCTGGAAGCCTTTGCCCAAAAGTACAAGAAGGAATTGGGGCAGTAGGGGCAATTCATCATACTGCGCCATCTTTGTCGGCTACGTCGGACACGTGAATTGCCCTTATCTGCCCACGAAATCTTGTCCTGCCTGTACGCCGTAGGAGTGAGCCGAGCCGAAGGAAAACGAAAGCGCACGAAAATCAATATATTATTATCTGGCCCAATAAAGGTTTGAACGGACCCGATAGGACAAATATCGGGTCTGATAAGAGGGTAAACGGGTCCGATATGGCTCTGAACGGGTCTGATGTTGGGCAAAACGGACTCGATAAACCAAATATCGGGTCTGATATGGCAGATACTGGGTCTGATTTACCGGTGATCGGGCTTGTTTTGGGTCAAATCGGATGTGATCAGAGTATGCAAAATAAATAAACACACAAATCAAATCCCATGTCCCAATCTTCTTTCATAGGCATCTTCGACTCCGGCTTCGGCGGGCTGACCCCTCTCCTTCCTCTCCCCGCCTCGGAGAGAGGTTCTGTTATAAGCATTAAATGAATGCAGGTTTGCTTGCCGAGTGTAAATTATGCAATTCGAAAAAATTACAAATCAAGATCTGGTCTTTCTCAGCCCCTTGCAACCCGAGGGATGGGGCGACATCGTTCCGGCCTTCAAGTTCTACCTGGATTCCCCGTTCTGCTTTCCGGTAAAAACAACGGTCAACGATAAGATCGCCGGCATTGGCGCGGCCATTATTCTTAAAAACACGGCCTGGCTGGCCCACATCATTGTGAACTCCGAAAACAGGAAACAGGGCATCGGCGGCGCCATCACCGGTCATTTGCTGGACATCACCCGGGAACAGGGATGTAAAACGGTTTCACTGATCGCCACCGACCTGGGCCGCCCGGTCTATCAAAAGGCCGGTTTTGCCGACCAGGAGGATTATGTCTTTTACGAAAGAGAGGCCCCGCTGAAAAGCGGGAATTCTTCCGATGATATTATGGTTTGCCGGGTGGAACACCGGGCCGGCATACTGGAGCTGGACCGGACCCTGTCCGGGGAAACGCGGGAGCGCCTGCTGGAACCCAATCTGGACAGCGCCTATGTCCACCAACGCAACGGGAAGATAGACGGCTACTATATTCCCGACCTGGGCGAGGGACTGGTGATGGCGGACAACGAACAGGCAGGCCTGGATCTTATTAAGCTGAAATTGTCGCGTTCCAACAAGAACGTGCTGCCGGCCGGCAATGGCCGGGGTATGACCTTCATGCTGGAGAATGGTTTTAAGGAAACCAAGCGGGCCAAGCGGATGGTCCGGGGCCAAAGGTTTGGCTGGCAGCCGGAAAAAATGTTCGGCCGGATCGCGGGCAACCTGGGATAAAAGAATAAGATCATAAACACGTTATCAAAATAAACACACAAATCAAATCCCATGCCCCAATCTTTCCCCATAGGCATCTTCGACTCCGGCTTCGGCGGGCTGACCATCTTCAAGCAGATCCGCCAACTGCTGCCGCTGTACGACTACGTCTATCTGGGCGACAACGCCCGCACCCCTTACGGCAACCGCTCCTTTGAGGCGGTCTTAAAATTCGCCACTGAAGGGGTGGATTACCTGTTCCGGCAGGGCTGCCCTCTGGTGCTGATCGCCTGCAATACCGCCAGCGCCAAGGCCCTGCGCAGCATCCAGCAGCAGTATCTGCCCAAACACTATCCCGAACGCCGGGTGCTGGGTGTGATCCGCCCCACGGTGGAGGTCATCCACAACTATACCAAGACCAATCAGGTGGCGCTGTGGGCCACCCAGGGCACGGTCCGCTCCGACAGTTTTGCCATCGAGATCGCCAAGCACGCCCCGGGGGTCAACCTGATCCAGCAGGCCTGCCCCATGCTGGTGCCGCTGGTGGAGGCCGGGGAGCTGGAGGGAGACGGACTGAAATACTACATCCAAAAATACTGGGAGCAGACCAGATCCCAAAGCCCAAACATAGACACCCTTTTGCTGGCCTGCACCCATTATCCCCTGATCCTTCCCCAGCTCAAGGCCCTGCTGCCCTCTGAAGTCAGGATACTTTCCCAGGATGAGCTGGTAGCGCCGAGCCTCAAGGACTATCTGGTCCGGCACCCGGAACATGAATCCAAGGTCTCCAGGAACGGGAACTGCCGCTACCTGACCACCGATGTCTGCGAACATTTTGACCACCTGGGCGAGATATTCATGGGGCAGAAGATAGCTTCGGAGAAAGTTGATCTTTGATCTCACTGGTTATTTCCTGCCCACGAAATCCACGAAATATTTTCAGGGATGATCCCTTTCAGATTGTACTGGAATATATTTCTCATCCTCCAAAACAACCAGCCAGTAGATTTATTTCGTGGTTTTTCGTGGGTTTTAGTGGGTGGGAAGGCATCTCTAAAAACTTTTATCATCAGGCTGATATGAAACTATTCAATTCCAACTCAAAAACATCCTCGACAATCCAGGACATTCCGGAGCCGGTCGAAGCCCGGTGGAGGCCGTCTGACGACCTGATTGATGTGCTTAAAAAGATAGAAGAGTTCCTGAAGATACTGCCGGATCTGTCGATGAACATCAGCGCCCTGGCCGCAGAGGAGCGGGGGCACCTGGCCAATATCCATGATTTTGGGGCGGCCATGGCCGAGGCCTTTGAGGGGATGGATGCCATCGCCAATTCCTCGGCCCTGGTTACCGGGAACAGCCAGGAGTACAAGCAGGTGATAGCCAGGGCCGGGCAGCAGCTGAAAGGAGCTTTGGATTCCTTTGAATTGGTGGACCAAAGCTACCAGCGCTCGGCGGTGGAACTGAAGGACCTTTTTACCACCACGGCCGAACTGGAAAAACTGGCCGGTCTGATGGCCGGTCTATCGGTAAAGATAAAACAATTGGTGCGCAACGCCGAGATCCGGGCCTTCCACGCCGGCGGCAAGGGAAAAGGATTCGGGGTGATAGCCGAGAATATGAGCCGTCTGGCCGGAGAGATGGAGAAGACGGCCTCCCTGGTTCCCACCCTGACGACGGGGGTCAAGGACAAGATCCAGCAGATGTCCTCCGGGGTGCTGGAATCCCGGCATCTGGTGGACGGGCTGAAATCGGGGGCAGAAAAGGTGAAGGACAAACTGAGTTCCCTTTATCAGTCCAACCAGGGAATGGTGGAGGCTTTTGACCGGATAGGTCTGATGGCCAAGGAACAGCGGGAGCTGGAGAATAAATTGGTGGGCGGCCTGAAGAACATCACCCAGAGTGCCGAAGGGCTGTCGGTCTCCCAGGAAGTGGCGGCCCTGGCGCTGGCCACCGAGACCGGCGAAATGGGACAGGTGGAATTTGCCAAGAATCAGATGGACGAAGCCCTGGGTTTGTGGGAAACCGCCGGCAATCCGGCCGCCCTGCACGAGGCCCGGAACAACTGGATGATGCTCAAAGCCAAACTGCAGGCGGCCTCCGAACGGTGGCGGGACCTGCAGTCCACCATGGACGAGCAGAAAACGGCTCTGGGGGCCGAGGAAGAACTGGCCGGAACCCTGTGGCACAATCTGGAGGCTTTGTTCGAGAACATCAATCTCATCAAGTCAGGCCTGGACGGGATGAGTCAGACCATTGGCAGCAACCGCCAGGATTTTGAAGAGATGAACCAGGGGCTCACCGGATCATTTGACGATCTGGCCCGGGTCAAGACCTGGCTGGACGAGTTTGAGGCCGACCGGGAAGGCATGTCCGGCAAACTGGGAGAGATATCCCAGACCGGCGCCGCCATCAAGGATTTTACCGAGCAGATAAAACTGCTTTCGTTCTACGCCGCTGTGGAAGTGGCCGAGATGGGCCAGGAGGGCGGAGCTTTTGTGGGCATAGTGGCCCAGGCCCAGGCCCTGTCACAGCAGGCGGCCGCCGACTCGGCCAGGATAGGCCCCCTGCTGAAGCAGGTCACCGATCAGTTCTCCCAGACCAGCGATACCATCCGGCAGACCCAGAAGATCATGGCCACCAGCCTGGAATCGGTTTCCCAGGCCAGAATATCACTGGACCTGGCCCGGGATTCCGGCGCGCGGATGGAGCAGATAGTGGCCGAGGCCGGCTTGGGCATTGACCGTCAGCAGTCGCGCCACCAGGAAATCTTCGACCGCTATAGCCATTACAGCCAAAGCTATCGGGAGGTGTCAGCCAAGCTCCAGGGTTTTTCGGGGTTCCTGATTAAGGGCCGGGATTCCCTGGCCTGGTTCGAACGGATGGGTTCATTGGGCCGGGCGGAAATAGAATCGGCCGGGCTTAAAAATTATATTGGGGGCCGGTTAAAGGCCGACATCAGTTCCGATCCCATCACCCTGGATCCGGCCATGATGACCGACGCTACTTCCAACGAAGTGGCGGCCCAGATATTCGAGGGACTGGTCCAGTTCGGGGGAGGGTCCGAAGTGGTCCCTGCTATTGCCTGGCGCTGGAAGATCTCCCCTGACGGTTTAAGCTGGACCTTTTACCTCCGTCGGGGCATAAAATTCAGCCACGGGCGGGAACTGATAGCTCCGGACGTGAAGTACTCCCTGGAGCGGCTGTTAAGCCCGAAGATAAAATCCCCCAACCAGCCTTTTGTGGATATGATCAAGGGCGCTTCGGAATACAGCCAGGGCAAGGCACGGGAAGTTTCCGGGCTTCAGGTCATAGACCACTATGCCATCAAGATCGTGCTCCAGTATCCCTTCATGCCGTTCCTTTCCAATCTGGCCTGCACCATGGCCGCCATAGTTCCCAGGGAATTGGTGGAGGACGGGTCGCAGGATTTCTCCCGCCATCCGGTGGGCTCGGGGCCGTTCATCTTAAAATCATGGGACACCGGAAAGTCGCTGGAGCTGGAGCCCAATCCCCATTACCACGAGCGCCGGATATCGCTGTCGGGGATAAAATATTCCATAGACCTCAAAGATGAACAGAAGACCGAGGCCCTGGCAGCGGGCCGGCTGAATATCACCAATGTCAACAGCCTGCAGCGCCGGGCTCTTTCCCAGGACCGCAACCTGAAGGTGGTCAGCCTGCCCCAGCTCAACGTCCAGTACCTGTGCATCAATGTTTCCCGGGTCTCGCCCTTCGCCGACAAACGGGTTCGCCAGGCCCTGAACTATGCGGTTGACCAGAAAGCGCTGATAGAGACCACTGAACTGGCCGGGGACGCGGTGGCGGCCAAGGGGGTCTTTCCTCCGGAGCTGTGGGCCTTCAACCAAAATTTAGCGGGCTACGGTTACGATCCAGTATTGGCCAAAAAACTGCTGGCCGAAGCCGGATACGCCGGGGGTCTGCCCGGGGAATACCTGCTGGATATCCGGGACAGCAAGGCCCAGATGCAGCGGGCCGAGATCGTCCGCCAGAACTGCCGGGAGGCGGGAATAAACATCAAGATCAACCCCTTAAGCTGGAAGGCCCTGCTGGAGAAGACCTACAGCTGCCAGTCCCAATTGTCCTTCAACGGCTGGAACTCGGACAACGGCGACCCCGACAATTTTCTTTATCCCCTGTTCCATTCCAAGAACACAGGCCGGGCCGGCAACGTGGCCTTCTTCAAGTCGCCGATCATAGACGAAATGCTGGACGAAGCCGTTACCATCCGCGATCCCGGCCAAAGGCTGCTGCGCTACCGCAAGATAGAGGAGATGATAGTGCAGGAGGCTCCCTGGGTATTCCTGTATCACACCGTAAAATCCACCGCAGTCAGGAACACCGTCCACGGGTTCCGGCCCCGGCCCTTTGGTTCCGAGTTGTACAAGCATTGCTGGGTGGAACAATGAGGGATAATGGCTGCTATGCCGTGAATCGTAAATATTGAATAGTGAATTGTAAATTGAATTGTTTCCATGCCGGATGAGCTTCAGATAATAACCGTAACCGTTTCCTCCGCCCAAAGCCGGGTGCGGCTGGACCGTTATCTAAGCTGCCAGGGAATGAACTATTCCCGCAACCAGCTGCAGAAGTTCATCGAATCCGGCCGGGTGCTGGTGGACGGAAAACAAAAACCTCCCGGTTACCTGGTGAAACCCGGCGACGAGATCGAGATCAAAAAGGACCAGTTGGCCGCCCCCCGGCGGGAGCTGTTGGCTGAAGACATCCCTTTGGAGGTGGTATACGAGGACCAGGACCTGATGGTGATCAACAAGCCGGCCGGAATGGTGGTCCACCCGGCTGCCGGCAACCGCCATGGCACCATGGTCAACGCCCTGCTGTTCCATGCCCAAAACCTTTCCCAGGTGGGGGGGCGGGAGCGGCCCGGCATAGTGCACCGGCTGGACAAGGAGACCTCCGGTCTTTTATTGGTAGCCAAGACCGATCAGGCCCATACCCATCTGGCCCGCCAGCTGGAGGCCCGCCAGATAGTGCGCCGCTACCGGGCTGTGGTTTGGGGAGTTTTCAGGGAACCCCAGGGTACGATTTCGGCTCCAATAGGAAGATCAGCTTTTGACCGGAAGAAAATGGATGTCACCAAGCTCAGGGGCCGGCCGGCAGTGACCCATTATAAGGTTATTAAGGAATACCGGATCGCCTCGCTGGTGGAATTGAAATTAGAGACAGGCCGCACCCACCAGATAAGGGTCCACCTGCAGCATTTGGAGCACCCGGTATTGGGGGACCCCGATTATGGCGGCCGGGTGCGTTCCCTGTTCTCACGGTTCGCGTTGAATGATTACGGCCTGGCCCAGAAACTTCTCGACGTTATTGACCGTCAGTCCCTGCACGCTGCGGTGCTGGGGTTTATTCATCCCAACACCGGCAAATACCTGGAATTCAAAGCCCCGTTACCCGGAGATATGGAAAAAGTTTTAAGATTACTGGAACAATGATGGTCAAAAAAACTTTTATTGCTTGACAAAACCACAATATTCCTGATATATTTAATATTTACGGAATTTTGAAAATCCAAAATTTCTGGAGGCTTAAAAATGAAAAGCAACAAGTGGTTGGTTTTATTGCTGGCAATGCTGACCGGGGCCGGTCTGGCCCAGGCTTACCGTCCCCCGTCCTTTGACGGCGGCTGCGGACTGTTCAAGGTCTCCTCGGCCCGCACCATGGGCAAAGGGATGTTGTCGGTGGGCTTTTTGCAGTCAGATTTTAATGGGCGGGATTTAAAGAAGGGAGATCTTTATTTCCAGGGAGACAGTGCCAGCGTTAACGGAGAATTGGACAAACATTACCGGGGAACCCTGAGGCTGATGATCACATATTCTCCGTTGGATCTTTTTGAATTCTCCATCGGGCCGAGAGTCTATGCGGTATATGACAAGCATTCCAACGTGGCCGGGACCACCTTGCGTTACGACAGCCTTAATTACGATCTGGCAATGTTTTGGGTGAAAGACCTCCTGATAAAAACCAAATTTTCATATCAGTCCAAGGAGTATGGCGGAGCGCCGTTCTCATATGCGGTAGGCGCAGAACCTTTTGTTTCAATTGGCTTTCCCACTACTACCTCATATATTTATACAGACAATACTGAACAGCCCGAACATCCCGATTCTAATCTGGTGGCCCACGGCTTTGCCGAACTCAATGCCCACAACCCCGATTTCGGTGCCAAGTTCCTGGGCACACTGACCCTTGGCCCGGCCTCGCTTCATGGGAATCTGGGTTTCCTGAAGGCGGGCAAGGCCAAGCCAGGATATGTCATCAACGACACTTTACTGGTGTATGTTTGGAACACCACCGATTCTGCTTATTTAGCAGACCCAAATAGTAAGGTCCATCCGGCAGTTCCCGGCACTGTGACCAGGGAAAATCAGGTATTGTGGGGGGCCGGCCTGGAAGTGGCCGCCGGACCCTATGTCACATTTTTAATTGAGGCTTCGGGGGAAAAGGCTAAAAGCCAGACCTTTACCTGGGGCAGCCCCGCACGCATCACTCCCGGCATCCGCTTCAACACACCCGGCGGTTTTACCATGGACGGCGGCTGCGAGTTCAAGATGTTCAACGGCTCCACTTCTCCCAACTGGAACGCCGTGTTCGGGTTCTCGGTGACCTCGGGATCTGCCAAGAAGCAGGCCCCGCCGACGGCCACCGTCCTCGCCGGCAAGGTGATGATCGCCGGAACCGATTCCATGCTGGAGGCCACCCTGACCTCGCCCGCCATCAACGGCGGCGCGCCCATCCTGCTGAAACCGGACGGCAGTTATTCCATCAACGTACCGGCCGGCACTTACCGGATCCGGGCCACGGCCGGAGACTCCTTCCTGTGGCAGGAGAAGGCGGTGACCATCATCCAGGGCCAGACCATGGTGGTGGATTTCGGCCTGCGCCGCAAGGAATATCCCAAGGGCAACATCACCGGCAAGATCACCGACAGCAAGACCGGCAACGCCATGGGGGCCACCGTCAGCATCTTCGGGCCGGACAAGGTAATGGTGGGAACCCCGGTGGTCAGCGATCTGTTGACCGGAATATACTCCATCAACCTGCCGCCCAACATCTACATGGTTCAGGTCCAGGCCGACGGCTACAATGCCGAGACCGCGCCGGTGCCAGTAAATGACAAGCAGACATTCATCCAGAATTTCTCCCTGAGGCTGATTCCCAAGAAGGGCGAAAAGGTGGTGCTGAACGGCATCAAATTCAAGACCAACCGGGCCGACATCATTCCGTCTTCCTACAGCATCCTTGACGAAGCCGCCAAGATGCTCAAGGACAACCCCACCATCAAGGTGGAGATCGGCGGGCATACCGACAGCCGGGGCAGCGACGCCAAGAACCAGAGGCTCTCGGAGGCCAGGGCGGTGTCGGTGCGCAATTACCTGATCAACAACCAGGGCATCGCCGGGGACCGGCTGACCGCCAAGGGCTACGGGGAATCCCTGCCGCTGGCCAGCAACAAGACGGTCAAGGGCCGGGCCGAGAACCGGAGGATAGAGTTCGTGGTGATGAGCCAGCAATAGGGCACTATCCCACGAAAGGACACGAAAGAGATTTCTATAGAATCTGTGGTTACAAAGCGGCGCTTACAAGTGTAAGCGCCGCTTTTTTGTTTGACAATCACACGGTATTTGCGGTATGATTAAAGGTTATAAAGGGTAATTCCAACTATTTACAGGGTTTCCGCCGATGAAACAAATAGCTTTTTTCGAGGACGAGGGCTATAAAGGCCTCTATCCCCTGACCTGTCTGCGGCCCGCCTGGGGTCTGCTTGTGGGGGGCTATTGCCTGAGGCACTCATCCCTCCTGAGGCTGGGCGCCAAGAAGGCGTTTTATTGGGTGTTGCCCGAGAGACAGGAGGTCTTAACGGCCGCCGGGCTGGAAGGCCAGGAGATAGCCCAGGCCGGTCTTCCCTTGCTTCTGATAAACGGCCGGGCCAGGCTTACCGCCCGGACCGTGAACTGGCTGAACAAGGCCGAAACCGACACCGTATTTCTATCCGGGCAAACAGTGGAAGCCTTTAAGATATTCGATAAGAATCTTTTGGAACTGGTCAAGAAGAACCAGCCCACGGCGGCCTTCATAGGTTCCCTGGCCAAAAAGATGCGGAGCTTTGAGACCAAGGACGAGATATTCAACCATCTGTGGGAACTGGTAAATTACAACAGCCGGGCCATAACGGAGGACTTTGATCTTTTCAAGGACGGCGGCGTCAAGCTGGACAAGGGGGTCCACCTGGTCGGCAAGCGCAAGGATGTCAAGATCGGCAAGGGGGCCCAGGTCCTGCCGGGGGTGGTGCTGGACGCAACCATGGGGCCGATAATCATCGACCCCAAAGCCAGGATCAACCCGCCCAGCTACATCCAGGGGCCATGCTACATCGGCCCGGAGTCGGTGATCGACGGGGCCCGGATCCGGCCCGGGGTGTCCATCGGACACCATTGCAAGATCGCGGGCGAGCTGGAGGGATCCGTGATCATGCACTACAGCAACAAGCACCACGACGGCTTTCTGGGCCACGCCTATCTGGGGTCCTGGGTCAACCTGGGGGCCCAGACCTGCAACTCCGACCTCAAGAACAATTACGGCAGCATCACGGTCTGGGCCAACGGGAAGTACGTGGATTCCAAGCAGATCAAGGCCGGCTGTTACATCGGGGACCACAGCAAGACCGCCATAGGCACCCTGATCAACACCGGGGCGGTGATCGGGACGGCCTGCAACGTCTTCGGCGGCCAGGTAAAAAAATATCTGCCGCCCTTCAGCTGGGGGTGCAGCGAAAAGCATTGGGAACACCAGCTGGACAAGGCCCTGGCCACCGCCCGGACGGTGATGAACCGCCGGGGGCAGCAGCTTGACCTTTTGCAGGAAAAATTGCTGGGGAAAATATTCACCGAATCACAGTCCGACCGGAACAAATCATCAGGGGAGCAAAGCAGATGAAAGCGGTGATAATGGCCGGAGGTTTCGGGACGCGGCTGCGCCCCCTGACCTGCACCCTGCCCAAGCCCATGGTGCCGATGGTAAACCGCCCGATGATGGAGCACATCATCCGGCTTTTGGCCGGACACGGCATCACCGAGATAGTGGCCGTGCTGTTCCACCAGGCCCAGGCCATCTCCGGCTATTTCGGGGACGGGTCCGGTCACGGGGTGAAGATAGAATACCTGAGGCCCGACGCCGACTACGGAACGGCCGGGGCGGTGGGCATGGCCCGGGACCTGCTGCAGGAGCCGTTCATAGTGATCTCCGGCGACCTGCTGACCGATTTTGACCTAAGCGAGATAATCAAGACCCATACCGACAGGAAGGCCCTGGCCACCATCACCCTGACCCGGGTCCAGAACCCGCTGGAATACGGGATCGTGATCACCGAGCCGGACGGGCGGATCGTGCGTTTCCTGGAAAAGCCCACCTGGGGCCAGGTCTTCTCGGACACCATCAACACCGGGATCTACATGTTCCAGCCGGAGATCTTTGACCTGATACCAAAGGCTAAGGAATTTGACTTCTCCCAGAACCTTTTCCCGGTGCTGCTTCAAAATAACCTGCCGCTGTACGGCCACGTGGCCTCGGGCTACTGGCGGGATGTGGGCAACATCGCGGAATACCGCCAGGCCCACTGGGATGCGCTTAAGGGCAATGTCAAGGTGGATGTGGACGGCGACCGGCTGAACCTGATCGGCAAGGACATCTGGGTGGGCAAGGGCTCCAGCATCCAGGCCAGGAACACCAATCTTTCCGGGGCCGTGATCCTGGGCAGGAACGTCAAAGTAGGCGAAGGCACCCATCTCCACGATGTGGTGATCGGCGACAACTGTCAGATAGGGCGGAACGCCTTCATCGAACACTCCATCGTCTGGGCGGACAGCACCATCGGGGACAGTGCCAGGGTGGACGGGGCCATCATCTGCGACGGGGCAAGGATCTCCGAGGGCGCGGGAATAGAACAGAATGCCATCATCAGCAGCCAGGTGCAGATCGGGGCCCGGGCCCAGGTGCTGGAGAACATCAAGATCTGGCCGGGCAAGGTGGTGGACGAGGACTCCATCCTGACCTCCAGCCTGATCTGGGGCGACCGCTGGCTGAAGGAATTCTTTGCCGGGCCGCGGGTGACCGGGCTGGCCAACACCGAGATGACGCCGGAGTTCGCGGCCAAGCTGGGGGCGGCCTACGGGGCCCTTTTGGGCCAGGGGGCCCTGGCGGCTACCAGCCGGGACGGGCACCCCGCCAGCCGGATGATAAACCGGGCCCTGCTGGCCGGACTGCTTTCCTCCGGGGTCAACGCCGAGGACCTGAGGTCCATGCCCATTCCCCTGCTGCGCTACCAGCTGAAATCAGGCAAGGAGATGGGCGGCATTCACGCCCGCAAATCGCCCTTCGATTCAAAATTCGTGGATATCATATTCTTTGACGGGGATGGCAAGGACCTGCCGCCCGCCAAGGTGAAAAGCCTGGAGAGGCTGTTCCTGCGCGAGGATTTCAAGCGGGCCGAGCCCAACGACACCGGACTGCTGGAGTTTCCCGAGAGGACCATCGAAAGCTACCGCGAAGGATTGCTTTCCTACATCAACACCCAGGCCATCAAAACGGCCGGCTTCAAGATAGTGATAGACTATGCCTGCGGGGCGGCATCCACCATCTTTCCCTCCATCCTGGGCGAACTGGGCCTGGAGGTCGTGGCCCTTAACGCCCAGCTCAACCCGGCCAAGATCACCAAGACCAAGGAGGATTTCGAGCAGTCCCAGGCCGGGCTGGCCGAGGCGGTGAAATCTCTCAAGGCCGACATCGGCTTTCTGCTGGACAGCGGGGCCGAGCGGGTGTTCCTGGTGGACGGCCGGGGCCGGATACTGAGCGGGGACGAAGCCCTGCTGGCCGTCTCGCTTTTGGTGATGAAGGGCCGGGCCATCAGATCCATAGCGGTGCCGGTGACCGCCTCCCGGGTGGTGGATGAGCTGGCCCAAAAATACGGAGTCAAGGTGCTGCGCAGCCGGATAGACAACCGGTCGCTGATGGAGATGGCTTCCGGGGAAGAGGTCGGATTCATCGCCAGCCGCCGGGCGGGCTTCATCTTCCCCGAGTTCCAGCCGGCCTTTGACGCCATGCTGACGGTCTGCAAGATCCTGGAGATGATGGCCCTTTCCCAGGCAAAGATAGAGGACCTTTCTTCCGAGATCCCCCAAAGCTTTTTGGCCAGGAAGAACATCGCCTGCCCCTGGAGCAAGAAAGGCGAGGTGCTGAGGGCGCTGATAGAGGACACCAAAGCGCACCAGGAACGGGAGATGATAGACGGGCTGAAGCTCTTCTTTGGTCGCGACTGGGTGCAGGTGATACCGGATCCCTACCGGGAGCTGTTCCACGTCAACGCCGAAGCGGACAGCCGGGAGCAGGCGGAGAAGATGGCTGAGGAGTATTTGAGCAAGATAACGGCCAGACTGGGCTGACGGGGCTTTAATTGGGACACGGGCTTCGGCAGGCTCAGCCGAACGATTTACACGGATTTGATGGAATTTAGTCGTGGTATACTGTAGGGGCGAGGCGTGCCTCGCCCGGGTAATGTTACGACGTATAACACCTGATAGGTTCTCTGGTGATCCAAACGCAATAATCCATTTCCCCAAAATGACCATGAAACACAAAATAATCCTGACGCTGGCGGTTGTCCTGTTGGTTGTGATGGGATTGACGATCTACAATAATTTTTTCAGCCCGCAGGCCAGGATCAAGTCCGCCATGGAAAAGACGGTCAAGGCGTTCCTTAAAAAGGACCGGACCTTCATCATGTCCAACATCGATGAGGAGTTCAGCCAGGGCGCCATGACCAAGGCCAAGGCCGACACCGCGCTGACAATGTTCTTTATGGAGTTTGAAAAAGTAAAAGTGGTGATGGATGACCAAAAGGTACTGGTTCAGGAAGACACCGCGGTGGACGCCATCAAGGTGATAGTAGTGGTGGCCCGGGGCGGGGAACAGGGGTTTTTGCTGGGTTCGTTCGGCAATCCCCAGGTATTGGCGGTCAAGTTCAAGCACCGGGACAAGTGGAGGATAACCGGGGTCGAAGGTTTGCCTGGATACTGAGGTATAGTGAAAGGTAGGCTGAAAGACACCGAACATAAGTTTAAGTCCGGTGTTTTTTGTTGACCTCACCTCTGTCGCTGGCAGTCGTATTCTCGCCGTGGATAATTAAATAAAAAACATGAGAAAAGGGATATGTAATGAAGATAACTTTTCTTCCCAAGGATTTCATGATCAATATCTGCCGGAAGGTCAACACGAATATTGAGTCTGACTTTTTAGTGCGAGCGATAAGGATCAAGAATACGACACCAGATACTATTGTGACAAACAAAATAGTATTTGATATTAAGATAAAGGGCAAAATTGTAAAACAGATGGTCTATACCTCAGGATGTCTGAAATCTTTGACAAAAAAGCTTGTGGAAAGAGTGGCTCGCATTAGCAGTTCCCCGGCTCAAATATCTCAACTAATCTTAGGGACTGAAAAATTATGGGACAATGATAACATGTCCAATGAAACAATTTTAAAGCCAGGTCAGGAAACCGGCATTCTACAAGAACATTTTAGAATTCTCAATCAATCACCTGTTGATGAATGCGTTGTGTCGGTACATTATCTTCAAGCAGGTAAAGAGAAAAAGGCGGTTTCCAGGATCCCGATCGTTAAGTATGAGAATAAAAACAGATATATATTCCCGCTGAAGGGGGCATGGTTGGCTATCAACAATTACGACAATATTTATATACATCGCCAGTGCTATGGCCAGGAATTTGCCATGGACTTTATTCAGATCACCAAAGACTTCAAGTTCTGTTCAAAAAAGAAAACAGCCAACAAAGATTATCCAGGTTACGGAAAGAACATCCATGCCGTTGCTGGCGGCAAGGTGGTAGATTGCTTTAACGATATTCCTGAAAACCCCCGGGGATTTGGTTCCCGTCTGCCGAAACATGAATGGGACAGACTCCGCGAAAAATGTGGCTTTGTCGCTGCGTTGGCCGGCAATTATATAGTACTTAAGCATAAAGGGAATGAATATTCTTGCTATGCCCATTTGATCCCCGGAAGCTTAACAGTAAAAAATGGCCAGGCTGTAAAACAAGGGCAAATTATCGGACGATTGGGTAACTCAGGCAATTCCGATGCCCCGCATCTTCACTTTCAGTTAATGAATGGACCAAGCATATTGACTGGCCGGGGGTTGCCTTGCCGGTTCAATAATCTGAAGGACATTTGTGGAGAACCGGTGCCTTTCATCGAGGAAAACAATTCAATGGTGCATGCCGGATAGAATTGAAAGTAAAGGCAGTGAGGATCCTTGAAAATATCCGAATAACATGAGAATACAACATGGCGTTTCCAAATCTAAAAAATAAGCACGCCCAGGAAGCGATGTTCGCCCCCCGTGACTTCATTGCCTATCAAAAAAAGAGGGGAAGGGGGCCAAGTTTCAAAATACCGGACGGGATCATCCTTTGCTACCAGCCGAGCTTGATGAAACACATCCTGGAAAAGCACAAGACCACCAAGACCGATGAAATGTGCCGGGGCATGCTTTTGCTGGATGAGACCGGTGGCCGGGTGGCCGTGATCGGCGGCTTTGGGTTTGGCGCTCCGGCGGTAGTGACGCGGGTGGAAGAATTAATAGCCTGGGGCGTTAAAAAGTTCATCTCCATTGGCACCGCCGGGACTTTGCAGAAGAATATCAAGATCGGCGACCTGATCGTTTGCGACAGGGCCATCAGGGACGAAGGAACGTCCTACCATTACCTGAAGCCGGCAAAATATTCCTGCGCTTCCAGGGAACTGACCTCTAAGATAAAAAAGACGCTGGATGGACTGAAATTCAAATATACGACCGGGACCAGCTGGACCATTGATGCCCCTTACCGGGAAACGGTGGCCGAGGCCAGGCAGTATCAGAAAGAGGGGGTGGCCACGGTGGAGATGGAGGCCTCCGCCTTGTTCGCTGTGGCGCAATACCGCAAGGTGGAATTGAGCGCCTTGTTCACCATCAGCGATTCTTTGGCTGAGATGCAATGGAAACCGAAATTCCATTTGAAAAAGACCGACCGTGGGTTGGAGACGATATACAAGGTGGCTTTAACGGCGCTGCTTGATTAGTTGATCGAGAAAACAATTTAAAAGGAATAAATATATGTCCGAACATTTTGAACAGGTGCCGGAGCGGGCCGAGCGGCTTCACAAACTGGAAGAACTCCGCAAGTTGGGGATCAACCCCTATCCCGCCAAATACCAGGCCACTCATACCGCCGCCCAGATACTAAAGGACGCCGATCAGTTCATCGTTTCCCAGGAAACGGTGGACATCGCCGGGCGGATCACCGCGGTGCGGGGGCACGGCAAGGCCTCGTTCTTCCAGCTGTCCGATCCCAGCGGCAAGATCCAGTGCTACGCCAAGCTGGACATAGTGGGGGCCGAAGCCTACCAGGCCTTCAAGCTGTACGACATCGGCGACTTCGTGGGCGTCCAGGGCCCGGTGTTCAAGACCCACACCGGCGAGTTCACCGTCCAGGCCCAGAAGCTGACCCTGCTCTCCAAATCGCTGCTGCCCCTGCCGGAAAAATACCACGGCCTGCAGAACGTGGACACCCGGTTCCGCAAACGCTACCTGGACCTGATAGCCAACCCCGAGGTTAAGGAGCTGTTCATCAAAAGGACAAAATTCGTCAAATCCCTGCGGGATTTTCTGGACTCCAGGGGCTTCATGGAAGTGGAGACCCCGGTGATGGAGCTGGTTCCCGGCGGGGCCGACGCCCAGCCCTTCATCACCCATCACAACACTTTGGACCTGGACCTGTTCCTGCGGATCTCGCTGGAACTGCACCTTAAGCGCCTGATCGTGGGCGGTTACCCCAAGGTCTACGAGATAGGGCGGGTTTTCCGCAACGAGGGGATGAGCACCCAGCATCTGCAGGAGTTCACCTTAATGGAGTTCTACTGGGCCTACGTGGATTACCAGACGCTGATGGACTTCACTGAGGAGATGTACTGCCATATCATAAAAGAGACATTTGGGACGCTGGAGATAAAATACCAGGACCAAGTATTGAACTTCAACCGTCCCTGGCCCCGCTACGATTACCGCCAGCTGCTGATAGACAAGGCCGGGATAGACCTGGACAAATTCCCCACCGCCGAGTCACTTAAACCGGAGCTGGAGAAGCACGGCATCAAGCCCGACCCCAAGCTGGGCCGGGGCCGGCTGATAGACCAGCTCTACAAGAAGATGATCCGGCCCAGCCTGATCCAGCCCTGTTTCCTGATAGATCATCCCCTGGACATCTCGCCCCTAGCCAAGAAGCACGCCGATCGCCCCAATTACACCCAGCGCTTCCAGCCCATCTTCGCCGGGGCCGAGATCGGCAACGCCTTCTCGGAGCTGAACGACCCGCTGGACCAGCGGATCAGGTTCGAGGAGCAGGCCAGGCTAAGGGAAAAGGGCGACGCCGAGGCCCAGATGTACGACGCCGACTTTGTGGAAGCTTTGGAACACGGCATGCCCCCCTGCGGCGGGTTTGGGGTGGGGATAGACAGGTTCTTTGCCATCGTCAGCAACTCGGAGACGGTGCGCGAGGTGGTATTCTTCCCGACCATGAAACCGGAGTGACCCGGACAATTAACAATTCACAGTTTACAATTTACAGTCGGTTAAATGTCCTACGAGTTTTTCATAGCCAAAAGGTATTTCAAGGCCAAACGGCGGACCGGGTTCATCTCGGTGATGAGCGTGCTGTCGTTTGCCGGGGTGACGGTGGGCGTGGCCGCCCTGCTGACGGTGCTTTCGGTGATGAACGGGGCCCAGACCGAGCTGCGCAACAAGATCCTGGGCACCACCGCCCACGTCATAATCCTGAAATACCAGAACCAGTCCATCACCGGATACCGGGAACTGGTGCCTAAGATCAACGCACTGCCCGAAGTGATCAGCAGTTCACCCTTCATCTACACCAAGTGCATGGTGGCCAAACGGGACAAAGTGGACGGGCTGGTGCTGAGGGGGGTGGACCCGGAGCTGGAGCACGGTGTCACCGACATTTCCAGGAACATGGTGGCCGGGGAGCTGAAGTTCGATACCATGTCCTCCGGCCTGCCGGGGATCATCCTTGGTTTGGACCTGGCTGACCGGCTGGGGGCCTATCTGGGCGACACCCTGACGGTAACCTCGTCCCAGTCCATGAAAGCCACTCCCTTCGGGCTGATCCCCAAGACCAGGCGCTTCATTTTGACCGGCATCTTCGACGCCGGGATGTACGAGTACAACTCCACCATGGGATACATCGGGCTGGACCAGGCCCAAAGTTTTCTGGAGATGGGCCCGGCGGTCACCGGGATCGAGGTCAGGATCAAGGACATCTATCAGGCCCCTGAGGTTGGCAAGAAGATCACAACACTGCTGGGCCCGCAATACCGCTATAATGACTGGATCCACCTGAACTGGAGCCTGTTCTCGGCCCTAAAGCTGGAGAAGACGGCCATGTTCCTGATCCTGGCCCTGATCATCATCGTGGCGGCGCTGAACATCATCAGCAGTCTGATCATGACCGTGATCGAGAAGACCCGGGAGATCGGGATACTTAAATCCATGGGGGCCACCTCCAGAAGCATCATGAAGATATTCATGTTCCAGGGGCTGCTGGTGGGCGGCATCGGCACAGTCCTGGGCATGGGGCTGGGATACTCTCTGTGCCTGCTTTTGGCCAAATACCAGTTCGTGACCCTGCCGGCAGACGTTTATTTCATCAACAAACTGCCGGTGCAGATGCAGGCCGGGGATTTTGTCCTGGTCTCGGTTTCCACCATACTGATAACTTTCCTGGCGGCCCTTTATCCGGCCTACAAGGCTTCGCGGCTGGATCCGATAGAGGCGATCAGGTACGAATGAAACAAATAAAAAATCAAAAATCAAAAACAAAATACTTTAGTATGCAAAACCACAGAGCCAAAATATATTTTATAACGCTCGGTTTCATACTTCACTTCTCTTCTATGTGCAATGCTGCGCTGAACCAGGAGTACCTGCTGGGCGAGAAGATCGACCGGGTCAAGCTGATAGTTTACGGCACAGTCAAAGAGATCCGGCCGATAGCAGCCAAGGTCAACGCCAAGTCCCGGGACAGCGTGATCACCAGCGATTACCTTTATAAGGTGGAATGGGAACAGTCCCTAAAAGGCCCGTTAAATCCCAAGGCCAAGGACAGGATCATTTACCTCCTGCAGACCGACGAGTATAAGAGCGCCAAGCGCATTTTGACCGAAGGGCAAAAGGTTTTGTTCTTCTTGTCGCAAGGCACTTCATCCGCCAGCTATCTGTCCAAGAACAAGATCAACCCCAAAAGCTGTTACAGCCTTTTCGGCGGCAAGCAGGGCGCAGTGATCCTGTCCGATACCGCACTGCCTGCTTATGCCAAGGCCATTACCGGATACAGTAATGCCAAAAAAGCCAAACCCAAACAGCGCCCGGCCAAATGGGCTGCCCTGCTGGGGCAGGAACCGGCAGGGATAAGGGAAAGCGCTTTGTCGGAACTTTTGGGAACCGTCTATTATCCGGCCGAGCCGGCCCTGATCAAAATATTGGGAGACTCCAATCTTTCCTCGCTGGCCTTTCAGAATCTGCAGAACTATTCCCCGGACTCCCTGTCCCTGCACTTGGACAGCCTGATGGTTCACAAAAGATCCAAGGCCCGGATAGTGAAGATCAATCTCCTGAAGGTCATCGCCCCCATCCGCCAGGAACAGGTTTTCAAGCACCTGCTGAAATCGCTGAAGGACGATGATTTCGAGATAAGGGCCTGCGCCGCCCGGGGCCTGGACGGCTGGAACGACAAGAAGGCGGTGAAATCCCTGAAGAAAGCCCTGGAGGACGAGGACGATTACGTGCGCCTGGCGGCCTATGAGGCCTTGCTGAAGCAGGGTTTTAAGATAGAGAAGAAAGAGGGCGGGAGGTACAAGATAACCGGGGAGCCCCAAAAGTGACCTCTCCCTTTTATCCCTCCCCTGGGAGGGGAGGGAATACTGTGATCTCTCCCCTTCCAGGGGAGAGGCAGGAGAGAGGTCAAAATAATATCACACATTACCCCTTGCTATGCCAATTAAACCTAAACAAAGCGTAACCCGTTTTCAGAGAGTGAACCCGGAAAAGCTGGCCCTGGCCAAGGCGTTGCGTCGCAATATGACCTTGGCCGAATGCTGTTTTTGGAATGCAGTCAGGGCCAACAAAATCGATGGTATGCATTTCCACCGTCAGCAGGTCATAGATGGATTCATTGCCGACTTTTATTGCGGCGACCAGAGGCTGGTGGTGGAGATAGACGGCGGGATCCATGAAACCCAGAAAGACTACGACAACATGAGAGAAAATGCTTTAAAGAAAAACGGATTGAGGATTATCCGGTTCTCAAACCAAGAAGTGATCAACAACATCGATCTGGTCATTCAAAAATTGAAAATATATGTCAGGGAAATATTAACCAGGCAACGGGCATTATTTTATCCGCCTACGCAGAACACCACCCCGATTTATCGGGGTGGATGAATGCGATAGAAAAGATGCTTCGGCGGATGTCGCCGATAAAATATAGCGAACAGCCCAGCTCACGGCGGGGTAACTTAGGTCTTGGTACCACGGGCTATGCCCATGGGGCTTTATAAACAAAAAACCACAATATAAATGTAATTGGAACCCATGTCAAATAACAACGACAAAATGATCCGGAACATAGCCATCATTGCCCACGTGGACCACGGCAAGACCACCCTGGTGGACGCCCTGCTCCGGCAGAGCGGCACATTCCGCGACAACGAAGAAGTGCCGGAACTGGTGATGGACTCCAACCCCCTGGAACGGGAGCGGGGGATCACCATCTTCTCCAAGAACGCCTCCATTCATTACCGGGGATACAAGATCAACATCGTGGACACACCGGGCCATGCCGACTTCGGCTCCGAGGTGGAGCGGGTGCTTTCCATGGTGGACGGAGTGCTGCTACTGGTGGACGCGGTGGACGGCCCCATGCCCCAGACCCGCTTCGTGCTTTCCAAGTCGCTGAAGCTGAACCTCAAGCCCATCGTGGTGATCAACAAGGTGGACCGGACCGAGTCCCGGCCCCACTGGGCGCTTGACCAGATCTTCGATCTGTTCGTCTCGCTGGACGCCAGCGACGAGCAGCTGGATTTTCCGGTGGTCTATTCCTCGGGCAAGAACGGCACCGCCACCAACGACCTGCAGCATCCCCAGAAGAACATCCTGCCGCTGTTGGACACCATAGTGGACAAGGTGCCGGAGCCCCAGGGCAATCCCGGAGAGCCTTTCCAGATGCTGGTGACCTCCATCGACTACAATGATTACGTGGGCCGGATGGCCATCGGCCGCATCCTGCACGGCTCCATCAGGGTGGCGGGCAAGGCCTCCAGGATCAGGCGCGACGGCAGCATCGAGACCGGCAAGATCACCAAGCTCTACGGTTTTGAAGGCCTGAAACGGATCGAGATCGAGGAGGCCGGCTCCGGCGACATCGTGGCCATGGCGGGCTTCGAGGACGTGGACATCGGCGAGACCATAGCCGACCCCGAGAAGCCCGAGGCTTTGCACTATGTGGACATAGACCTGCCCACCATCGCCATGCTGTTCTCGGTCAACACCAGCCCCTTTGCCGGGCAGGAGGGCCAGTACGTGACCTCCCGCCAGCTGCGGGACCGGCTGTACCGTGAGCTGAAATCCAACGTGGGACTCAAGATCGACGACACCGGCTCGCCCGATTCCATGAAGGTCTCGGGGCGGGGCGAGCTGCACCTCTCCATCCTGATAGAGACCATGCGGCGCGAGGGCTACGAGCTGGCGGTCTCCCGGCCCGAGGTGATCATGCGGGAGATCGAGGGCAAGCTGTGCGAGCCATTTGAATACCTGGTGATAGATGTGGACGACGCCTACGTGGGCCCGGTGATGGAGCGGCTGGGCGGACGCAAGGCCGAGATGCAGAACATGAAGGCCGACGGCAAGGGCCGCACCCGGCTGGAATTCATCATACCGGCCCGGGGACTGATAGGATTCAGGGGCCAGTTTTTGACCGACACCCGGGGCACCGGGATCATGCACCACAATTTCGAAAGCTACCAGCCCTACAAGGGCGAGATCAACACCACCCAGAACGGGGTGCTGGTGGCCATGGAGACCGGGGTGGCCGCCTCCTATTCTCTGGACGGCATCCAGGAGCGGGGGATGATGTTCGTGGGGCCGGGCGACAGGGTCTACGAGGGCATGATAGTGGGCGAGCGGCCCAAGGAGAACGACCTGGTGGTCAACCTGACCAAGCAAAAAAAGCTTGGCAACCAGCGGTCCTCCGGCTCGGAGGAGGCCATCCGGCTGACCCCGCCCAAGATCATGACCCTGGAGGAGGCGCTGGAGTTCATTGCCGACGACGAGCTGGTGGAGGTGACCCCCAAGTCCATCCGGCTGCGCAAGAAGATCCTGGCCGACATAGACCGCAGAAGGGCCAGAAGGGTGAAGCCGGAGGAAATGGAGTAACGGGCGATAACCGTAAGGGCAATTCATGAATTGCCCCAACAAATATAGGAGAAGCCATGAACGACGAGAAGAAACAAACCGTTTCCTTAGCCGGGTCCAAGATATCCCGGCCGGTCTTCAATGCCTTGGCCCTGGTATTGGTGGCGGCCCTGCTGAACCTGACCCTGGGATGCACAGGCAATCCAAGTTATGTAAGACGAAACGAGGTGGACAGTGAGGTGCAAAGCATGGTTATTAATCAGGGAAAAAGCGTTTACCTGCACACCAATGATGACATCCTTCATCTTTCATGGGTTACGGCCAAAGATAGTGTGTTCTCGGCAAAGGCGATAGGTACGGCTGATAATTTTGTCGGTTATTATCTGGTGACGAACCGTGACGGGTCTTCGACCCATGTTAATATTCCCGATCCCAACATGGTGGATATATACGTTACAAAATATGATAAGGATAGTTTGGGGAACATCAGTTTTAAGTTCAGCGATGTCAGGAAGGTCTTATATTCGGTCAGCGAGATAGATATAGCGTCAAGTATTGTTGCAGGAGCCGGGATAGGACTCTGTATTTTTGTGCTGATCGCATTATCTGCTAAAGGTGAATCCTGTCCTTTTATCTATGCTTACGAAAACGGCCAATACAAATTCATCGGCGAGATATACAGCGGAGCCACCTATCCTTCGCTGGAGCGGCACGATTACCTGGCACTGGGCGGCCTGCAACCCACTGACGGCCAGTACCGGATCAAGATCGCCAATAAGGTAAAGGAGATACAGCACACCAACCTGGCCGAGCTGGTGGTGGTCGATCATCCACGGGACACAAAAGTCGTAATGGACAAGAACGGGGCCTGCCAGACGATGAGCAAAATCCAAGCTCCGGTCCAGGCAGTGAATCTCAGGGGCAAGGATGTGCGCCTGGAATTGTCAAACCAGGATACCATTAGCTACAGCGGAGAAGGGGCCATCGAGAGTCAAACTGAGACCGACGGTGTAGTTCTTACTTTTGACCGCCCGGCCGGGGCTGGTAGCGCCAAACTGCTGCTTAGAGCCAAGAACAATCTTTGGATAGACTACACCTTCAAGCGTTTTCACGAACTGTTCGGCAGCTATTACCACAAGTGGGAGGACAGGCAGTTAAAGGTTTCCGGGGATTCGATCAGCAGTTGGATGGCCGCCCAGGGAGTATTTCTGCAGGTGTTTCTTAAAAAGAACGGGGTTTGGGAACGGGTGGACCAGTTCAACCTGCCGGGTCCCATGGCCTACCGGGAGGATGTGCTGGCGCTGGACATCTCTGGCGCCGATCCCGGGCCGCTGGAAGTAAAACTGGAAGCCGGGACCCTGTTCTGGGAACTGGATTACGCCGGGATCGATTTTTCTTCCAATACGGATGTAAAGACAACAGTGGTTCCCATTACGCAGGCCATCACGGACAAGGGAATAGATGTCGCCCCGCTATTGGCTGCAGATGACGGGAAATATTATTCCCAGCCCCAGATCGGCGATGAGGCGGTGCTGACCTTCGCCGCCCCGGCGGAAGCGGGCATGAGCCGGTCGGTATTCTTGCACAGCAAAGGCCATTACAAGATACTGCAGGATCCCAAAGGCAGGCCGGACCGCAAGTATCTGGAGGCTTTTCTTCAGCCGGGCAGATTGAACCGGTTCTCCCTGGAATTGCTGAGCTCAGGGCTGCAAGGGATCAAGAATTAGTCCGGCAACCAATACATTATGCTGATAAGCTCAACTTCGAAAAACAATAATGTCCTGTGCGGCCTGTTGTGGGGGATGTTGAAGCGCATTCTCCGCCGCGAACCGAACCCGTTACGCGCCTTGTCCCTGCTTGCCCGGATGCTGAAAAGAAGGCGGGCGATCCTTGATTCGCCCAAGGGCAGCCGGTATGTCCATTCCCAAGGCCGCTATTTTTGGGAGTCCGACGCGCCGGGCTGGCCCTCCGCCGCCTTTGACAAGTATATAGATAACGAGTTGGGACGCTATCTGCCGGATCGGCCGGAGGGGATACCCCTGCAGACGGTGATATTCGCCATCACCAGCCGCTGTCCCCTGCAGTGCCGGCATTGCTACGAATGGGACAACCTGGTCGCCGGGGAGCACCTGTCGCCGGCGGATCTGGTAACCATTATGGACAAGATCCGGGGACAGGGCATCCGCCATGTCCAGCTGAGCGGGGGAGAGCCGTTGATCCGTTTTGATGACCTGCTTCATCTGACGAATAGATACGGCCGGGACATGGATATTTGGATCCTTACTTCCGGTTTCGGTTTGACCGCCGAAAAAGCGGAGGCTTTGTCAAAAGCCGGATTGACCGGGGCCAATATCAGCCTGGACCATTGGGACCCGGTTCAGCACAATACTTTCAGGAACCATCAACAGTCATTTTACTGGGCCAAGGAAGCGGCCGCCAACTGCCGCAGGGCCGGACTGGCGGTCAGCCTTTCGCTTTGCGCCACCAGGTCCTTCGTCACCCAGGAGAATCTTGACAGATATTTGGCTCTGTCCAAAGAATGGCAGGTTGATTTCATCAGGATCCTGGAACCCAGACAGGCCGGCCGCTTTATTGGGCAGGAGGTGGAGCTTACCAAGCCGGAAACGGATCTGCTGGATTCATTTTATATAAACACCAATTCGGGCTCAGCCCGTCTGCTGCATCCCATCGTTTCCTATCCCGGCTATTATCAGCGCCGGACCGGCTGTTTTGGGGCCGGGGACCGCTACCTGTATATAGACTCCCGGGGCGATTTCCACGCCTGTCCGTTTTGCCTGGGGAAAAAGGGCAATGCCCTTAAGGATTCTTTTGAAACGGCCATAGCGGCCATGAAGCAGCAAGGTTGTCATGCTTTCCCTTCCAACAAAGGGTAGACAAAATATCGTGAAACATCCATAACGAGCCTTTATGAGCATCACCAAAAAGAACGTGGCCTGGATGACACTGGCCGGCGGCCTGGTAATTTTCGTGCTGAAGTTGGCGGCCTATTATCTCTCGGGCTCGGTGGCCCTGCTTTCCGACGCCTTGGAATCCATCGTAAATCTGTTGGCTTCGGGGATGATGATCTACGCCGTCTACCTTTCCGGGGAACCGGCCGACCGCACCCACAATTATGGACACCAGAAGGTGGAGAACATCTCCAGCCTGATAGAAGGGATACTGATCCTGGTGGCCGCGGTGATGATAGCGGAAAAGGCGGTGGGCCGGCTGATCAACCCGGCGGAGCTTACCAACATCAACTTTGCGCTGATCATCTCCCTGGCCGCCACCTCCCTGAACGGCCTGCTTTCCTGGCTGCTTTTTCGAACCGCCCGCAAATTCGGGTCCCTGGCCCTGGAGGGGGATTCCAAACACCTGCTTTCCGATGTGCTTTCCTCTGCGGCGGTGGCGGCCGGGCTGTTTCTGGCCAAGTTTACCGGCTGGCATTTTCTGGATTCGGTCCTGGCCCTGGCCGTGTCCGGTCTGCTGATCAAGATGGCCATCGAACTGATGAAAAAGTCCTCCACCGGATTGATGGACCAGTCCTGCCCGGAGGAGGAGGCCCGGATCATCGAGGTGCTGAAGCGGCACGACCAGCTGTTCGTGGATTATCACGACATCAAGACCAGGCGCAGCGGCAGCCGGGTCTTTGCCGAGTTCCACCTTTCGGTGAAGGGCGAAAAAACGGTGGAGGAGGCCCATAACCTGACGGACCATCTGGAGGAAGAACTGGGCCAGGAGCTGCCCGAGGTCAGTCTGACCATCCACGTGGAGCCGCCCCAGCACTAATAAAGTAAGGGCAGGCAGCTGTCCGCTCCCTATAAGAAAGGGCAATTCATCCTACTACGCCACCGTTAGCGGCTACGTCGGACAGGTGTATTGCCCCAACGCAAGGACATGGCATTCCATGTCCCGGCAAAGAAAGAAGAAATGCAAAAGATCACTTTACGCAAAAACCAGGAACGTCGGATCAAGTCCGGGCATCCATGGGTATTCTCCAACGAGATAGACAAACTGCCGGACAACCTGACGCCGGGGCAGACCGCCCAGGTCTACGACAGCCGGGGCTACATAGTTGGCTCCGGGTTCTACAATCCCAAATCGCTGATCGCCGTCCGGCTGTATGCCAGGGGCGCCCTGGAGCTGGACCTGGAGTTGATGGTCACCAAGATCTCCGCCGCCGCCCGGCTCAGGCAGTCCGTTTATCCCGGAAGCTCGGACTACCGCCTGTTGTACGGCGAGTCCGACGGCCTGCCCGGCCTGCTGGTCGACCGCTACGGCGACCAGCTGGTGATGGAGATCATGTCCTTGGGCATGGACATCCGGCGCGATCTCATTGTCGAAGCACTGACCGAAGTGCTGCACCCGGCCTGCATCTACGAGCGGAGCGACAGCTACTCCCGGGTGCTGGAAGGCTTAAGGGAGACCGAGAGCGTGCTGCTGGGGGCGCTTAAGCCCGAGGTGGTGATAGAGGAGAACGGGCTAAAATTCGCCGTCAACATCAAGCACGGCCAGAAGACAGGGTGGTTCTACGACCAGCGCGACAACCGGCTGGCCTTGCGCCAGTATGTCAAGGGCAAGAGCGTGCTGGACTGTTTCTGCCACACCGGGGGCTTTGCCCTTAACGCCGCGGCCGCCGGGGCCAAATCCGTCCTGGGGCTGGACATCTCGGACCGGGCGATCGAGCAGGCCATCAAAAGCGCCGGGCTGAACAATCTTTCCGGCCTCTGCCAGTTCGAGTCGGCCGACGTGCTGCACACCTTAAAGGAGCGGGTGGAGAGCGGGGAAAAATACGACGTGGTAATCCTGGATCCGCCGGCCTTCGCCAAGAACAAGAAATCTATCGAGTCGGCCCTAAAGGGCTACAAGGAGATAAACTTAAGGGCCATGAAACTGCTTTCCCCCGGCGGGATCCTGCTTTCCTGCTCCTGCTCCTACCACGTGGACGACGAGCAGTTCAAGGTGATGCTGGTGGACGCGGCCCGGGATGCTAACCGGACCCTGAAACTGCTGGAGTTCCGGCACCAGTCCAAGGACCACCCGGTGCTTTTAGCCTGCCGGGAGACCCAGTATCTGAAGTGCGCCATCATGGTGGTGGAGTGACCTCACCCCGTCCCTCTTCTAATGCCTTAGGAGAGGGAGAAAGGGAGAGGTCCAGCGCTTTGAACTTTTTTACATGAGGACACCGGAGATCGTTTCATTTTTTAAAAATCCCCAGGGTTATCTAAAAACCCGTTGGCAGGCACCCGGCGGATACCGCCAGGTGCTTCTTATCGCCTTTCCCCTGATCCTGTCCACCGGCTCCTGGGCGGTCCAGCATTTCGTGGACCGGATGTACCTGGCCTGGTATTCGCCGGAGGCCCTGGCGGCGGCCATGCCGGCCGGGATGCTGAACTTTGCGGTGATGACCATCTTCCTGGGAACGGTGGGTTACGCCGGCACCTTCGTGGCCCAGTATTACGGGGCCAAACAGAACAAGCAGATCGGCCCGGTGATCTGGCAGGCGGTCTATGTGGCGGCGGCCGGGTCGGTGGCGGTGATGCTGCTGATCCCCTGGGCCGGAGCCATCTTCCAAGCGGTGGGGCACGACCCGCTGGTGCAAAGGTACGAGACCACATATTTTGCCATCCTCTGCGCCGGGGCCTTTCCGGCCCTGGTGTCCTCGGCTCTGTCCGGGTTCTATTCCGGGCTGGGAAAGACCATGCCGGTGATGTGGATCAACCTGGGAGCCACCGCGGTCAACGTGGTCTTCGATTATCTGATGATCTTCGGCCACGGCGGTTTCCCCGAGATGGGCATGGCCGGGGCCGCCTGGGCCACGGTCTTCTCGGCGGTGTTCTCCGTCATCGCTTATTCGGTGCTGATCTTCCGGCCGGTATACAACCGGGTCTTCCATACCTTAAGCGGCTGGCGGCTGGACCGGACCAAGCTCTCCGCCCTGCTCAAATACGGTTTCCCCAACGGGGTCCAGTTCTTTTTGGACATGAGCGGCTTCACCTTTTTCATCCTGCTGGTGGGACGGCTGGGCAGCGACAACCTGGCGGCCACCAACATCGCTTTCAACGTCAACACCCTGGCCTTCATGCCGATGATCGGGTTCGGCATCACCGCCTCGGTGCTGGTGGGCCAGTACCTGGGCCAGGACGACCCGGAGACCGCCCAGTACAGCGTCTATTCCGGGTTCCACATGACCTTCGTCTACATGACGGCGGTGGCCCTGCTGTATTTCTTCTGGCCCCAAGTCTTCCTGATGCCCTATGCCGCCCATGCCGATCCCGCCCGGTTCGAGGCCATCCGCCGGACCACCATCGTCCTGCTGCGCTTCGTGGCGGTCTATTCGCTGTTCGACGGCTTCAACATCATCTTTTCCTCGGCCATCAAGGGGGCCGGAGACACCAAATTCGTGATGTACATGCTGCTGATCCTGTCCCTTTTTGCCCTGGTTGTCCCCAGCTACCTGGCCCTGGCCGTCTTTGGGGCCGGGATATATACCGCCTGGACCATCGCCTCGGCCTATGTGGTGATACTGGGCCTGGCCTTCTATTTCCGGTTCCGGGGAGGCAAATGGAAGGGGATGCGGGTGATAGAGCCGCTGGCCCCGTCGCTGATCATTCACCCGGAATCGCCGGCGGTGGAGTGAGGCCGGCTATTGACAAAAGCGTTAACTAATGTTATAATTTGTTAACAAATGTTAACAAAGGGGAAAACCATGAAAACAGGAGAAACACAGGTGATGCTGGGGGTCCGGATTCCGGCTGAGCTTAAGGGAAAGTTGGCCGGGTATTGCGAAAAAAGCGGCATAAAGCTAAGCTACCTGGTAACCCAGGCCATCAGGGAAAAGCTGGAGGAAATTGCCGATGATGCCGGGGATCTGAGGCTGGCGGTCGAAAGGAAAAATGAAGGACACTTGGTGGCGGAAACGTCGTTCAATGCGTATCTTAAAAAACGCCGGACGAAAAGCAGTTGTTCAAAATAAGGTTCCATAAAAAGGTTTTTAAAGACCTTGATAACCTGCCGGATAATGAGGTAGAGCGGATTGCAAAACAAATTGAAACATTGAAAACCAATCCCTTCCCGCCTGGTTTTTAAAAGTTGTCTGGAAAAGATGGTATATGCAGGATACGACAGGGGAATTACCGGGTTGTTTATTCGATTGACCAAAAAGAAAAAGAAGTTATTATTTGGGCGGTAAGGCATCGGAAGGACATTTACCGGTAAAGAAAATGGTTGTCAGGATGGGTTCATTTGATTTGACACTCATAAAATTTTATGGTAAAATAAAAATTCTGTTCTTAAGATTACACAATGTTTATTGTGTAATCTTCTTTTTTAGTTACGAAGGGATACCCGCGAAACACGCAAAATAATCGAAAATATGGAACTGGTTCTGCTCTGTCTCCCTTGGGGAAAAAGGAAAAACTTTTTTTGCTTTTTTTGCGTATTTTGCGGGAGCAGGTAAATCAGCAATCAACATTACAGGTAGAAAATGAACATCATAGTCTGCATCAAACAGGTGCCGGACACCACCGATGTCCGGATAGACCCGGCCACCAACACCCTGATCCGGGAGGGCGTGCCGTCCATCATCAACCCCTTCGACATGTACGCCATCGAAGAGGCCTTGAGGATCCGGGAGAAACTGGGGGGCAGGGTCACCGTCATCTCCATGGGGCCGCCCCAGGTGATAGAGGCCCTCAAGGAGGCGGTGTCCATGGGGGCGGACGAAGCGGTGCTGCTCTCCGACCGGGCCTTTGCCGGGGCCGACACCTGGGCCACCAGCTACGCTCTGTCCATGGGAATCAAAAAGATCGGGGATTACGGGGTGATCCTTTGCGGCAAGCAGGCCATCGACGGCGACACCGCCCAGGTCGGTCCAGGGGTGGCCGAGTTCCTGGATATCCCCCAGGTGACCTACGTCAAAAAAATCGAGGAGATAGACGATAAGAAAGCCAAAGTCTGGCGGATGACCGAGGACGGTTACGACGTGGTGGAGACCAGCCTGCCGGTGGTGTTCACCGTGGTCAAGGAGATCAACGAGCCCCGGCTGCCCTCGCTTAAAGGCAAGATGCGGGCCAAGTCCTACCAGACCACAATCTGGAAGGCGGCCGACATCGGGGCCGACGAGAAGAACATCGGGCTTAACGGCTCGCCCACCAATGTGGTCAAGATCTTCACCCCGCCGGCCCGGACCGGGGGAGTACTACTGCAGGGCGATGTCAACGAAGCGGTGGCCGTAGTGGTCAACGGGCTTAAGGAACAGCAGATCATCTGACCAGAATTCTAAATACTGAATACAGAATACTGGAGACGGGATACAGAATGCCATATTGTGAATTCAATATTCTGTCTTCCATATTCATACAGGAGTAAAAAGTGAGCGATATAGAGATCATCCAGGACAAATGCGTGGGCTGCGGAGCCTGCCTGTCATCTTGCCCCTACGGGGCCATCAGCCTGAAGGACAACCTGGCCGTCATCGACGACGACAAGTGCACCCTGTGCGGGGCTTGCGTGGCCTCCTGCGGGTTCGACGCCATCATGCTTCGCAAGGACCAGGCGGAGCAGGCCGACATCAGCGGCTACCAAGGGGTCTGGGTCTTTGCCGAGCAGAAGGCCGGGGCGGTCCAGAGCATAGCCTACGAGCTGCTGGGCGAGGGGCGCAAGCTGGCCGACACGTTGGGCGCGGAACTTTCGGCCGTGATCTTAGGCAAAGACATCGAGCAGGCCTGCCGGGAGCTGGTCTGGCGCGGGGCCGACAAGGTCTATGCGGTGTCCCATCCCTTGCTGGAGAACTTCTGCGACGAGCCCTACGCCGCCATTCTGGCCGATCTGATAAACCAGCATAAACCGGAGATAGTGCTCTGCGGGGCTTCCACCATCGGCCGGGCCCTGATCCCCCGGGTGGCCATCAAGGCCCACACCGGGCTGACCGCCGACTGCACAGCTTTGGCCATCGATGAGGAGAAGAGGATACTGCTCCAGACCCGGCCGGCCTTCGGCGGGAACATCATGGCCACCATCATCTGCCCCAACCACCGGCCCCAGATGGCCACCGTCCGCCACAAGGTGATGAAGGAGGCTGTTCCCGACAGTACCCGGCAGGGCAAGGTGATCAATGTACCCTATAACCAGAAGATGCCGGCTTCCCGCACCTCGGTGCTGAAAGTGGTGGAGGAGATCACCAGCATGGTCAAGCTGACCGAGGCCGACATCATCGTCTCCGGCGGCCGGGGGATGAAGGGCCCGGAGAACTTCAAGCTGATAGAGAACTTGGCCAAATCCCTGGGCGGGGCGGTGGGCGCTTCCCGGGCGGCGGTGGATTCCGGATGGATCCCCTATTCCCACCAGGTGGGGCAGACCGGGAAGACGGTGGCTCCCAAGCTCTACGTGGCCTGCGGCATCAGCGGTGCCATCCAGCACCTGGTGGGCATGCAGTCATCCGACTGCATCATCGCCATCAACAAGGACCCCGACGCCCCCATCTTCAAGGTGGCCAATTTCGGGATCGTGGGCGATGTTTTTGAAGTGGTGCCGGCCCTTACTAAAAAGTTGCAGGAAACCTGCGGCAAATAAAAGAAAGGAAAAATGGCAGATTTTACCGGAATGGGCGGAGCCCTGACCGTCTGCGTGATTTCCCAGAGCATAGTCTTCATCGCCCTGGCCATAATGGCCGGGGTGATATATGTAGTGGGCACCGCAGCTGGCCGGAACGACAAGCCGGTGGTCCATCTCCTGGGTGGTCCTTCGCCTGAGATCCCGGCAGTCCACGTGAATGAGAACGGGGAAGAGGAGGAGCTGACTGCCATAGTAATGGGAGCATTGACGTCGGAGCTTGGCGTTGAACCCGGATCCGTAGCCATCTCCCAGCCGGACAGGAATGCCTCCGGCCCGGAAAGCTCGTGGAGGATAGTCTCCCTGCAGGAAGCGGCCCAGAGGAGCAACCTGAAATGAGCATCATTTTTGAACATCTGTCAAAGCTGGTCCAGATGTCCGGGATGGCGAATCTCTCCCTGGGCAGCGGCATCATGATCCTGGTCTCGCTGGTGCTGGTGTACCTGGCGATCTTCAAGGGCTTCGAACCGCTGCTGCTGCTGCCCATCGGTTTCGGGGCCTTTTTGGCCAACCTGCCGCTGTCCAACGTGGTGGGGACCGAGGGCCTGCTGACCATGGTCTACAACGTGGGGGTCAATACCGAGGTGCTGCCCACCATGATGTTCATGGTCATAGGCGCTTTGACGGATTTCGGGCCGCTGCTGGCCAATCCCATCACTTTCCTGCTGGGTGCGGCCGCCCAGTTCGGAGTGTTCGCCGCCCTGCTGATCGCGGTGTCGCTGGGTTTCAGTTTGCCCGAGGCGGCCGCCATCGGCATCATCGGCGGGGCCGACGGCCCCACCGCCATCTTCACCGCCGGCAAGCTGGCCCCGCACCTGCTGGGCCCGATCGCGGTGGCGGCTTACACCTACATGTCGCTGGTTCCTCTGATCCAGCCGCCCATCATGCGGCTGATGACCACCAAAAAGGAACGGACCACCGAGATGAAGCAGCTGCGGCAGGTCAGCCACCGGGAGCGGATCGCGTTTCCCATCGCCATTTCCATCATCACCGCCCTGCTGCTGCCCCAGGCCATAGCCCTGATCGGGACCATGATGCTGGGGAACATCATCCGGGAGAGCGGGGTGACCGAGCGGCTTTCCAAGACCCTGCAGAATGAAATGTGCAACATAGTCACCATCCTGCTGGGGGCCTCGGTGGGGTCCACCATGGAAGCCGCCAATTTCCTCAGCCTATCAACCCTGAAGATCGTGGCCCTGGGGCTGATCGCCTTCGGGTTCAGCACCTTCGGGGGGATGCTGCTGGGGAAACTGTTCTACGTCCTCAGCGGAGGAAAGATCAACCCCCTGATCGGCTCGGCCGGGGTCTCGGCGGTTCCGATGGCGGCCCGGGTGACACAGGTGGAGGGGCAGCGGGAGAACAAGCACAACTTTCTTTTGATGCATGCCATGGGACCAAACGTGGCCGGGGTGCTGGGCACGGCCATGGCGGCCGGGGTGCTGATCTCCCTGTTAAAGTAATCTGATATCCTCCACTGGTCGGGATGAAACGAAACTTTTACAGACGCTGATTCACGCAGATCAGAAAGATTATTTTGGGAAATGTTCAGTTTAACATGAAATAGTGTCATTTGCCCAAAAAATAATTCCTGCATTTTACTGCCATGCTTCGCTTCGGCGCAATGGCTGGTTTCCTTACGGATGCAATCTTTTTTTAAAACAAATTCATAGAAGGGCGAAAAAATGTCTCACGGAAAAGTACGGTTCAACACCCTGGCGGTGCACGGGGGCGGGATGCAGGACCTGAGCAAGATCAAGCCGGTCTCCATGCCGATCTACCAGTCCTCGGAGTTCGTCTTCAATTCGGCCGAGCACGGCGCGGCGGTGATGTCCGGCCAGGAGCCGGGCTTCGTTTATTCCCGGCTGGGCAACCCCACCTGCCAGGATTTTGAAAAGCGGCTGGCCCTGCTGGAAGGCACCGACGACGGCCTTTCCTTCGCCTCGGGCATGGCGGCCATCGCGGCCATCGTCTTCACTTACTGCCGCCCCGGAGACAACATCATCTCCTCGGCCCCCATCTACGGCGGCACCTTCGGGCTGTTCAAGGACCTGCTGCCCAAGATGAATATCGAGATCATCTACGTCCCGGCCAACGACATCCACAACCTGCTGGACAAGAAGATCAACGACCGGACCAAGCTGGTCTACCTGGAGACTCCGGCCAATCCCACTTTAGATATAGTTGACCTGGCCGAGACCATCAAGGCGGCCAAGGCCCGCCAGATAACCGTAGCGGTGGACAACACCTTCGCCACCCCCTGTCTGCAGAAGCCGATCCAGATGGGAGCCGACATCGTGATGCACTCGGCCACCAAGTACATCTGCGGTCACGGCGACACCACCGGCGGAGTGGTGGTGGCCTCCAAGGCCGAGATCGACAAGATGAAGCCCATCGCCTACAAGAACCTGGGCGGCAGCATGGCGCCCTTCACCGCCTGGCTGATGTCCCGGGGCCTGCAAACCCTGCCCCTGCGTGTGGAGCGCCATTCCCAGAATGCCATGATCATCGCCCGGTTCCTGGAGAAGCATCCCAAGGTGGAAAAGACCTGCTATCCCGGCCTGGAGTCCTGTCCTTCCCACGCCGTGGCCAAGAAGCAGATGAGCGGCGGTTACGGCGGGGTGCTGGCCATCGACATCAAGGGCGGGCGCGAGGCTGGCCGGAAGTTCCAGAACAACCTCAAACTCTGCAAGCTGGCGGTCAGCCTGGGCAGCGTGGACACCCTGGTCACCCACCCGGCCTCCACCACCCACCTGTCCTATTCCGAGGCCGACCTGGCGGCGCTGGGGATGACCCCGGGTTTTGTGCGGATCGCGGTGGGCATAGAGGACCCCCAGGATGTGATCGAGGATCTGGACCAGGCTCTCTCCAATTGCTGATTGCAAAATTTAAATTGCAAATTGTAAACTGTAAATTGAGCCGCGCCTGTAGCTTCCTTCGACAGGACTTCTGCGAGCTAAGTCGAGCCGCTCAGGACTGGACGCAAGGAAGCCCGGCATCAAGGTAGCAATTCAAGTGCGCCTGTAGCTCAGCTGGATAGAGCGTCGGACTTCGAATCCGCAGGTCGCCCGTTCGACTCGGGCCAGGCGCACCAAGTATAAAAAAGTCTTCTCTTTTACAATAAAGAGAAGACTTTTTTATACCGGTCGTTCACAAAAATATAATATTTGACAATTGACGCACAATATAGTATAATAAAAAAAGAAAATTAACAATTTATAATAATGAGGTTAAAATGAAAAAAATAATGATGCTCTTAACAATAAGTTACTTCTTCAGCACTATTGCATATACCCAGCTCAATGTAAATGCTAATGGGCGTGTTGGTATTGGGACAAAATCGCAAATTGTAAAATTAGATGTAGTTGATTCAAATACTACTGATGGTTGTGTGATGCGTTTAAATGGTAGTGGAACTACTAGTGCCGTTGAATTACGGCTGAATGATTTATTATACCCCGGTGTCTTTTGGTTTATCCAAAAAAGAGGCTATGGTTTTGGCTCTGAACCAAATAATTTTTATATTGGCTATACCGGTAACAATGGCGTTTCATTTACACATGGTATGAGTATTACAACAAGTGGTAGGGTTGGTCTTGGAGAACCAATACCACTTTATAAGCTTGACGTGAAAGGCGATGTCAGAACGCGTGTTTTAAGGCTAACCGCAGAAGATTCTACTTATGCTGGAATTGAAGGTGGACAAATATTGTTTGATAGTTCAAGTACTTCCTATAAATCATGGTGCTTGGATGTTTATCAAAATAGATTTAGAATATTCAATCCTGGTTTTGAAAGATTTAATATTCTGAGCGATGGTAAGGTTGGTATAGGGACAGCAACACCATCTTCTAAACTTGAGGTAAACGGCTCAGCCCAATTTGATACATTAATTCTTGACCCACAAAATACTTCAACTGAAGGTGGTGAGATCAATTTTAAAGGTGCAGGCACATATCCTACGTGGAATGCTGATGTTAATGCCATAAGTTTTAGATTGCACTCTGGGGGTAAAGCAAGATTCTCTGTAGATACCAGCGGTGTAACGACAATTACTGATATTTTAAAATTAACACCTAGATCGACAAAGCCGACGAGCCCAAGTAATGGCTGGATATATTATGATTCTGCCGATAAACATTTATGGTGTTACACCAATGGTTATTGGAAGGGTTTGGACACAAATGCAACCAAAACACCATAAAAGAAGATAGTTAGGTGTGATAATGAAAAGAATAATATTTCTTCTTTCTTGCTGGTGCATTACAACTTTATGTAGTGCACAAGATACGACATTTTATATTGGCACATTTTTTTTTCCATGTGGCTTAGGTAGCCCTGGTGTAGGTTATGATCCAGATTGGCATGAGCATCCTGATACAGCAAAACATCATGGATTCAATTCTATATGGGTCAATTACGAAGAATCAACAATAGGGCAAGTATTTCAGGAAGCAGCTTCATGTAGTATTAAGGTTATGATCAATTCACTAAAAGATCCAGTTACTGGTATTATTTTACCCATAATTGGTGCAGGTCATTCTAATATATATGAATGTGAAGTTGACACCCAAGACGCAGACAATAATTTAACGGCCCCAAACTACTATTATGTAAAATGCCCCACCGCAGTCAGAGATACAAATGTCGAAGGAGCTTCCGACAGTGTGTCGGGTGTGTATTTTAATGCCCAGTACATCGAACCAGGACAATCACAAGCTTGCCGTGTAATTAATGGAGTAAAAGCTAGGTATCCAGCATATAAATATGAATATCCGTGCCGTGATACTACATGGTTCGACCATGATATTAAGGAACAAGAAATACCTCAATGTGGGAATACAGTTAATTTTGGGGCCCAAAGTGTTTTTATGCCATACTATGCTACGTTTAGGCTAATGAGATTGTCTGGTGCACAAAATGGGACGGCTGTCGTTTGTACTTTAAATGTAGAAGTTATTGATGACCAAGCCGACACGTTGTTAGTGCCGTACGTGCATATAAATCATACAGATACAACACATTGGTATAGTATTTTAACTTTGGATAGCTTGCCATTAAATGCTTTTGTGGAAAAAACTGTTCGATTCCAAAAAGATAGTGCGATTGTTTATGATATTGATGGTTGGAGTATGGGAAATCAATACTATGAAAGACCATTTACGCATCATGCCTTTCGTTATTCATTGTCATGGATTGGCGATACCAAAATTGTAGTAGATAGAATTTGTGTTGAAGATACTTTCGGTCGGGCTTTACGCCTTAATGATAATACTATTTATGCTACGTTAAATAGGATGAAAGAAAAAATTAAACAAATGGCAGGTTCGTCAATCACTGCTTATGGTGGTATTTATATTTCTGATGAAATCCGAGCGTATTCGTATGGTACATATAATCGTATCAATAAATTTTTTGTGGACAGCCTTGGCGGAATTAATTATTCAAACATGGTGTGGAGAAACTATCCCTATATGTGTGAAAAAATTGGTTACCCACCGGACACGAATATTTATAAAGTACACAGCTACAGATATTTTTTAAATGCAAACGATGATTCTGCCTATACACCAAATTTGGCTACACATATAATGCCGTTTGGCATAAATCCACGAGACTCTTTGCATAATATTGGAGTTAATACTGCCGGAGTAAGCACCGAAGAGGACTATCAGTGGATTGTAAGACAAATATCTTTTCAATTACAGTCTGCGAGAACTTTATGTAAAAGTAGACAGAGAAATTTTATTAACAGTATACAGACATATGGTTGGGTTCAGACTGGTGACATTGGTGGGGCACGTTTCCCGACGAGTGAAGAAGTAAAACTACAGATTTACGAAGCATTATGCTATGGGGCAAAAGGCTTAACCTATGAATACTGGGGCAGTGATAGCACTGCTAATGTTGTAGTGAAAGGTTTAAAACAATATAATCCTGATAGTGGTGGCTGGTATTGTACTCCACAGATGTATGCAGTTGATACAGCGCATCTCTTATTGAAGAAAATCGGTGGTATTCTAAAACGCGGAACAAGTGACATTGTTTATGGTATTGATAGCCTGAGAAATGGCTCTGAGATCCAATATCCAAATGGTTTTATTAAGGCCGTGAAAGCCCCAGGCAGTACTTTGTATATGGATGTAGGTCTTTTTACAGACAATAATGAGAAGTATTTCATGCTTGTTAACAGAAGAACAACAAACTGTGCAACAGTTATCGATACAAGCAGCATATCATTAAAATTCAACTATCCCTATCCATTCCGTTTGAAACACATAATTGCCGATACTGCAGAAGCTGACACTTTCTGCAATTGCACTTATGCGTGGGGTAACGGTAAAATATTCCCTTCGCGCGATACATCGTATAGCTTGACAGTTACACTGAACCCGGGTGAAGGTAGGTTTTATAAGATTGTTCCTTACTATCAATCAGCTATTGACACAACAATAAATAACTATCAAACAGTATATGATGAATTATATGGTGTTAATTATGTTTCGGCAAGTAATACTAATATTACTGGCAGTAGTCGCATAAAATTCACAACGGAAAAAACAAGCGGGTATATAGATCTACTCGGCGGTTTTAATGTAGAGTTGGGTAGCACGTTTACTGCTGAGGCCGTTGAACATTTGGATATTTATAATTACCCCAGTTTTTCTTTTCCTTATGTTAACAATGGTGTAACTGGAGGAAACGAGAAAGAACCCAAAAATGTCGAACAGCATATTATTAATAACATACCTTTGCAGTATGCCCTTTCGCCAAGTTATCCTAACCCGACGAATAGGCTCACATCATTTAAATACCAATTGCCAAAATCATCCAACGTGAAACTAAATATTTATAATATTTCAGGTCAGGTGGTAAAACAATTCGAAATGGGTAATCAGAAGCCGGGTCATTATACAATTGCTTGGGATGCCGCCAAAGCTGCCAGTGGCGTATATTTCTATAAATTAAATGCTGGAGATTACCAGGCGATAAAGAAACTGGTTGTTGTAAAATAACGCTGTAAATAGTTGAATAGTGCGTATCCGGCGCAGGTCGCCCGTTCGACTCGGGCCAGGCGCACCAAGACTTGGGAATAGATAACAGGGAACGGATCATTGGGGTTAGATGATAGGGAACAGATGGTTGTTTCAGAACGGGGAACGGGAGATACATAAAGTTCCAGATGACTCAGGTACGGTTTTGGCGGTTTAGCCGGTAGAAAAAATGGTGGTAAATCCAATTTTTGTATTGACTTTTACAGATTTTTTGATATAATAGATATTCTTTGCCTCAAAATTAGCCCCCAAGTAAAAAATTAAAGCCTTGGGGGCAGGGGTCTATTATTGTTTTTACGGATAAAAGCCCACCTAGCTCAGTCGGTAGAGCGCGTCCTTGGTAAGGACGAGGTCACCAGTTCAATCCTGGTGGTGGGCTCCAGATAATTACCGCCCACGAAACGCACGAAAAGCGCTAAACTGACATTTAGCGTTTCCTTCGATCCGCCATGGCTAACTCAGGACAAGTTTTAGTGGGAAAAGAAAATAATCCAAAGATCATCATAGGAGAAACCATCATGGCCAAAGCAAAATTTGAGCGTAAGAAGCCTCACGTGAATATCGGGACGATCGGTCACGTGGACCACGGCAAGACGACCCTGACCAGCGCGATCACGAAGTACCTGTCGGAGCAGGGTCTGGCCCAG